>NZ_QFFJ01000001.1:2163177-2472203 GCF_003308995.1 Chitinophaga flava | reverse complement strand
TAGCTACTGGACAGTAAAACGTTTACAGCTGAATGTGGGCTCTATGCAATATAATAATAACAGGTTGGTTTTTCCGGTTCCACAGCGTGAAGTAGATGTGAACTCGACATTGGTTCAGAACCCAGGTTATTGATTAAATGAATGAATAAATAAATAAATGGAAAGGGCGTCTCCTGCATGTTGTAGTGAGACGCCCTTTTTTTGATGATGATTTATTGTTTGATAATCTTTCCTTCCATTTCTACTTTCCTGTCTTCCAAAACACGGTACAGGTAAGTACCCGCCGGAAGTCCTGTGGTGTTAATCTGTTCGGTACGATTACGCAGCTGTCTGCGCATCACTATTTTACCTGTCATATCTGTGAGTTCAAGGAATACAATACTGTTTTCTTTGTTGACAGCATAACTTATCTGTAAAACATCTGTTACCGGGTTGGGATATACGCTGTTTTCTGTGCGGGCTTCCGTTACGGCTTGTTGTAGTTTGCGGACCGTACTGCTGTCTTCCAGCGGGTATAGTATGGTGTTATCTGTAATACGATTATCGAACAGACGTAACCAGGATTGGGCGCGGAGTCTGGCCCACATGGAAGCTTTGGTAGCAATCGTTTGAAGTGTGTTGACTTGGTCGGCAGTGAGGTCTTTTCCGGTCAGTCCTTTACCTGCGAGTGCTATGCGCAATGAGATGAGGTTGCGGCCCCAGTTGTTGAATTCTTCAGCTTCATCACCGGCCAGCTGATATTTGGATACAATACTGTTATAGGTGGTATTGGCTTCGGGGATGTTGCCATTATCGATCAACAGGTCCACATAAGCCAGATCCGCATATGGGTCCTGCCATTGGCCCAGATAGAATTTCAGGCTGTCGGTACAAAGATCGTTGGTGGTATCTGCCAGCATACGGTGAAGCGCGTAAGGAGGTATGGTAGGGAATGGGACGGTAGGGTCTTCCCATGACTGATCTTTGTCTTCCGGACAATTATTTTTACTGCCGGTGACCGCAAAAATTTTAACGTTGTTAGTATGATAGTTCATGGGCTGCTGATTGACCGTATTGGCATTGTAGTAATAGTTGACCTTCCCTACCTCATCTATACGGTTGTAAACTTCCTGGTAACCGCCACCATAACTTAATATGTTGGCAGTGGCAAATCCTGCGCTACCCTGACTGGAGGCCATGCCATCGAATATTGGATTGGCACCCCGGGCTACAATGTCATACAGTACTGCTTTGTTGGTGTTGCAGCGAAACTGCAATCCCAGCAGACCTTTAGGCGCAAACAGAATAGCCCGGTTCCTGTAGTTGCTCAGGTTGGCGGTACCAATGTAGTTATAGGTGTTTCGCTGTACCACATTATTACCTGATCCGGTATTCCATGCCAGCACCCCTACATTATAAAACGGATAATCACCTTTAAAGCTGTTTTCGCTGATCCGGAAACCGCTGCCTCCCATTACCTGTACACCAATATTCCCTAAAAAGCCCGGTGCTCCCGGTGACGGCGGAATGCCCTTCGGCACATTAAACGTATTGTACTGTATCTGCGGTACGATCAGGCCCTGTGCCCATACCCCCTTTTTATTATTGTCGAAGGTGGCGCCTGTAACCTTCAGATAACCATAGGTGGGGCTGGTGGCCTGCACGGTTACTGCTTCGTCGAGGTTGGTGAACTGGCAGGGGATGGAACCATAATTCCCGATAGTCACACCGAAATCCATTCCCAGTACGCCGTAATTATAGGGTGTTTTTACACCGGAGCTGTTGATGAAACGGCAACCGCTTATCTGTACACCACGCACTTCCCAACCGGAGATGAAGCCACGGAAAGGACCACTTAATTCACGGTCTACCAGGAAGTCACAGTTGAAGAAATGTGCATTGTACGGCGACTTATACGTTTGCCCGTTAAAGGTATAGGTATATAGATAATGGTTGAAAGAGATGCTGCGGGAATTATTGTAGAAACGACAGTTATTAGCTAAAATGATTCCTCCACTCTTTTGAACAAAATTATTCAGATCAGTACTCATAAAGCCGTCTACTGCATAGCTGATAGTACTTTTGTCCATCATGAGTGTACCTTGATAGTACTTATATACCCCATGCATCTTCTGGTCAAGGCTGTTGTTGCCTTCTGCTATCACGCCCATCCACATGGCTTTTTCGATGCCGCATGGGTGAAAGGCAGTAAGGGTAGCGTTTTCGAGCTTTAAAAATCCTGCGTAGGAAGACGCGTTAGGCGCTGCCTTAATGCGGGCATAGGCTTCCGGTCCGAACTCCACGCTCATGTCCTTGATTTTCAGGGACGCGCCGGGAAGGATGGTCAGCCCGTGTTCAATGCGGATGATGCTACCGCCGG
The DNA here is from genome assembly GCF_003308995.1 of Chitinophaga flava. Lineage (NCBI taxonomy): Bacteria > Pseudomonadati > Bacteroidota > Chitinophagia > Chitinophagales > Chitinophagaceae > Chitinophaga > Chitinophaga flava. The sequence goes on along the minus strand of NZ_QFFJ01000001.1, from coordinate 2,469,844 downwards.
TGCCGTATAGGTTGTTGAGCGGGTTGCTGCCGGGTGTCCATACTTCATTGCCGGTAACCGTATAGTCGTACAGGTGATAGCTGCTGCCAGGAATATTATTGCCAGGGTCAGGCTGGCTGATGTCAGACTGTACTACCAGCGGCGCCGGAAGCACTATTTCGCGGATGCCGTCATTCACACGAACGTTAATTTGCACAGGCAGACCGAGATTGCCCGATTGCAACAGGATCAGCATATCATTGTAGGTAAAATAATGATCAGTCGGGTCAGGGGCCGTGGCTGGATCGAAATTGCTGCCTCTATAGACGCCTACGCCCTGAACAGTGGCCCATACGGCATCACAGGAGATAGATGCCTGGTATTGTTCAATGTATTCGCATTGATGATTCGCGTTAACATAATAAGGAACCAAAGGTGCATTGTTCAACACATCTTTCAGAGAATAAGGCCAGGTCTTTACGTTGAAATGATAATCAGCTCCCGCTTTGATGAAGGTTTTCGGACAGATTTCAGGTGCTTCCACCCATACTTTTTCTATTTTGGGAATGACAGTAAAAGTAACATTGGCAGGATTTAGATCTGTCGATCCGTCATTATACCAGAAGGACAAACGTTTTACTGATTTTTCATGAAACACAAATCTGACGGTATCATCCACTGCCAGGTGACTATAGAAGTTGGCAGTTTGTAAAGTATCATTGGAGTAAAGGTCTACATCATAAACAGGTGGGTTGTTAATGTCTGGATTTTTGTGTAATACGAGGGTGATGGTATCGCCGATATATACTCTGAACATAAATCGGCGTACACAGGTCCCGTTGACTGTGTTGTACTGTGGAAAGTAAATAGAATCGGCGTGTTGGTCAAATCCTCTGATGGCCACAACCTGGACAGTCCAGGTGTTCTGAGTGGGGCGGTTACCTGCCCAGGTGCTGCCATGCAATAAAATGAAGCACACAATGGCAAATAATAGTTTCCAGTATCGCTGGAAACCGGCGGGTTTTGTTGTCATGTAAAAGTATTTTGAGGTAAAGAATGAATTGAAAATAATGGGCGGTTACAGAGCATAGTGGCGGCCCATGACTGTAGTAAAGGGCTTTTAAGGTACGTGGCATATTGATCATTTACAGATATAGTTGCTCAAAACAGGTGGCTTGTCCTAAAGGGGCAATAGGGTTTCGGGATAGGTACTTAGGGGCAGCGGAGGTTATTTCCTGGTAAAGGTCAGATAGTCAATCATTCTCCACGTGATACCATCGTTGCTGGTTTCATAAGTCATTTTGAAAGACTGATCAGATAGTTTCTCATAGATGAAATGCTGATACTGTACGCCTGTCTTTGGATAAAAGGTGTTGCAGGTAAGTATCAGCTTCCCGTTTTTCCAGCCGTTGCTGTCAAATTTCCGATGACCCTGAAAGTTGTCAAATGCATATGCTGCAAACTGTCCGGTTTGTGCATCGATGCCCCACATAGAGTGAGCTTTGTAGTGGTTGGGAGCTTTATCTGTATGTTCATACATGATCCAGCTGCTGTCCAGAGAGAGCTGGAAACTGAGGTCTGCTGCTATTTTCCGGCCGTTGCTGAATTCCCCTTCCCCGCTCCAGTTACCGGTAAAGAAATGCATGAGGTCTTCCGGTAGTTTATTGGTATTGGTTTGTGCCTGCAGATACGAGGAGAGCCCAAGGCAAAGCATAGCAGTTGCTACGAGGTATTTCATTTTTTATTCTGAAGATAATCAAAAGGCGGCTGATGTACAACCGCTATGCTGGATGGCCGGATGGTAATGAACTATGAATGGCAGACATAGTTATCATGCCGCGATGATAATCATTGCCGCTGAGGGCTGTTTTCATTTCTATGTGTTTTATCTTCCAGTAATGATACCAGATTGTGCAGTTTCGTTTCCCAGAATGTATCGTAGAAATCAATCCAGTCCTGTAGTTCGTTGAAGCCATCCTTTTTAAGGCTACAATATCTTTCCCGTCCTATATTTTGTATGGAGATGAATCCTGCACCTTCCAGTATTTTGATATGTTTGGAAACGGCGGGCCTGCTCACGTCGAAGTTGTCGGCCAGCGCGTTGATAGTCAGGCTGTTTTTGAAAAGCAGTTTTAATATTTGTCTTCTGCTTGGGTCGGAAATAGCCTGAAAGACGTCAGAGGTTTGTGGGTCCATTCTTTCGATGTGTTGATGTGTACAGCTATCTTTTGCATATTCCTGAGCCAGCCGTTACCGGATTTTACTTCGCCATCATGTGTAACTTTTGGGTTACCTGAAGTCAGCGGTAACCCAAAAGTTAAGAAAATTTAATTTTGACGATCGCACCCATTCCCGATAGTAGCTGGTAAAGCTACCCCTGACGGACAGTTGATTGACTGATGTCCATTCACCCTCTGTTTTTATTTTTCAAACGGTAACAGCTGAGTTATTTTTTGCTCCCTTCCAAAATCCTGATATCACGATATAAATATTCCCCGCCATGGCCGGCTGTCGACGGAACATGACGGGGAACTGAAGATGATTGTGCTTAGAAATTATTTGACAGATAGCTGCTGCAGTTAGGATCAGAGCTTGCCAGTGTGCTGGCATTGTAAGGAGGCCTGTTGGTATTGCAGTATTTGGCTTCTGCAGATACCGCCAGGTATTCGGCTTGATTGCTCAATACATAAGATCCAGCAGGGTATACGCCGGAATTACGGCACCACCACCACAGATTGTAAATATCGGAGTTGTTGAATCCACCACTTACCCACTGGTCGTGCAGGTAGTGGAACAGTTCGTGGAAAATTACGTTTCCAGGACCTGTGTGCACACTACGGTATGTGGCAAAGTTTACGATATATACGTTACCGTTAGTATAAAACAGATCCCCGGTTCCTGGGCTGTTATACACATTGATAGGTGCACCGGTCATCCGCTGCTTGGTAGTGGAGGTGACACTGGTGTTGTACAACTGATCGATCTCTCCGTTCACCAGTGTTTTGATGTCACTGGGAACAGTTCCGGAATAGTTAACGGTGAATGAACGGTAGTTGACAGCTGCTACCGCGCCAGTGGCTGCGCCTTTGGCATTTTTGTTCTTGTTGAAGAAGTCGATGATCTTCTGACGTTCTGGTGTGATGGTAAGGTGATCTTCAACAAGATCTTTCTCTACAGGTTTTTCAGGTGCTACTACAGGCTGATCTGCTTTTTTACAACTGTAAATGACAGTCATGGTTAACAACAGTGCAATAGCTGAGTTAACGAGGGTTTTAGTGTGTCTCATTGATAAGATTTTGGGTGAAGGTTATTGACTCGCCTGACCAGGTTAAACATCAGACAAGTGGGTTTCAAAAATCATCACAATGCTACAACCTACGACTGCTACTAGTTCACAGCTGCTGTCCTGTTTCAGGGAAAACTCAGAAAGTAATGCCAACAACGAAAAGATTGGCACTGACAGATTGGTCCGGAATATTTATGAACTCGTCATTTATCTTAATATCTTTCGGAAAAGTATACTCATATCCCCGGTAAATATAGGACGCATACACGCCGATTTTTTTAAAGTGATAGATAACACCCAGCCCTGCACCATAAAAATATTTACCGCTCTTATTAAAGGTAGTAACCGCCTGTATGCCGGAAGGTGTCGTCAGGTTCTCTATCTGCTTGACGTTATAGCTGTTATAACCGAACTGCCCGGTAATATAGGGGGAGATATGAACACGATCAAAGCGGTATTTGATCTTCATGTCTATAAACACGGGAATCATGCCATGATCTTCAAAGGAGGTCACCTCTACGCCCGGCCCTATATTAACGATATTCCATAATTCTACATTGCAGACCACGCCTCCACCAATATTGCCATCATGGTTCATCACATAGGCATATCCATACAACAGTTTGTCAGTTTGTTGTGCAAAACAGAAAGCGGGCATCAACAGCAGAAAAAACAGTATTTTCTTCATGGCGCTAAGGTGTTTAAGAAATCCCCTTTCTTTAACAGACAGCAGTGTTATATTGTTGGCTGCCGGCCGGACAGCCATAGCAATCTTTAGCTCAACTGTTGGCGGTATAACCACCAGCAGCAGCCCATCACCAGTACCGGCACAATATAATGCCAGGCTGCATCATTGCTTTTAAGATGCGTTACCACGGCGCCAATCATGATCATAAACATACCTGCCAGTGCATAAGTCCGGATAGCGGGCCACCATACCCCTGCTGCTATCAGCAGCTCCATCACTGCAATCCCATGAAAAAACACTCTGGAATAGCCGGCTTTTTCAAAAACAGCCCAGTGTACCGGATGATCCTGTAACTTTGCAATCCCGGCAAAGCAGAACAATGCTGTCAGCAGTACCAGCAATACGTAATAAACAATTTTCATAGTGTTAGTTTTTTGGTACCGGCAAAATTAGATAACAGCATGTACGAAACAGCCGGGCTATCATCGGTGATAGTAGTATCATAAAGTATAGTTACATGAGTACAGGAAAATTATGTCTGGAACATATCAGGCCCGTCATCGATGCAGTGGACGTGCTGAACGGCAAATGGAGAATACCAGTAGTGGTAGCGCTCTGCGAAAGCCCCAGAAGGTTTAATGAGTTGCTACGGGATATTAAAAACATCACTCCACGGATGCTGGCCAAAACACTGCAGGAACTGGAGCAACACGAACTGCTGGAAAGAGTTCCTGATACTGATAATCCAGCCACCACCATTTATCAGATCAGCGAATACGGACATTCCATAGAACCCCTGATCCTGGCGCTGACAGAATGGGGCACCGCCCACCGGAAACGATTGATCGGTAAAAGTTAACTACAAAAAAAAAGCCGCATCCGGGAAGATGCGGCCATTACATATTTTAGCGGAGGCTATTCTTTTACATCGTAAAGAATTACAAATTCTACCCTTCTGTTTCTCGCTTTCCCTTCTTCTGTGCTGTTGGTAGCAATAGGATGGCGGTCTGCCAGTCCCCAGGTAAACATACGGTCATTATTTACCTTGTATTCTCCGAGCAGTGCTTTGGCACTCACCGCACGTTTCTCAGACAACTCCCGGTTATAACTGGCCGTGCCGGTGCTGTCGGTATGCCCCGTGATCAGTATCTTGGTTTTGTTATACTTGTTCAGTATCGCTGCAAAACGCCCGAAGGTAGGCTTGATCTCTTCCTTCAACTGATCTGATGAAGAAGCAAACAGTACATTATTGGGAAATATAACTTTCACACTGTCATTGATAATACTTACTTCCGCCTGATTCAATACATCCTTTAATTCCTTGTACTGCTTGTTCATATAAACATGCGGACTGGAACTCTTTTTTGAAGATGCGCAGGAAGCCATAAAAGCGATGGCCAACACAGCGTATATCCAGTAACGTGAGGTTGTTAACATTCTTTTCATATCCTGTTTATTTGGCTGCAAAGGTATCTAAAATTCAGATTATCAATTTGTTGTGATGATAATCTATAATATATGAATAAAAATATGTGTAAGAAGATTATTCACCGATTCTTATGACTGAGGTTGTATCAGCACTGATTTTTCTTGCTGATAACGCAACCCTGGGAGGGACATAAAACGATCCCGCATATCACACACGGTGGAACCTGATTTTGCCTGCCGTTCTAACCGATGAATCATGGCTGCGGTTGGCAGCCCCTGTACTGTTCGGTGGTTTTTAAAAACATTGTTTCCGGATGCAATGGGGTAATTGCCGAAAGAAGATGGAGAGAAGAGGTTAAGAGGTAAAGCAGCTCCCGCCATATCAGTATGGCGTATCAGGACTGCAGGGTGCCGGGGCCCGTCCGGTAATGTAAGCCAGCTCCGTTCTTCACGGGCTACAGCAGCTATTTCCATTATTATTCGGTTTAATGTTTTGAAATGATAAGGACTACTACTGCTTGATAACAATACCTGTGAATGTTTTGTTCCCGGTGCATCCGCCCCGGGAACAAAAATTATTTTAACGCTGGTAGCTGCCGGCGATTTTGATAAGCCTGTCGGGATAGTTGGTGATAATACCATCAACACCGAGCGACAACATCCGCTGCAGATCAGCTTCTTCGTCCACTGTCCAGGGCAGTACCTGTACTTTTTTGGCGTGTGCTTCTTTGATGAGGTCTGCTGTTACCAGGTTGAAGTTGGGACTGTAGATGTCCGGCACAAATCCAAGTTCAGTGATATTGTCTGCGAAAGACTTTTGATTGCCTATCAGCAGGGCTGTTTTTTGTTTAGGATAAGTTTTGTGAAGCACCTGTAAAGTCCGGATATCGAACGATTGAATGGTAACCCTGCCAGCGATTTTTTTCTGGTTGATGATATCCATTACACGGGTTACAAATACGGCTGGTACCGGATTGTAGATGCCGTCGCCATTAGCTTCGGATTTGGTTTCCATGTTGTAGTATACCGGTTTCAGATGATGTAGTTTCACATAGGCTTCCACACTGTCTATCAGATCGGTGAGCAGTGGGCGGTGAACCAGCATTTTCTGCTGCTGTGGAAAACGCGGGTGCGGTTTGGTGCCGGCATCATATTTACGGATGCTGTCGTAAGTCATGGAAAACAGCACCAGCTTTTTTTGTTCTTCTTTGGTGATATCACTGCCATCGGGTTTACGCATGAACTCTGCTGACATATACGCATCATGCGATACCACCACCTTATTGTCTGCTGTGATAATACAGTCCAGTTCCAGGGTACGGGCACCCAGTTTCACAGCATTCAGCATGGCAGGGATAGTATTTTCCGGCATCAGCCCCATGCCGCCACGGTGGGCCTGCACATCTGTTTTCTGTTGTGCGTTGCTGCCAACGCTCAGGAGACTGCCTCCCAGCAGGAAGATAAGGATACGTTTCATCATGAATATTATTTTGAATGTTCGGTAAACTGCAAGATACGATATTCAGTTGCCCGCTAATAACCTTTAGCCGGGCTACTGCGATTCATAAACTAAATTTAACGGTACAGGATACTTTTTGATTTATCTTACGGATGATGAAAATGCCCTTCAGAATAAATAGTGTTTTATTGATACTCAGCCTGTGGTGGGCTGTTTCGGCCAATGCCCAGGAGATACAGCAGGTAGACCGCGCTGTCAAAGCGTTTATGTCGAAATATAAAGTGCCGGGTATGGCGGTGGCCATCACACGTAATGGGAAGCTGGTGTATGCCAGGGGGTATGGTGTGGCCGATAAAAGCAGCGGCGAAAAGGTAACTGCGGATAGCCGTTTCCGTATTGCCAGCGTATCCAAGTGTATAACGGCAGTGGCTATACTAAAACTGGTGGAAGAAGGACGCCTGTCTCTCCATCGCAAGGTATTCGGCCCGGGTGCCTTGCTGGGCACCGTTTACGGTAGCAAGCCCTATTCAGCATGGCTGCAGGAAATAACGGTGCAGCAGCTGCTGGAACATACGGCTGGCGGCTGGACCAACGATGCACAGGACCCTATGTTCAGCCATCCGGAATGGACTGCCGATACGCTGATCTCCCGCACCCTCGACCAGCGGCCGCTGAAGTATCAGCCAGGCAAGGTATACGCCTATTCCAATTTCGGCTATTGTGTGCTGGGACGTGTGATAGAAAAGGTAACGGGCAAAAGTTATGCACAATATGTACAGGATGCTGTATGTGCACAGATGGGCATCACAGACATGGCCATCGGCGGAAATACACTGTCAGAAAGGAAAGCCGGTGAAGTAGTGTATTACGACCGGGAGGAACAACCTTATGGTTTTAATCTGTCCAGGATGGACTCCCATGGCGGCTGGATCGCTTCCGCTACCGGACTGGCCCGCTTCCTGGCGGCCACTGATGGTTTTGATACCCACCCCGACCTGCTCTCTCATGCAAGCACCAAAACCATGACGACCGGCTCTGTAGCTAATCCGGGCTATGCTTTGGGCTGGGCAGTCAACAGCTGGAACAACTGGTGGCATACCGGTTCCCTGCCCGGTACTGCCAGCGAAATAGTACGTGCCGCTAAAGGGTTTAACTGGGTACTGTTATGTAATACCCGTACCAACAAAGCTTTCTATAACGATCTGGACGGATTGATCTGGAAGGCTGTGAACGATACCACTACACAATGGCCTGACACAAACCTGTTTTAGGATTTATGATTTAAATGCTGCCTAAATCCCTCAATCACAACAGCACTTTCTGGATGGTGGCCCAATTACGGGTCGTGGCCACAAGGCGCAGCTTTTTTTCAAGGAAATTGTTGGAGAAGGGATTGCCGCCCTCGATTTTTTTTGTCAGCACATATACTTCCCGGCCGTTGATACGATAGGTTTCTATATCGTTTTGCATGGTCTCCAGGATGGCGATGGCTTCTTTGCCGGGCCATGTCTGCAGGAAGGCTACATAAATCTGTAATTCTTTATTGGGGATAATACCGGGGAAAGGGGTGTTGTCCACCACAGCGCTTAGTTCAGCTGTAGATCGTATACAGGTAGGTACATCAAATCCCAGGTTTTTCAACAGCAATTGCTCTATTTTATTCTCCAGCGAGGCACAGTCTTTACTGCTGCTGTCGAAGATCACATTCCCGCTTTGTATATAGGTCTTTACGTTTTTAAACCCTGCCTGTGAAAATAGTTCTCTGAGTACTTCCATCTTCACTTGTCTTCCCCCCACATTAACTGCCCGCAGAAAGGCAACGTATCTGGTCATAGCCTGGTTAGTTTTTTGCCCAATACTACGGCAAAGAATCCATAAAATATAGCAGCCATCACAATAGCGAGGTAGTCGATACTTTTACGGTACAGCAGGGGCTGCTGTTGATAAAGCAGTAGGATAATGCTGGTAACGACGATTGTCAGCAGCCAGAATACGACCTTGTTTCGCGCCGGCTGCCCGGCAGGAAGCGGATCGGCAGGTATCTTCATGAAAAAATAAAACAGCAGCAACAGGCCAGCCAGTGACGTGATATACTGCATCAGATACCATGCTTCCATCGTCTGTCCGAATACCTGTACATCTCCCTGCAGGAAGGGCATCAGCTGTACAAAGTAACCATTCCCATGTGTAAAGGCATCCAGGAAAAAATGTGACAGGGTACCGGCAATGATGGAGCCGGTCACTACCAGATAATGCCGCCTGAAATAGCTCCCCCAGTGGAAATACCGGAAATGATGCAGCCTCGACCCTGCCCAGGCTGGCAGATAACGGACCAGCGCAGGCCGGGCTATTTCGTGATACAGAAAGGCCAGCGCCAGCGACAATGGAATATCATATGCAAAAATGCCCCACCAGCTATGTCCTCCGTCAAAATAAGGATTGAATAATACAAAATAGAGGAAATCCGGCGCCATAGCACCGATCATCAGGCCGGTCAACGAAAGGTAAGGACGGTGTTTACACGTGAGAGGCAGAACAATGGCGATATGTGAAATCGTGAACGGCATAGGTGCGTAGTTGTTACTAAAATTAAAGCATATGTAGAAATAATGTTAAAATTTCCCACATTAAATTATCCTCCGCGTGCAAATAGTACATCATTTCCGGTATTTTATCCAACATCCGTAGGCGTGTCAGGACCTAAATTTGTTATGTCTTTGAAACATAAAAAAAACAATGTGCTATGACTAACTGGAAAATTGATGAATCACACAGTGAAATAGGATTCAAAGTAAAACATCTTATGATCACCAATGTGAGTGGTTACTTTACACGCTTCTCCGGCAGTGTACAAACAGAGAGCGACGATTTTCATGACGCTTCTATCTCCTTCGAAGCGGCAGCAGACAGTATCGACACCCAAAACCAGCAGCGGGATGAACATCTCCGCAATGGCGATTTCTTTGATGCTGCTACTTTCCCTAAAATCAGCTTCGTCTCTAAAAAAGTTAAAAAAATAGATGGGGAGAACTATAAGCTGGTGGGCGAACTGACCATCAAAGGCCAAACCCACCCTATTGAGCTGGAGGTGGAGCATAGTGGTACTACCGTAGACCCCTGGGGCCAGCACAAAGCAGGCTTTGCGCTGAAAGGCCGCTTACACCGCGCAGACTATGGCCTGCGCTGGAATGCCACCACTGAAGCCGGCGGTATCGTACTGAGTGATGAAGTGAAACTGAATATGGAAATACAGTTGGTCAAATCCTGATCATATCCCGGTTAAAGCGCCGGAGCCGGAGGGCTTTCTCCCCCGGCTCCGGCGCTTTCCTTCTTTGCGTGCGGTAATTGGTTTATCTTCGCCGCAGATAACCGGCGTAAATGAAATTTGAACAGTACAATATATCTCCTGACATCAAGGAGAGCCTGGCTGAGTTGGGCTTTAAACGTCCTACCGACATCCAGTACAAAGCGATTCCTTCTATTCTTAAGGGAGATGATGTGATGGCCATTGCCCAGACAGGCACCGGCAAAACGGCTGCATTTGCCATTCCGGTGCTCCACCGGCTTCATCAGCAGGAACGGCGCTCCCGGAAAGGCAAGTATGAAGTGAAGTGTCTGGTAATGGTGCCCACCCGCGAACTGGCCATTCAGATAGCCGGCGTGTTCCAACAGATCGCTCAATTCACCGAACTCCGCATCCTGGCTATGGTAGGCGGCGTTGACCAGGAACCACAGGTTAAATTCCTGGAGAAAGGGGTAGACGTGCTCATTGCCACCCCCGGCCGTATGTTCGACCAGATCAATCAGGGACACCTCGACCTCAGTAAGGTACAAACGCTGATTCTCGATGAAGCCGACCATATGCTCGACCTGGGCTTTATCCGCGATATCCGCGATGTGATCAAACATATCCCCCGCGATCACCAAACCCTGTTCTTTTCCGCTACCCTCGATAAAGACATCAAAGACCTGGCATATTCGGTAGTCAACAACCCTATCCGTATCCAGATCTCCCCGGAAGACCCGGTATCCAAAAACGTGAGCCACGCCGTGGCCTACGTGGAAATGGACGATAAACGTTTCTTCCTGGAACGCCTGGTAAGGGAGTTTCCCGGCAAAAAAATACTGGTGTTTGTACGTACCAAAGTAAGGGCCGAAAGAGTGGTGGCTGCTATGGCGCGTGTAGGTATCAGCTCCCTGGCCATGCACGGTGGCAAGGAGCAGGATGACCGCCTCCAGGTGATGAGCGAATTCAAAGAAGGTGCAGTGCCCTTATTGATCACCACCGATGTAAATGCCCGTGGTATCGATATCCCCAACGTAGATTATGTGGTTAACTACGACCTGCCCGACGTCCCCGAAAACTATGTACACCGCGTAGGCCGTACCGGCCGTGGCGTACAAAAAGGACAGGCCGTTTCTTTCTGCAGTACCGAAGAAAAGCCGCTGCTGGCAGACATCCAGAAATTTATCGGTAAAGAAATCACAGAGATGAAAATCAATAAAGGTGACTACCAGGAAACCATCCGTTTCTCGGAAGAAGTACCGAATGATAACTGGCAGCTGCTGATAGATCAGCACCACGAGGAGATGGATAAACTGAAAAAGAAAAAGAAGAAAAAGAAATAAACAACCTTATCCGTATACTTTTTTCATGCCATCATACAACATTTTAGCTTTGTTACGCAAAGCACGGTTTTCATCCGATGGATGTATGGTGGCATTGAAAATAGCCAGGCCATAGATCAGTGGCATCTTCTGATAGTTGATATTATTGTTTTGCAGATCCGTTTTCCAATTATTGTTGGCGTAGTTGTCTTTATAGCTGTCATTGATAGCATTATACTGGACCTGACAACTTTCTTCATCAAACCAGCTGGCCATTGCTGCAATACCAGTGAGTTCCTGCATCAGCGCTCGTTCTTCCTTTTCTTCCTGTCGGGTGTGGCCGTATAAAAACAGCATATACAACGCTGCAAGCGTAAGCAGTACCGCTATCGTGATTGATAAGGTACCGGGCCTGTCTCCCGCTATCAGGATGGCAGTCAGGCTGCCTACGGTAAGGGGTGAACGAAGATAACCCGCAATCACACTTTGCCGGTGTAGCTTAATCCTGAAACCTTCCCGCCCGCTTTTTTCTTTCCCTACTACTACCATGGAGTACTGTGGTATGAGGGGTAGTATCACTAATGTAAACCGGGTTTCTATCTGCTGCTGGTTGAATTTTTTTACAGAACCGAGGAAAATGTTGCCGACGGCCATGGACGGATAGTTTTTTTGAATGCCAGCAAATCTACTGTTTTATCATAAAGCAACAAAGCGGCAAAGAATCCTTTGCCGCTTTGTTATCATGTTCCTTTATATGCTCACCAATTACTGCTTAACAATTTCTGCGTTTACCAGAATATCTACGGTAGGCGCTACTGCGTATACACCGGTAGCTAATTTGTCGGCATATTTTACACCGAAGTCCAGGCGGTTAACAGTTGCTTTGGCGGTGAAACCTGCTCTCCACAGTCCCCATGGGTCTTTTACAACACCGTTGTAAGTAACGTCAAAGGGTACACGTTTAGTAGTGTTGCGCATGGTCACATCGGCCAGCATTACATATTTGTTGCCTGCTATTTTTTTGAAGGAAACGCTTTTTACCTTGATCTCAGGGAACTGCGTCGCATTGAAGAAGTCATCGGTTTTCAGGTGGTTGTCACGCTGTTCGATGCCGGTGTTGATGCTGTTCACATCAGCGGTGAATTCTACTTTTGCATTCTGAAAGTTGGTGCTGTCTGCAGTTTCAATAGTGCCATTGAATTTGGCAAAGTGACCCTGTACAAAGTTGATGCCCAGGTGTTTTACACTAAAGATGATGGCGGTATGTGCCGGATCTGCATTCCATTTAACCTGTGCAAAAGAGGCAATGCTGGCTAATACCAGGAGGGCGGTAGAAAAAAACGCTTTCTTCATGTTTTGTTGTTGTTTTATTGAAAAGAATTAAAAAAATTATTTGGTCAGCTGACGGTCTACAGACCAGCGGCCTGCACCTTTAACGATCAGGGCAATACAGATACCGATTACCAGCAGATGGTATTCAAACCCTTCTCCTTTCTGGGTACCGGCCCAGTTCATAAAGAAACCGTTGGCGGAGTGCATATTGGTAGCTACGAGCATGATGACTGTCAGCATCAGGGCCCACAGGCGTGTAGTAAAACCGAAGAGGATCAGCAAAGCACCGATGCTTTCAGTGATGATCACCAGGAAAGCCAGGACAGCAGGGGTGCCGTTGGAGGTGAAGAAGTTCATCGTTGCCTTAAAGCCATAACCACCAAACATACCAACCAGTTTCTGAAGACCGTGTGGCAGCATTACAAGGGCTACGGTGATACGGATGATGAAGGAAGTAAGGTTATCATCGGTTTGCAATAATCGTTTTAACATAAAATGTTGTTTAAAAAGTGTGTGTTGTAATTATAGGTGTGAACAAATATTGTATATACAATTGTTAGGGCAAAAAAATTAGCCGCGTAGTTTATCCAGCAGATGGCTCAACTGATGGGCTTCTTCCTTCGTCATTTTTTGAGCTAGAAACTCATCATTCTTCTCTACGGCCGGATCCAGCTCCCGTAATACTTCCATGCCTTTATCCGTAATTTCAATCTCTACCTTGCGGCGGTTAGACGGGCACTGAATACGGGTCAGCAGCCCTTTCTGGCGCAACTTCTCCACCAGGCGGGTGGCATTGCTCATTTTATCCATCATACGCTCCTGTATGTCCAGCAGGTTCAACGGATTGGGCCTGCTGCCACGCAATATGCGCAGTACATTGTATTGCTGGGAAGACAGGTCATAATGCTTCAATATCTTTGAAATGCCTACTTCCAGCCAGTTTGCCGTAAAAACGATGTTTAGCATGGCTCGCTGATAGTCACTTTTAAATTTTACCTGTTTTATTTCATCCTCCAGTCTCATAATTACAGTTACTACTGTTGTATATACAACAAAGGTAAATGTATTTTTTATTCGTGCAAATTTTTTTTGAAGAATTTCAGCGTGAATGAGGTTAACTGGTTGATAGATAAATATTTAGAATGATGAGGCTGGCGGAATCATAAAATATGCCGGACAGCAGGAATGTTTTTTAGCAGGATATGGGGTTTATATTATTATTACTTATAAAACTTTTGAGAAGGCATAAATACTACTGACATAATGCTGTCACAAGAGGGGTGTTTCTTTGTATTGTAAATGATTCACACTATGATACAGACTACTACAGAAACCCATTCCACTTCACTGGCTGAATTCGCCAAAGGTTATGCTGCTTACAATTTATGGGCTGATCAAACAATGATAACCTGGCTGCAGAAACAGGACCCTGCTTTACTGGAAAAAGAGGTGGTGTCCAGCTTTCCGACTATCAAACATACGCTGAAGCACATGTTGAGCACTGCCAGCTGGTGGATAAAAAACCTCCGCGGCGAACATCCTGATCTGACCTATGGGCCGGTAATATGCGAGGAGTCCGTGGCAGAGGTGCTGGCCGAAGTAGTGGCTGTATCAGAAGAGCTGATGGAACTGGTATCCTCCATGACAGCGGAACAATTACAACACCCTTATCTGGTAACGATCCCTTTTGTTGGTGATTTTAATATCCCGGGTTATGAGATGTTGCCTCAGATTATAAATCATACCGCTTACCATCGGGGCCAGGTGGTGACCATGGGCCGCCACCTGGGTATCACGGATGGGCCTAATACAGATTATATGTATTATGTGCTGGTGGGTGCCCAGCGTTATTAACTGTTGGTGCCGCCGTCTATGGTGATGGCGGTGCCGGTAATATAACCGCTTTCAGCAGAGGACAGGAAAGATACCAGTGCTGCAATATCTTCTCCGGTACCATATTCGCCCAGGGAGATGTTTTTTCTTTGTGCATCGGCATGTTCGCTGTTGGCAGGGTTCATATCGGTATCAATAGGGCCTGGCTGTACCAGATTGACAGTAATGCCTCTGGGGCCGAGGTCACGGGAAAGGCCTTTGTTGAAGGCGGTGAGTGCGGATTTGCTCATCGCATAAAGGGTGCCGTAAGGACCGCTTACCCGGTCGGCCATGCAGCTGCCGATGGTGATGATACGGCTACCTTTACCCATATGTTTAGCGGCTGCCTGTGAAGTGATAAACACGCCACGGGCATTGATGTCCATGGTCCAGTTGTATTCTTCAACGGTATAATCCTCAAAAGGTTTCAGAACAGCAACGCCGGCATTATTAACGAGAATGTCTATACGCCCGAATGCTTTGATGGTTTGTTCTACTGCGGAAGTATTAGCGGCAGGGTCGGCGCTGTCGGCTGCGATAGCGAGGCTGCGCAGTCCTTTGTTGCTCAGTTCTGCAACGATGGCAGCTGCTTTCTCTGCTCCTTTGGTATAAGTGAAAACTACAGCGGCTCCTTCTTCTGCCAGTCTTTTTACTATTGCGGCACCGATGCCACGACTACCTCCTGTTACCAGGGCTACTTTATTTTCCAGACGTTTCATAAAAATTGATTTTATGTCTGCAAAGCTAGAGTGGTAGCCTGGTTTAAAGAAGAGGAGATGTAATTGTTAAGGACTAACATAAATGTTAGTCCCTTTGTATTACAGGTATCTTTCGTGGAGAATCCGGAGGTGATGTATCTGATGTCCGACAAGGGTAAAGCCCATAGCCAGTACGCTCATCTGGTACTTCCAGCAGGTACCGTATCTCAGCAGGGCTTCATCCGGAAAACTGCTGAACAGCGCGATGGTAGATTTCCTTACTGCTATCAGCTCATCCATGATTTCTGCGAGGAAACGGTTGCTGGCAAATGTATTCTCGGCATACAGGTCCTGATCCATACCGGGAGCCGCACTTTTATCATTACGTGCAAATAACAGGGTACGATAGGCAAACACCCGCTCTGTATCGGTGATATGCTGGAATACATCTTTTACAGTCCATTTACCAGGTGCGTAAGCATAGTCTGCCAGTGATGTCAGCCTGGTCATATCCAGGGCCTGCAGCTCCTGCAGAGAGGCGTCCAAAGCTTCGCGTATGGTAAGGTCTGGTACCTGATTGATGTAACGGCCAAAATATTCCGGATCGGGTGAAATGGCTTCTTTTTTCATATCATGATTTCTTTTTGGAATAAAAATAGTTAATGCCTAAAACAGCGATGCAAATAAATAATCCAAAAAACTCCCGGGTCTCTTCTATCCAGGGCTTTTCCGCTTTCATGGTCTGTGCAATATTCTCCGCCTGATGTTGAGACATCCAGTCTATCACCCCATCTTTGGTAAAGAATAAATAGAGCGCATATACGAAATATACAGCAATGCCCACCAGGTACCAGCGGCGGTAAAAACGCTGTCGTGCAGCCATCAGACAACACCAGGAAGCAAACAGATAAATGGGCATCCATACATAGGGATCGGGATCATTATATTGTAATCCGGCGAAAATGATAAAGATGACACAGAAGAAAATGTTGAAGAATTTCATGCCATGAAAATTAAGCATTAAACATACATAAAAGTATCAGGTGTTTATACTTTTTTAACTGTAAACTATTATACTTTTTTATCCCGCGGATGCGGATTACTGTTAGAAGTGCCTGCAGTAAATTTTTTATTTAGAGAAATGTTAAAAAAACACTTGACTGGGCTAATTTATTGTTATATATTCGGCTTATTGTAATAAAAATTCCACGTGAGAACCAAAATCTGAAGTCAGAAAGCATTGTACTAAACTGAACCGTTTCTCACTAGATCATTATCAAAAAAAAGATTATCGATTTCGGACAAAAAAAAGTGCATTAAAAAAATGTATTGAACAACCCGGTGTAAACATGTCCGCATCCATGTCTTGCATCCTTTAACGAATTGGTTTTAATTGTTGATCAGACAGTTATTGTTTGTGTCGCTACTGTATTGCATCCTACGGTGGTGATGGAGAAATAATGTCTTTTCATACTGCCCCTATATGTCCTGCCGCCACCTATGCCGGCAGAAACGGGATTGTTATGCAAAGAACTGTCTGCAGGCAAGAGAACATACAAGACAGGTACTCTATTTTTTAACCGATTTTTTTAAAACGTTACCCTTAAACCACGTTATGAAAAAACATTTCTACCAAAGACTTGCCGTACTACTATGCGGCATACTGCTACTATTGTGTGGTAGTAACGTAGTCGCACAAACGAAATATACGGGAAAGGTGTCTGATAAGGCATCCGGCAATCCGCTACCCGGTGTTTCTGTATCTGTGAAAGGTACCAACAGGGGCACCGCTACAGATCCTTCAGGTAATTTCAACATTCAGGCTAAATCAGGAGAAACATTGATCTTCTCCTTCGTAGGCTATGATCCCCAGGAAGCGGTGATCGGCGCTGGCCCTATCAGTATCCTGCTTGCGGAAAAAGTAGGTTCCCTCGAAGAAGTAGTCGTGACTGGTTATGCCAGCCAGAAGAAAAAAGATCTGACTGGCGCCATCTCCGTTGTAAAAGTGGAAAATCTCACCAAACAACCTACTTCCCAGATCGCCAACCAGCTGCAGGGACAGGTGTCGGGTATTACCATCGTTGGCACCGGCCAGCCTGGCCAGGAGCCGCAGGTATCAGTACGCGGTAAAAATACCTTTGGTAACAACACTCCCCTGTATATCGTAGATGGAGTACCTATCTCCAACCTCGCTGATGTAAACCCCAATGATGTGCAAACCATGCAGGTGCTGAAAGATGCCGGCGCCGCCTCTATCTATGGTGCACGTGCAGCCAATGGCGTTATCATCATCACCACCAAAAGAGGTACCGGTAAAGTAAAAGTACAATACGACGGATACTATGGCGTACAAAAGCCACAAGGCGGCAACCCTTTCAATATCCTGAATCCACAGGAACAGGCCGACCTGAAATGGATGGCCATCAGAAACAGTAGCAAAAACCCTGTATTTGATGATGATCTGTATGGAAAAGGTGATAAACCGGTACTGCCGGATTATATCTTTCCGGTAGGCGCCAAAGAAGGTGATCCCCGCGTAGATCCTTCCAAATATTATGTGAACCCCGAATATAAAAGGCAGAGTGACTTCGCCTCTTTTTATCGTATCAACAAAGCCAATAAACAAGGTACCGACTGGTACCACGAAATATTCAAACCAGCTCCCATCACCAGCCATAACATCTCTGTTGCAGGTGGTGGAGATATCGGCAGCTACTTCTTTTCCCTGTATTATTTTAATCAGCAAGGCACGCTTACCAATACCTATAACAAACGTTATGCTGTAAGAGCCAATAGCAGCTTCAATATCACAGATCATATCCGGGTAGGTGAAAATATGGAATACTCCATTATCAGTAACCCCAGAATAGGCATCCTCACAGAAGGAAGTGGCGTTGGCATGTCCTTCAGGATTCCCAGTATCATTCCTGTATACGATATCAAAGGAAATTATGCGGGTACCTATAGTGGCGCGCTGGGCAACTCCCGCAACCCGGTGGCTATACAGGACCGTTTCGGCAGTACCAAAGCACTGGGCAGCAGATTACTCGGTAACGTATACGGCGAAGCAGACCTCATCAAAGGGCTTACTTTCCGTACTTCCTTCGGTGGTGAAATTTATTCTACATCCAACCGTAACTTCACTTATCCGGAATACGAAAACAAGGAAAATAACAGTGTCAATTCCTATACAGAATCTGCTGGTAGTGGCTTCGACTGGACCTGGACCAATACCCTCAGCTATCACAAAAATTTCAACCGCGCACATGATATCAAAGTGATGGTCGGCACAGAAGCTTTTGAACAGGAAGATCGCATGATGACGGGTACTACCACGGATTATTTTTCCTTCAATCCTGATTTTGCCAATCTTACTACGGGCTTCGGAACACCGGTGAATGGCAGCGGATATGGCTCCAATAGCCTGTTTTCCCTGTTTGCCAGAGTAGACTACGCTTTTCGCGATAAATACCTGATCGGCGCTCTGGTCCGCCGTGATGGCTCTTCTCGTTTTGGTGCCAACAACCGCTATGGTAACTTCCCTGCTGTAAGCGCCGCCTGGCGTATATCACAGGAAGAGTTCATGAAAAGCATTGCCTGGATCTCCGACCTGAAACTCCGCGGTGGTTACGGTATCATGGGTAACCAGATCAACGTGAACCCCAGCAACGTTTTCACCATGTTCACCTTTAACAAGTCTACTTCCTTCTATGATATGAACGGGACTTCCAATTCCCTGGCTACCGGCTTTATGCAGGGCCAGATCGGAAACCCCAATGCGAAGTGGGAAAGCAACGTCAATTCCAACATTGGTATAGACGCAACCTTGTTTAAAGGAGCACTCGAATTCACTGTGGACTATTACAGTAAACTGATCAGAGACCTGCTCTTTAATCCGGAACTCCCTGGTGTATATGGTGCTGCCGCACCACCATTTGCCAACGTGGCAGAAATGAAAAACACCGGTGTTGATTTCTCCGCTACCGGTAATATCAATCTGGCACCTAAGCTGAAACTCACGCTCACCGGTACCTTAACAACATATAAAAACAAAATCCTGAAAATATCTGAATCAGCTCCTTACTTCGAAAGAGATACACGCCGTTATGGTGTAGCGATCATCCGCAACGCAGTAGGCAGAAGTATCAGTGAGTTCTTCGGATATCAGATCGAAAAATTCTGGGACAGCGATAAAGAGGTAAGCGATGCCAATGCCGCTGCTGCCGCTAAATATCCAGGTCTTGCAGAATACCAGCAGGCCGCTGCTCCCGGTCGTTTCCGCTACAAAGATGTAAACGGTGACGGTAAGATAGATGCACAGGACCGCACTTATCTGGGCAGCCCCAATCCTGATTTCACTTATGGCCTCAATATCGGACTCACTTACAAAAACTGGGACTTCTCCATGTTCCTCTATGGTGTACATGGCAACAAAATCTGGAACCAGGTAAGATGGTGGACCGATATCTACGGTTCTTTCGATGGTGCAAAAAGCAAGACAGCCCTGTATGATTCCTGGTTGCCTACCCGCACCAATGCCAAAGCGCCTATTCAGGAGCTGAAACCCAACTTCAGCACTTCCGATCCTCCAACTTCATACTATGTAGAAAACGGAGCTTATCTGCGTGCTAAAAACATAATGCTGGGATATACTTTCCCTTCCTATATGCTGAAGAGAATAGGAGTTGATAAATTCAGAATATATGCACAGGCTGCCAATGTGTTTACCATTACCAAGTATACAGGGCTTGATCCTGAAATTACGGGTAATACAGACTCTTTTGGTATCGATGAAGGTGCTTATCCTAACCAGCGCCAGTACCTGGTGGGTGTTACCCTGAATTTCTGATCTGATAGTTTGAACTGTTAAACCGAGAAAAATGAAAATATTACGATATACAAGTGCAATATTGCTCGCGGGGACGCTCCTGAACAGCGGATGCTCCAAAGGCTTTCTGGACAAGCCGGCATATGGTGGTTTGTCTAATGAGATCGTGGCTAATAAGGATGGGGTCAACTACCTCCTGGTGGGCGCCTATGCAGCACTCGACGGACAGGGAAACCCTACCGGCGCGCTGGGTGGTGGTGGCAATGGCTGGGAGGCTTCGCCTACCAACTGGATCTATGGCAGCGTGGTAGGTGGCGATGCTCACAAAGGCAGTGAGGGTACCGACCAGACACCGATCAATGAAATTGCCATCAGCCAGCCCAATGTCAGCAACTCTTTCTTTAACACCAAATGGAAAGCGGTATTTGAAGGCGTGGCCCGCTGTAATAATACCCTGAAACTGATGGCACAGGCTAAAGATATGTCTGATGCAGAAAGAACACAGGTACAGGCAGAAGCCCGCTTCCTCAGAGGGCATTATTATTTTGAGCTGAGAAAGATGTTCAAAAAAGTGCCCTACGTCACAGAAGCTACCGCCGACCCGCTGGTATCTAATGATGCAGAAATATGGCCTAATATCGAAGCAGATTTTAAGTATGCGATGGACAATCTGCCTCCAACGCAGCCTCAGGTGGCCCGTGCCAACAAATGGGCGGCAAAGGTTTATCTGGCCAAAACCTATCTCTATCAGAAAAAATATCCGGAAGCACTGCAGCTGTTTAATGATGCCATTACCAACGGTGTTACCTCCAATGGCCTGCCTTACGCACTGACAGCCAATTTTGAAGATAACTTCGATGCTTCCAAAAAGAATAATTCGGAGTCCGTATTCGCTATTCAGATGTCGGCAAACGATGGTACCAACAACATCGCCAACGCCAATATGGGCGATATGCTCAACTTCCCCGGCAATTTTAAATGCTGTGGTTTCTATCAGCCCTCCTTTGATCTTGTCAACTCCTATCGGGTAGATGGAAGCGGGTTACCTTACCTGGACGATTATAACCAGCATCCGATAAAATCAGACATGGGTATCCGGTCTGCGGATTCGTTCTCCCCGGATACAGACCCGATAGATCCGCGTCTTGACTGGACGGTAGGCCGCCGTGGTCTTCCATACCACGACTGGGGATACTTTGCCGGTTCCGACTGGATTCGTGATCACTCACAACGATATGCAGGTCCTTATGCCACTAAAAAAATGGTGTACTGGAACTATAACCAGGACAAATATCTGGATGACCACTCCTGGGCTCCGGGCACAGCTATCAATGTACTGCTGATCCGCTTCGCAGATGTGTTGCTGATGACAGCAGAATGTGCAGCAGAAACCGGCGACCTGGGAAGGGCCAAGGATCTGGTGAATCAGGTGCGTCACAGAATGATCGATCATCCGGAAAACTGGGTACATGATTACAAAGATCCCGCTAAACCTATTCTCGGATTTGATCCCGCTAAACCTATCTCCAATTATAGCATCGGAGAATATCCGGCTTTCCCCAACGTCGATTTTGCCCGCAAGGCAATCCGCTTTGAGCGTAAACTCGAACTGGCGATGGAAGGACACCGTTTCTTCGACTTATCCAGATGGGGCATTGCCGATCAGGTGCTGAATGCTTATTTCGCCTTTGAAGGTCAGATTACTCAGGATGTTCAGGGCGGACACTTTACCAAGGGTAAAAACGAATACTTCCCCATTCCGCAACGTCAGATTGACCTGACGCTGAAAGACGGAAAACCGGTGTTAAAACAAAATGACAACTTCTAGTAAGTTGTTCACTTGATAGAGAGGAGCAAAAACGAAAGCGGTATCATCATTCTCCGCTAGCGTCTTTGCTCCTTTCTCATTATATTAGGATACCAAAATCTAATCCATGAAAGCATTTGTCCTTGCCACACTTTTTATTATCCTCTCAGGTATTATGATCATCAGCAGTTGTTTTACACCGTCAGCAAAAGAGCAGGGAAAAATGCTGGCCGACAAATATTGTACGGGTTGCCACCTGGTGGTAGATCCGGCCATGCTGGACAAGGAAACCTGGACCAAACACGTGCTGCCCGCTATGGCGCCCAAATTGGGGATTAGAGTATGGGCCGGTGATCAGTACTATCCGGCTAGTCCGGGTGAACAACAGGGCCCCATATCTTTTAAGGAATGGACAGCGCTGGTGGCATATTTTGGGCAGAACGCCCCTGCACAGCTTACACCAGCCAAACCGCCGGTGCCGCTGCAGCACGACTGGTTTGGCTTTGCGCCCCAATACCCCGTTGGAGTGGACTCTCCCAATGTTGCGGGTACCACGATGGTTTCCTTTGATCCTGCAGGGCACCGCATTTTTACCAGCGATACCTATACGAGTACCCTTGATGCCTGGGATGGTTCCCTGCGTAAAACAGGGTCCTGGCGCTTGCCTTCCCCTGTGGTGGACATCTTATATACCACCGATAGCGGAAAGTCATCACCTGCAATCATCACTCAAATCGGAAATATGAAAGCCCTGGATGCACCGGCTGGTATTGTAAGCAGCCTCAACATCCATGATCCGCAGAGCAAACAAACAGATCTGATGCCTTTTCTGAAACGGCCGGTGCAAACAGTGCAGGCAGATTTTGACAAGGACAACCTAACTGACTTGTTGGTATGTGCATTTGGGCATAATCAGGGAGGACTGTACTGGCTGAAACAGTTGCCAGATCACAGATACGAGCAGAAGACCATCACAGAAGTGCCTGGTGCTATTCATGCAGAAGTTGGAGATTTTAATGGAGATGGATGGCTCGATGCAATGGTACTTTTTGCTGCTGCCGATGAAGGCATATGGTTGTTTGAGAACGACCGGAAAGGTGGATTTAAATCTGTTAACCTGCTGAGATTCCCGCCCCTCAACGGTTCTACCAGTTTTCAGCTGGTGGATTTTAACCAGGATGGAAAGCTTGATATATTATATACCTGCGGTGATAATGCAGATTTTTCGATGGTGCTTAAACCTTATCATGGTTTGTATGTCTATATCAACGAAGGAAAAAACAGGTACAGACAGGCCTGGTTTTATCCGGTGAATGGCTGTACAAAGGCTGTGGCAGCGGATTTTAATCTTGATGGTAAAATAGATATTGCAACAATTGCATTTTTTGCAGATATGAAAAACAATCCTGCAGAAAAATTTATTTTGTTCGAAGGAAAGGACCATCAGCTGAACTTCACGCCTCATGCGCCTCCTATAGAAAAGGAAGGGCGCTGGATATGTATGGATGTGAAGGATATGGATGGAGATGGAGACCTGGATATAGTACTAGGAAACTATGGGCGTGGATTTAATATACTGGATGGTTATAAGCCTAACTGGAAGGAGTATCAACCGTTTATGGTGCTTGAGAACAAACAGAAATAAAAAACACTAACGATAAAATCGTTTGTTTATTTGGAGAAGAAGTAGAATAATATGTATATTGCCGATAATTATTCTGCGAGCAGGTACACATGTCGGGTCACACACATTCAGAGAAATAATGCATTCTATTGTTCCTGAAGGAATGTACTTTTGTTCTTTTAATTCAGCCATTATCACCCAAAGATATTTTCAGGGCGCTTTCCGCTGAGGCGCAATGATAGAAAGATATCCTGATGCATAATCAGGTTTTAGAATGGCGGAAGGAGAGGCAGCAATGCCTCTCTTTTATTTTTATTACCACCTATCAAATATTAGCCTCCTTAATCAGAAAATATGGTCAATCCTGTTTACTTTTAATCAGAAAATAAGCATTCTCATTTTTTAAATAGGATTTTCAGTGGCGGAATATGTATACGACCAGCAGAAAATGAGCAACGGGCTTGAAGCCATTATTGCCAGCAATAGCAGTAACACAGCCAGGGAGTGGTTGCAGCAGCGTCTGCAGAAAGCCGCATCCATACCGCAGTTTAACCAAACCTTTACCGCTATTCCCAGATTCACCGGAAAAAATATTATTTCCGTAACATCCGAACAGGCAGCTGTGTTACAACAGGACGTGCCGGGATTTTTCGTACATGGATGGACGTTAGACAGGCTGGTAAGAGTCTGGTGGTTGCTGCAGCTGAACATCAGTACTAAAACGATTTATATTGATACGGTAGAACAGCTCTTCAACGCCGCCGAAATGAACGAGCTGGCAGCATTATACAGCGCACTCCCGCTGCTGGCGTTTCCGGAAGCGTGGAAACTCCGCACAGCAGAAGGCATCCGCTCCAACATCGGGATAGTGCAGGAAGCTATCATGTTGCATAATCCTTATCCGGCAAAATACCTGGATGAACCCGCCTGGAATCAGCTTGTCATGAAGGCTATCTTCACAGATAAACCGCTGCACCGTATCTCCGGCCTGGATGAACGCCGCAACATTGCACTGGCAGCTATTCTAACCGACTTCGCCCACGAAAGATGGGCCGCCGGCAGAAAAGTTGATCCTATGCAATGGCGACTGCTCACGCCTTTTATCAACAACGAAAATCTGCCAGATATCACCCGTGTATGGCATTCCGCTGATCAGACAGAAAAAGCCGCCGCCGCACTGGTATGTGCCGGTTCTGATTATCTGCCTGCTCAGCAGCTGCTGGCCTCCAATTTGACCCTGGCAACCGAAATACAGGATGGCGCCCTCACCTGGGACGTCATCGCCACAAAATTATCCCAGTAACTAAACCTGAAAATTATGTGTGGTATCCACGAACTCACTGAAAAAGATCTGCAACCGCTTTCCTATACACCGGCTTATCTGGATAAAATCAAAGGCATGCGTTTCTTCGATCCGCATGTGCATATGACATCCCGTACTACCGACGACTATCAGGCTATGGCTGATGCCGGCATCGTAGCACTCATCGAACCCGCCTTCTGGCTCGGTCAGCCACGCACCGGCGTTGATACCTTCCGCGATTATTTCAACAGCCTCCTCGGCTGGGAACGTTTCCGCGCGTCTCAGTTCGGTATCAAACACTACTGCACTATCGGCCTTAATTCAAAAGAAGCCAACAACGAAAAACTGGCGGAAGCCGTCATGGAAATACTGCCACAGTTTATCTACAAAGAAGGAGTGGTGGGTGTTGGTGAAATAGGCTTTGATGACCAGACAGCACTGGAAGAAAAATATTATCGTGCACAGCTGGAACTGGCTAAGGAAGCAGGTTTGCCCGTACAGATCCACACGCCTCACCGCGATAAGAAAAAAGGAACACAGCGCAGCATGGACATCGCCATCGAACATGGCCTGCCTCCTCATATGGTGATCGTAGATCATAACAACGAGGAAACGGTGAAGGAAGTGCTCGACCGCGGTTTCTGGGCAGCTTTCACCATCTATCCGTTTACTAAAATGGGTAATGAAAGAATGGTCGCTGTTGTGAAACAATACGGCAGCGAAAGGATTATGGTCAACTCAGCTGCCGATTGGGGTATCAGCGACCCTCTTGCGGTACCTAAAACAGCTGCTTTAATGCACGAAAGTGGTATTGACTTGAATGACATTCATTCGGTAACTTACATGAACGCTGTAAAAGCATTTGCGCAAAGCGGACAAATCAATGAATCGGATTTTGAGTTGGCCGGAAATATAGATCAAAGTGAAAGATTTAATGGAAGCACCGTTTTACGTGGAGGTCAGCAGCCCAGAATCAATAAAAATACGACCATCATCCGGTAAAGGCCTGGCAGTTTCGTTACTGCTGGCAATGAACCATGAAAACCTGTTTAATCGGTGAGTTATATTGTTAGCAAAGTAATTGGATACCTGCGCCTGATGCGCCCAGCCAATATTATTACGGCTATTGCCGATATTCTGGCAGGGGTTGCCATTTCCGGCTATTTTCTGAATGCAACCTTTTCCTCCCTGACACTGGATCAGACGCTCCCGGTGGTATGCCTGTGTCTGGCCACTGCCGGACTATATGGAGGCGGTGTTGTGTTCAATGATATTTTTGATACAGATCTGGATAAGATAGAGCGGCCCGAAAGGCCCATCCCCAGTGGTGTTATCACACGCATACAAGCGATTATCCTCGGCTGTTATCTGCTGTTGGTAGGAATACTGGCTGCCTTTTCAGTGGGCGGTTTCCACGGCATTGCAGGCTGGCTGGCCATCGCCACCGGCGCCTCAGCGCTGATATACGACAAATGGGGAAAACATCATAGTTTCCTCGGTCCTGTAAACATGGGACTTTGCCGTGGCCTCAACCTCCTGTTGGGTATCAGTATTGTGCCCGGCGCTGTGGAAACATGGTGGTGGATAGGCCTGGTACCGGTGTTGTATATCGCTGCTGTCACCAACATCAGCCGGGGAGAAGTATATGGCGGTACCAGCACCAGCACCCGCATCACGGCGGTTTGTTATGGTATCGTGCTACTCACCATCGGAGGGTTGGCAGCCTATAATCACCATCTCCTGAAAGCATTGCCTTTCCTGCTGCTCTTTGCCTGGATGATCATGAAACCTTTATACAAGGCATTTAAGGATCCTTCCGGGCCCAACATCGGAAAGGCAGTAAAGGCCGGCATTGTAGCACTGATAGTCATGAATGCCGCCTGGGTGGCGGCTTTTGATGCTATCGGTTATGCACTGTCAGTGTTGCTGTTATTGCCAATATCAATGGGACTGGGAAAAATTTTCGCCATTACATAAACTAATCAGTTCCTAACTCGTAATTAGTCTATCAGTCCTCTTTTGATGGCTTCCTTTACCAGTCCGGCTGTATTTTTTACAGCCAGTTTCTGCGTGAGGTTAAGTCGGTGCGTTTCTACTGTACGCAGGCTGATAGACAACATATCGGCGATCTGCTGATTGGAATATTCTTCTGCAATCAGCTTCAGTATTTCTTTTTCACGACGGGTAAGCGGAATGTCGTAGCCGGTGGATTTCTGCCCGGTGATCATTTCGTGTAACAGTTGCTGTTTGATGCTGGCATCAAGAAACTGCTCTCCGGCATATACCTGTTCTATGGCTGCTACCAGCATGTGCTGGTCGGTGTTTTTAAGCAGGTAGCCGCTGGCGCCGTTGCGTAGCATTTGCTTGATATAATGCGATTCCATGAAATTGGTGAGCGCAATGATTTTTATCTCCGGATAATTTTTCCGGACTAGTTTACACAATTCCAGTCCATCGATATCCGGCATTTGTATATCCAGTAGCAACACATCCGGCTGGCTGGCCGGTAACGCCCCCATCAGCGCGGTGGCGGCATTGCTTTCGTATACTATTTCTATGTGTGGATAGGGCGCCAGCATGGCTTTTAATCCATTAATGACCAGCAGGTGGTCGTCTGTGATGGCTAACTTAATCTTCATAAAAAATAATTGATATGGAAATCAGACTTCCATGAGTTGCATAATCGCGATATCAAATTCTATATAGGCGGTAGTACCATGTCCGTGGGATGCGTCTATTTCCATATTACCGTTTAATGCTTTTATCCTGGATTGCAGGCTGTTGAGGCCCATACCGGTTTGAAGGCCGGGGTGGGTCTGGAAGCCTATCCCGTTGTCTTCAACGGTGATGGTGAGCAACTGCCCGTGCCGGGTAAGCTGTACAAAGGCTTCTGTAGCCTGTGAATGTTTGATAATATTGTTGACCAGTTCCTGTACAATACGATAAACAGACAGTTCGAAATTGGCATTGAAACGTCCTATATCATCCGGTACATAACAGGAGATGGTCAGGTGCCGGGAATGGCTCACGTTGCGGCAATAAAAACGGACCGCTTCCGCCAGCCCCATTCCGGCCAGCAGCTCGGGCATCAGGTTGTGCGCGGTTTTACGTACTTCCCCTATGGCATCGTCCAGCATGCCCATCGCATGCAGGAAACCTTTGTCTGTTTGTAAGGCGGTACGGTCATGCTTTACAGCTGCAAAGTGCATTTTAACGGCAGACAACAATCCGCCTACGCCATCGTGCAGATCTTTCGACAAGCGGGTACGTTCTCTCTCTTCACCCTGTATCATCGCTTCCAGCACCTGTACTGTTTTTTCCACTTCCATGGTCTGTAATTGCTGTTGCTGCAGTTTGTGGCGGTGCTTCAGCCGTTGCCATACCAAAAAGGCGAATACCACCAGCAGGATTGCGGATATCAGGAAGAACAATAGCCACATATTTTTATGTTGCAGCTGGAGGTCCTTGCGGGTGAGCTGCAGTTGTTTTTCGGTGAGCTCACGGTCTTTTTTCTCAGACTGGTACTGCATTTCCAGTAATGCCACATTATTGCGGGCCGCATCACCCGTAAGGGAATCATTCAGCATTTCAAACTTCTCCCGCAGGAGAAATGCCTGCTTATAATCGCCCATGGTGGCTTTCAGATTGGAAGCTACCAGATAAGCCCAGCGCAGTTCATTGGTAGCATCGTATTCCTGAGCCATGGTAATGGCTTTTTCTACATAAGCGAATGCTTCGCTAAATCTGTTGAGGTTGAACAACTCCCGTCCGTAGCCCAGGTACACATAGGTGAGCAGCTCGGGTTTGGGGTATTTGTCCGATAGCTCCAGCGCCTGGGAGTATTGCTGGTAGGCTTTTTCCCGGTTCCCTTGTTCAAAGTAGAGATTGCCCAGATTGAGCTGTGCGTTGAGCACGTAGGCACTGTCTTCCAGCTCCCGGCCTGTGTTGATGGCCTGCCGGTAATATTGTTCCCCTTCCTCATAGCGGTGCAGCGACACCATACAGGTGCCCATCGTGATCAGGGCGGCAGAGGTACGTCGTTTGTTGCCTGCCGTAAGACCGTTGTGGTAAGCCTTTTCAGCATATCGGAAACCTTTGCGGAAGTCTTTCAGGATCACAAAAAGGGATGCCAGGTTGTTGTTCATCATCCCTGAAAAAAGGCTGTCCCGCATGGTATCGGCCAGTTTGAGCGCTTCCAGGTAACGACCGGCGGCGGCAGGGAGATTACCCAGCAAATGATGTTCATTGCCGCTGAAACTAAGGGCCCGCATCAGGTTCACCGTGTCTTTCAGGGCTGCGTATATACCGACGGCCTTGTCTACCATAAACAATGATTCCCGGTATTGTCCACGCATATCCTGGATATACATGTAATAACAGGCGAAATCCGCCACGCCCTTATCATAATGCAGCTGACGGCTGAGATGCAACGCTTCGTGGAAAATCTGGTCCGCCTTCTGTAAACTGTCCGGCAGATAACTCATAGCATAGGCAAACAGGGTACTTACCCGGCTGGTATCGGCCTTCTTGTATTGCAGTACCCGAAATAGGCTGTCTTGTGCTGCCGTGTTAAACGCCCGTGCTGAAAAGCAAAGTCCGGAGATCAAACAGGAAACAAAAAATAATCTTTTTAACATTGCTCAATAAGCTTCTTTTTCAATCAGATCAATATCTGGTGGTATGCCTGAAAATGAGTCTGGGAGAGAAAACACTATGTTCCCGGCCAGGCTTGATGCTTGTGACAATTTACGTAGTAATGCAACAAGAGAAGTACGAAAAACAGCCGTGTTACAGGGTTAACAACATGGGGACATTTACCGGATATTCATCTAAACAAACAATTAATCAATGACTTACAGATAGCAGTACAGTCCATCTGCAGCGGAAGATAAAGATCTTCAATTCCTGTTTAATACGCAACAGGTAATAGGACGAACGGGAAGGCTTGCCGGCTGTATTTTCGGTGGCAGATAATATAATGCCTGATAGATAAGGGCTTGCGGCAAAAAGTAACTACCAGGTAGAACTACGTAATTATTTAAATAATGGTTTGTACCGTGGAATAACCGTATAAAACCTGGTTTCTTTGCAAAGAGTAATGAACCATTTGTCAATTGCATACCGATAACAACAAACAGGTAGAACCCCAAAAAAGGCTCCGTGAACGGAGCCTTATTCTTTATAAAAATATCGCATTTTTATATGTACATTTAATGGCTATTGAATTTTTTTAGATTGATGTATGCGGAACTAAGCCATGGAGTATATTCAACAACAATTTGACGTTAACTTTTCTTTCGGGGTATTTTTTTCCAGACATTTATTTGATCCTGCCAATACCTGCTTGTCAGCTTTCCTGGAATCCAAAGCTAGTACCGCCTTTCAAAAGAAACTGCTGGTCATCCTCGACGGAGGTGTGGCGGCCAGCCATCCCGGTCTTGCGGAACAGATCAGCCGTTATCTGGGCCAGGTGCGAGGCTTTCAGCTGGCGCCTGAAATCATTACCATCGCCGGCGGGGAAAGTGTAAAGAATGACCTGCCCCTGCTTTTCTCACTGGTAGATGCCATCGACCGCTACGGGATAGACCGCCATTCCTATGTAATCGGCGTCGGCGGCGGTTCCCTGCTCGATCTGGTAGGGTTTGCAGCCGCTATCTCCCACCGTGGAGTAAAACATATCCGTATCCCTACTACCGTGCTGTCACAAAATGATTCCGGTGTAGGGGTGAAAAATGGTGTCAACTACAAAGGCAAGAAAAACTTCCTGGGTTCTTTTGCACCACCGGCGGCAGTATTTAATGACAGCACTTTCCTCACCACCCTGGATGGCCGCGACTGGCGCTCCGGCATGGTGGAAGCGGTAAAGGTAGCCCTCATCAGGGATGCTGCTTTCTTCGAATGGATGGAACAAAGAGCGGCGGCGCTTACCGCCGGTGATATGCCTGGTATGGAAGAGCTGATCTATCGCTGCGCAGACCTGCATATGGCGCATATTGGCGGTGGCGGCGATCCCTTCGAAAGCGGCTCCGCCCGTCCACTCGACTTCGGGCACTGGAGTGCACATAAACTGGAACAACTGACTAACTTCGCTTTGCGCCATGGAGAAGCCGTATCCATCGGTATCGCAATCGACAGCGTGTATTCCTGCCTGTTAGGTTGGATCAGTGAATCGGATATGCACCGTATCGTCAGCGTTCTCAAACAGATGCAGCTGCCGGTATGGCATCCGCTTCTGGAAAAGCAGGATGGCAAACCATCTCCCGTGATCGCAGGACTGGAAGAATTCCGCGAACACCTGGGTGGCCAGCTGACCATCTCCCTGCTGAAAGCCATCGGTAAAGGCGCAGAAGTGCATCACATTGACCTGGACCTGCTGTACAAAGCAGCAGACATCTGCAAAAATTTACAGTAATGCAAACAGCATACGGACACCTGACTTATTGCACTAATATACATCCTGGTGAAAAATGGGAAGACCATTTCGCCCAACTCAAAAAATATATTCCTCAAGTCAAACAACAGGTAGCTCCCGGCCAGCCCTTTGGTATAGGGCTGCGGCTGGCCAATACGGCCAGCCTGGAACTAGCCAAAGAGGAAAACCTGAACGCCTTTAAAGCCTGGCTGCAACAGGAAAACTGTTACGTATTTACGATGAACGGTTTCCCCTACGGTGGCTTTCATGATGTAGTGGTGAAAGATCAGGTACATGCACCCGATTGGACACAGGCCGACCGTGTAGCCTACATCATCAGGCTGTTTCGCCTGCTGGCAGCCCTTTTACCGGAAGGAATGGAAGGCGGCATCTCTACCTCTCCGCTCTCTTATAAGTTCTGGTGCAACCGCTGTGAGGAAGAAAAAAACGCTTTCACCGAAAGTGCCACACTGAATATGTTGCTCGTGGTGGAACAGCTGGCCCGTATCCACCATGGCGGCGGACCCCTCATGCACCTCGATGTGGAACCGGAGCCCGACGGACTGTTGGAGAACACCCGGGAGTATATCAACTGGTATACAACATCGCTGTTGCCCGCTGGTATCTGCTTTATTAAAGACAAACTGGGTGTCGATGAAGAGGAGGCTGCTGATATTATCAAAAGACATGTGCAGCTCTGTTATGATGTTTGCCATTTTGCACTGGAATATGAAGAACCGGAACAGGTGCTGAAGCAGCTGCAGACTCATGGTCTCCGTGTAGGCAAAATACAGATCAGTGCTGCCCTGAAAGCAGACCTGCCAACGGAAACGGATCAACGTAATGCCGTTATCAACGCTTTTCGTCAGTTCAATGAACAGGTGTACCTGCATCAGGTGATCGGCAAAAAAAAGGATGGCAGTCTGATACATTACCCGGATCTGCCGCAGGCACTGGAAGATGCCGCCAACACGGCTGTTGCCGAGTGGCGCTCCCACTTTCATGTGCCTATCTTTATCGATCGTTTTGAAGTGTTGCAATCCACCCGCGAAGAGATTGTCAGGGTGCTGGCATTACAGCGGCAACAACCATTTACCGCCCATTTGGAAGTAGAAACCTATACCTGGGATGTACTGCCATCGGGGCTTAAGGAAGAAATGGCGGTGTCTGTGTCAAGGGAACTGAACTGGGTCAAACACGAATTACAAATTACGAATTACGAATGAGATGTATCATTTCATTCATCATTCGTAATTCGTAATTTGTAATTCGTATTTGAATTATATAGCTTTATATCGGAAAATGAAACGTTGATCATATCTATGAGAAAGACAGTTGTATTGGATGTTGTTGGGCTATCCGCCTCTTTGCTGGAGCATATGCCATTTCTGAAAGGTTATGCGCAGCAGCGGCATATGGCAACCGTATCACCGATGTTACCGGCAGTAACCACTGCGGTACAAAGCACCTATCTTACAGGCGAATGGCCAAGTGAACACGGTATTGTAGGTAACGGCTGGTATGACCGTACCGATTGCGAAATCAAATTCTGGAAACAATCCAACAAACTGGTGGAAGGCCCGAAAATCTGGGATAAGGCTAAGCACCTGGATCCTTCCTTTACTTGTGCTCAGATGTGCTGGTGGTACAATATGTACGCCAACGTGGACTACTCCCTGACACCCCGTCCCAATTATCTTTCAGACGGCCGCAAAATACCGGACTGTTATACAACACCCGATACACTGCGGGATTATCTTACCCAGGAACTGGGACCATTCCCGCTGTTCAATTACTGGGGCCCTACTGCCAATATCAAATCGTCGCAGTGGATTGCAGACGCTTCGATATTGACAGACAAACGATACGATCCTACTTTAACACTGATATACCTCCCGCACCTCGATTACTGTCTGCAGAAATTCGGGCAGGATCCCGCTGGTATTGCCAAAGAGCTGAAGGAAATTGATGCTGTATGCCAGCAGTTGATTACCTACTATCAGCAGAAAGGCTGCGACCCGATCGTATTGTCTGAATACGGTATCACCAATGTCAATAATCCGGTACATATCAACCGTGTCCTGCGTGAGGAAGGCCTGCTGGCTATACGTGTGGAGAGAGGCCTTGAGCTGCTCGATCCCGGTGCGTCCAAAGTATTTGCAGTATCTGACCACCAGCTGGCGCATATCTATTTCAACGATCCATCCTGCTTCAGAAGAGTAAGGGAGCTGTTGGAAAAAGTACCCGGTGTACAAATGGTGCTCGACCGGGAAGGCAAAAGAGAACACCACCTGAATCATGAACGCAGCGGCGATCTGGTACTGGTAGCCGATGCCAACAGCTGGTTTACCTACTACTACTGGTTGGACGATAACAAAGCACCCGATTTTGCGCGCATTGTGGATATCCATCGCAAACCGGGATATGATCCGGTGGAAATGTTTATGAATCCTGCAGATCCACTGATCAAACTGAAAGCTGCAGCCAAACTGCTGAAGAAAAAACTGGGCTTCCGTTACCTCATGAATGTAATCCCGCTGGATGCTACGCTCATCAAGGGTTCACACGGCCGTCTGGAAGAAAACCCTGCCAATCATGCAGTGGTGATCAGCAAAACGTCACTGGCGCAAAAGCAGTTGCAGGCCATCGACGTATACGACGTGATATGGAATCAGCTGACGGGTGAATAAACCGTCTCCCATGTATAAATTGGTTTGCGCCCTCATCGGCTTGTTGCTGCTCTCCGAAAGGCTGGCAGCACAGGAGATTGTTTTTCCTGGAATCGTATAACCGTGACCGGATTCATACCACCAGGGCCGGTATGCTGGTATTGGGGGCAGATAATCTCCATGGGCACAGCTCGCTGATTTGGTGTCCTGCCAGCATTTTTTACAGATATTAAAATCAGGTTAATTCATCGTTATTGAGCGGTTTCAGGCTGTTTTTTTCTCCGCTTAATTCGTTATTTTTATAAAGCAGTTTCAATTACTATTTACAGCAAACGCATATTCCACATATGTAGCATATTTCAATATGTTTGTTTGTGGTAGATTTTGAGGTAACCCGTTCAAAGACGGTAATGTAAACGATGTTTTAAACTTGCTGCTATGTTTGACAATACCCTTGATTTTTGCCGGTCTTTACCGGCTGTGACCACAGAAAAGAAGTGGGATAATGAACTGCGTTTTTTTGTGGGGGAGAAATTATTCTGCATGCTCTCTCTTGACCCGCCCCATCGTGTATCCTTCAAATGTACGCCCAGTCAGTATCATCAGCTGATAGCCAAACCGGGTATTGTGCCGGCACCGCATCTCGCGCGTTATCATTGGGTACAGGTGAAGCAGGAAGATCTGATGCCTTCAGTAGAACTGGAGCATTTCCTGCACAATGCCTACGACCTGATCCTTGAAAGCCTGCCTCCCTACGAGCAGGAGGCAATTCAGAAACAGCGGAGAGTGGACGCCTGAATCACTAAACCCACAGCGTATATACAATATCGTACAATCCGAAAAGCACTAGTGTTAGCGCGAAGATTTTTTCCAGCAGGGGTGTTTTCATTTTTACTGCCGTTTTAGCGCCGAGGTAAGAAGCCGGGAAAGCTGTTAAAGACAACAGCAGCGCGATGTTCCAGTCAATATGCCCGAGGCACCAGTGTGTAATGGCACCCGGCACCGACAATATCGCTGAAAGCATCACCGCGCAGGCAAGTGCCTGTTTGATGGGCATCTTCAGACGCCTGATAAAAAAGGTGCTGAACAGGATACCGCCTGCATTGGCCAGCAGGCCTGCCAAAAAACCGATACACAAAGCAGCGCCCATTACCTGGGAGGCCTTTATATCATTACTGTTCAGCGGTGTTTCCACAGAAGTGCCTTTGTTGCGCAGATAGGAATACAGCAAAGAAGAGCCTAAAGACATAATAAACAAAGCAGTCAGTATCATCAATGTTTTTCCCTGCAGAAAACTGCTCATCCAGGAACCCGCGATAGTGGCGGGCACGCCAAATAAAGCCCCCAGTAATACCACTCTTTTATTAAACAGCTTTTCTTTGGTATATACCGCTGTGGCAGAGAGTGTGCTGGAAATAGATGCCGGCAGTGGAGATGCCAGTGCAAAAAAAGGATTGACGCCTGCAAAAATCTGCAGCGCAGGGGTACTGATAGCACTGCCGCCTTTGCCCAGCAGGCCCGATAAATAGCCGACAACTATACCTATCACCAGTATTGACAGGTAGTTGGATTGTTGTAAATATTCCATTCATTCATCCCTCCGGGAAACGTGCAACTAATGGTTGGTGTGGTTGGTTTATCTCAATTACAGGTAGTCCAAAAATAGGGGCAGGAAATTAATAATGGTGATAACTATAAGTTATGGGAGATAACAATATATTATATTTATTGCTAGTCTATAAAGCTAATGAAGTGAATATTCGTTATTTTCATATCGCTAACGAATAGCAGTTAAATTGTCATATGATAAAGAAAGTGGATTTTCCCAATGCTGATTATACCTTGCAATGGATGTACCGGGACCATAACCAGCATATCTACGAAGATTACAATACCATAGGCGTTCCGAGTGAACAGGTTTTTGAGGATATTCACCGTATACTGGAAGTGCTGCATGGGGCGCAGTTATTGATTCCCACCAATCTGAACAAGTCAAAGAAGTTCGAGTTTTCTAGTATGGACATTGATCATATTGTGTC
This sequence comes from Chitinophaga flava, assembly GCF_003308995.1. Taxonomy (NCBI): domain Bacteria; kingdom Pseudomonadati; phylum Bacteroidota; class Chitinophagia; order Chitinophagales; family Chitinophagaceae; genus Chitinophaga; species Chitinophaga flava. The sequence continues at coordinate 2,433,812 of NZ_QFFJ01000001.1, read as the reverse complement.
TGAAATCCGGCAGTGGGTGCGGTCTCGGGTGATCAAGCAGAAGTTGGGCATATACGGTTATGGAATCGTAAAGTTGCCGAATGGTGAAGATGTGATTCAAAAAGACCTGGTACAGGTAGCAGAGTTGCGCCTGACAGAGAGGAGTTTTAAGATATCGACTGCTAAAACCATCTGGGTGCCGGTAGTGCAGGATGAATCGGAGCATTACAACTGGCAGATAGGGTTGGCGGAGCTGAATGCTCCCCGGCTGGAAAACTGTCTGGCAGCCGTATTTCATAAGTTGAAGCTGGAAGTGGTGCCTGGCCTGGAAGAGGAAGACCGGTCCAAACCGATCTGGCAGAAGGGCTTCAAGCTATACCCTTCCCGGGATGCGATTGAAAGTGCTTATATAGAAGATCCGCCTCCGCCCAGTTTCGATATTGCAAAATACCTGCTTCCCAAAACGGAGGCGAATCACTAATTATATTTTAGGAGCCCAGCCTTTTTCATATTCTCTTTCCCACAGTTTCATGGCTTCCTTATCGTTGAGGATGCGGCCATTAGCGGGGTCGGTATGCAGTATGCGGCCGGTACGCTGAGCGATGTTGCCGAGCAGGCACAGGAGTGTACTGCGGTAACCGATATTGATTTCTGAATTGAGCGTCGCTTTTCCGCGGATGCTTTCCAGGAAGTTATTGATATGCACGGCATCATAAAATTCTCCTGCCGGGCTTACGGTGTTGGTCACGCTCTGGTCAGGATTAGCGGCTTGTTTCACCTCTTTCACCACTTTGTTTTTATTGTCTACTATTTTGTAGCTGTCGCCGCCGGAGTTGTAAAGGCTGCCGTTTTCACCGAAGATGGCGAATCCGCGGCCACTGCCTTCCAGTGTGAAAGGATCGCAGCTGCGGCCTTCCCAGGTGATGGCTTTGTTGCCTTCAAATTCGAAATTGAGGGTTTGTGTATCTGGTGTTTCCCAGTCATCTTTCGGGTGGGCATAACGGCCACCGGCGGAAGTAACTTTAGTAGGGAATTCCAGGTCCATAAACCAGCGCAGGCAGTCGAGTTCGTGGGTAGCGTTGTTACAGGTTTCGGAGGTGCCCCAGTGCCAGCGCCAATGCCAGTTGTAGTGTACGATATTGTCCAGGTAGTCTCTGCGGGGTGCAGGACCTTGCCAGAGATCCCAGTCGAGCGTACCAGGCACAGGAATTTTTTTACCGATACCGATAGGTTGGCGGTCGTTGACATACCAGCCGCGCCCATAATGTACTTTACCAATGATACCTTGTTCCTTTACTTCTTTGATGGCTTGTTGCAGGTTGGGCCAGGAGCGGCGCTGGTTGCCCATTTGCACCAGGCGGTTGTATTTTTTTGCAGCGGCAACCAGCAGCTCACCTTCATGCGGATTATGGGCACATGGTTTTTCCACATACACGTGTTTGCCGGCAGCGGTGGCCATAATGGCGGCTGGGGCGTGCCAGTGGTCAGGTGCCGCCACGATGAGTGCATCAAAATCTTTCTGTTCCAGCAGTTTGCGGATATCCTTTATAACGGTCGGTTTCCGTTCCTGGGCACCGGCAACGGCTTTCAGCCCCTTTTGAATGGCGCCGTCTTCTACATCACAGATATAGCCTATTTCAGCGCCCGGCAGTTTGGCTGCTACCTGTGCCAGCCAGTTCCCGCGGGAGTTAACACCCATGACGCCCAGCACCAGCTTGTTGCTGGGTGCGTTTTTCCCAAATACCGGGAAATTGAGAATAGTTAGCCCCGCTCCTATACCAGCCAGGGAACCGGTTTTTATAAAGTCTCTTCTTTTCATAACGGATCTCTCCAGTTGAATAAAATGTTTTTAGCAATCGGTTGCAGAGTGAAAAATAACAAGAAAATTTTATGGTTTGTGTAAAATTTTGATGAAGGGAACATCAGGAAGGAAAATGTGGATAAAAGATGGATACTGAAGAAAATACTATGGAAATAAAATACTGTTTATATAAATACTAAGGAAATAAAACCGGCTTATACATATCAATGCTTAAGCCGGCTGATCATGCACTGTAACCATATGAAGCCCGGGGAATTTAATCCTGAATAATGCTACAAACCGGACATTAAAAAACCGGGCTGCACTACGCAGCCCGGTTTTAACCAGTTTTTTCAGTAGCAACTGCTTGAAAATCTTATCATTTAGATCCGTAAAATCTCGCCATTTTTTCTTCGAGCACGGACAACGGTATACAACCATCTTTCAACAGCTCGTCGTGGAAAGCAGGCAGACTGAATTTATCACCAAGGGCTTTGGTGTATTTCTCCCGCAACTCTCTGATTTTAATCTCACCGATCTTATAGGACAGGGCTTGTGCCGGGATGGCCATGTAGCGTTCTATTTCGGCGGTGGCTTCGTGTTCGGATACCGGTTCGTTGTCCATCATGTATTTGATAGCTTGCTCACGGGTCCAGCCTTTGCGGTGTATACCAACGTCAACGACTAAACGAATGGCGCGGTGTATTTCGTCGGTAAGGCGTCCGAAGTACATATAAGGATCGGTGTACAAGCCCAGTTCTTTACCGAGGCTTTCGCAGTAGAGGGCGTAACCTTCACCGAAAGCGCCCACCCAGGCGAAGCGGCGGAACTGAGGCAGGGAGTCATTTTCCTGTTGCAGGGAGAACTGGAAATGGTGTCCTGGAATGGCCTCATGCAGGAAGAGGCATTCCATGCCTGTATAAGAGAAATCGGCCGCATTGAGGATAGGCACATAAAAAGTACCCGGACGGGAACCATCAGGGCTGCCGGGCTGATATTCTGCAGAGGCTGAAGCAGCGCGGTAGGCCTCTGTTTGTTTGATTTCAAATTTGGATTTGGGAAGATGACCATACATTTTTCTGACACCGGGCATGATTTTGTTTTCGATCGCTTTGAAAGAATCGAGTACAGCAGCGGGTGTTTTGAAGATGCGCAACTTTTTGTCGTTGCGTACAAAAGTGAAAAATGCGGACAGGTCTCCTTTGAAGCCGGTGCTGTTTTTGATGGCTTCCATCTCTCCGCGGATGCGGGCCACTTCACTTTCACCCAGCGCATAGATCTCTTCAGGTGTTTTATTGGTTGAAGTCCAGGATCTTACGAGATAGTCATAATATTTTTTGCCATCAGGGATACCATCGATACCGCTTGTTTTGCGGGCTTTGGGCAGATATTCTTCCTGCATGAATTTGTACAGCCTGCTGTAAGCCGGCAGGATAAATTTTTCGATGGCAGCATTGTATTCGCTGGCAAGCTGTTGTTTGGCGGTTGCATCCAGCGAATCAGGCAGCGTTTTGAGTGGTGCGAAGAAAACGTTGGTACTGTCTTTTTTAGACAGGTCTTGCAGCTGGGGAAGCGTTTTGATCACCAGCTTTTCCGGCAATACATAACCGGTGGCAATACCCTGGCGCATATTGGAGATAGCGGTATCTGCCCATGCAGAAAAACCTTCCATGCGGTGCATGAAGTTCTCGTAATCCTTTTTGTTTTTGAAAGGCTGGGCGGAAGCGCCGGAACCCAGCTGGGCCATGAGGATGGGCAGGCAGGTGAACTGCTGTACCGGCATCAGGTATTCATGATAAGTAAGCACTTCCCGGTTGAGCGACAGTTCCCGCTGCAACATGGCATAGGTGATACGATCATTATTAGATAAGCTGGAGGTATCTATCTTTTTAAGGGCCTCCTGGTAAGAGGCATAAAAAGAGTCGGCCCGGTGACGGTAGGGCTGGCCGATATCTACCGGCAGTTGGTCATTGTACTTGTTTTCACCGTTTAAAGTAGCCTGCACAGGCTGGAGCGCCATATTCCCTTCATAGTAACGGGCCGCAAGCTGGTGGAGGGAATCCCGCGAGGCCTGTGGACTGCTGTGACTGGCGCGCTGCTGGCAGGAAGCAGCCAACAGGCTTCCTATCAACACTAAAGAAGCGTATTTCATGTAATTCTGATTGTTTGATGATAGATTGGTAACAAATTACTTAAATCCTAAAAACAAAAAAGCATTCCGAAGAATCGGAATGCTTATTTAGAACAGTGAACAATGAAAAAAAAGATAAAAAATATTTTATTTCAATACTTTAATTCGAATATTTTTAAAGGAAACCTCATTACCATGATCCTGTAAAAGGATGTGTCCTACCGGCCAGAGACCAAAATTTTTCCAGTTTTTGTATTTGCTGATCGCCACCAGATCTTTGAAGGCTTGGGAGCCCCGCTCATATTCCAATACTTTAAAACCGTTCAGCCAGTGCTCCACGTGGTTATTTGGATACACAATAATACGACCTTTGTTCCAATCTCCAATAGGTAGTAGGGCACGTTTTTCCTGTTTTCTTGTCATGAGATCATAGAGAGACGCCAGGGTCCGGTTGCCATCGCGGCCCAGCTTGGCATCCGGGTGCTTTTCGTCGTCCAGTACCTGGTATTCCAGTCCGATGGCAGATTTACCACCCGTCTCATATGATTCATTCACGAAATATTTTACACCACTATTGGCTCCTGCAGAGAGTTTGAACATAAATTCCAGTTCAAAGGCGCCGTATTCCTTTTCTGTAACAATATCACCACCACTGCCTTCTTCATCACCATTGGAATGAGCGATGGTCAGTATGCCGTCTTTCATTTGCCAGCCGGTGGCCGGGAAATCTTTTCTATAAGCCCCTCTCCAGCCTTTGCTGGTTTTTCCGTCCCACAGTAATTGAAAGCCGTTCTTTTTCTGCTGGGCAGAGATAGTATTGTCAATATTGTTGACTACATAAATATTGTCGTAGGGAGAATACTGGGCAGCAGCTGGTTTGTCGATGATACGGATATTCTTCCAGTAGATGTGTTTGTTTTCATCAGCAGCATTTTTGCCGATACCATGTACCTGCAGGGCGATGAAACCTTTTGGCAACGCGGTGTCCACCAGGTGGGCAGTAGGTACCCCATTTACCCAGGTACGCATTTCATTGCCGCGGCATTCAATACGGTATTTATTCCAGCCCTCGTTTTTGAAGGCTTGTTGTCCGGCAGGGTTGAGTTCCAGCGGATACTGCCAGCCTCTTCTGCCTTCTTCATAAATACCTCCGCTCCATTTGCGGTCAGAAGGGTCGATCTCCATCTGGTAGCCAAATACCCGGCCATTCTGATAGTCTTCCCTGCTCTGGCTGCGGAACTGGATGCCGGAGTTAAAAGGCGCTCCCAGCTTAAATTCCAGCTCAAGAATAAAGTCGCCGTATTCCTTGTCGGTTGCCAGGAAGGAATTCGGTGTGCCCGTTACCGTAGTACCTACTATCTGACCGTCCTCAACATTATAGACGGCCTTGCCTCCCAGCTGTTTCCAGCCTTTCAGGTCTTTACCATTAAACAGTGGCTGCCACTGGTTTTTCTGCGCGAATAGGCTGCCATACATGCAAAGCAGGCTGCCGCATAATAAAATCGTTCTTTTCATAACTAAACCGGAAATGAAGCGTCAAATTAAACAATGAAAATGATTTTTACAACCGATTGCAAAAAGAAAATTTAGGTGAAAGAAAAGCTAAAATGAGCATTTATAGAAAAAAATGCCGAATTGGTTTGCCAAGGTGCTACAGAACAGGAAAAATGGGTTAAACTTATCCGGTATGGCACTGTTAAAATCCACGCTCATCAGAAACATCAGCCTTCATCACAATGCATCACCGTTACGGTATAACGCTAATACCGCTTTCATGATAGTATTAATTTTTTTCATGGGCAGGTCTTTTTCGGGATCAAGCAGCAATATCTTCATTCTGGCTCTTTTTTCTGTCAGCAGATCGGGATGATCTATACTATGTCCTTCTACGATGCCCAGGTAGGGTTGTCCATATTTTTTATGTACCCAGAGATAACAACACATTTTCCCTTTGTAACAATAAAAAGGCATTCCGTATTTCCAGTCTTCTTTGAGGTTGGGGTCCGCTTTGAGCAGATAAGCGCGCATAAATTCCAGGCAGCTTTTCAGCGGCTCCGGCTGTTTCAGGAAATAGTTGTCGATAGGTCTTAACATACTACAGATTTAATGGGTGTACTGCTGAACTACAGCATGTTGCAAAGGTATGCTTGATTAGGAATACTGCTGACTAGTCGCAGTAAAATAGCCATCTCCCTAAAAAGTAATTCGAACTAAGATACCCTGTGGTCAAAGGTTTGAAGGAAATCATCGTTACTGGTCCGAACAAATATACAACATGTGAAATGCAATCGTTTGCATATATCAGAATAATTATTATTTTGAGCGTGATAAGTTATTACCCAATTGCCACGTATTTGAAAAACTGATAACGTTATGAATAGGATTTCACGTTTATGCCTTGCAGCGTTATGTCTACTGCTATGCCATCAGCTTGCTCAGGCACAATCAACCACCCAACAGGTCGAAGGAAACGTACTCTCGACAGATAAATCCCCGCTTGTAGGGGTAACGGTAGCCGTCAAAGGCGGTACTTCCGGCACACAGACGGATGCCAACGGGCATTACAAACTACAGATTGCCAATGCCAATACCGTACTGATCTTTTCCTTTATTGGTTACTCCCGGCGTGAAGAGCCGATCAACGGGCGCCACGTCATCAGCATCACCCTGGAAGAAGACCGTAAAAAACTGGAAGAAATAGTTGTGGTTGGTTACGGCCAGCAAAAGAAAAAAGATGTCACCGGCTCTATCGCTTCTGTAGGCACCAAAGCGATTCAGGAAGTACCGGTAACCAACGCCCAGCAAGCTTTACAGGGCCGTACACCAGGGGTAGACGTTGTTAGCAACAGCGCCAAACCCGGCGATGAGCCCACCGTGCGTATCCGCGGTACCCGCTCCCTCTCCGCCGGCAACGACCCGCTCTATGTGGTAGACGGCATCCCCTACTCCGGCAGTCTCAACGACATCGGCCCCGGTACTATCCAGTCAATGGATATCCTGAAAGACGCCTCCGCCACCGCTATCTACGGCTCCAGAGGGGCCAACGGCGTAGTGCTGATCACCACTACCCGCGGTAAAGTGAGTAAACCAATCGTCTCTTATTCCGGCTCCTACGGTATCGTAAAAAATCTTGGTCAAACAGACCTCATGAATGGGGAGCAGTTCGCTGAAATGAGACGGGAAGCCAACCGCACTGTCGGTAAATACAAAGATAGCAACCGTGACTCCTCAGATAAGGTAATCTTTACCCCTATCGAATATGCCGGCATCCAGAAAGGTACCAATACCGACTGGCAGAAACTGATCCTCTCTACCGGCTACCAAACCAATCACGCCATCAGTGTTGCCGGCGGTACGGAAAAAACAAAATATGCCATCGGCCTCGGTTACTACAAAGATCAGGGCGTCCTCAAACTACAAAGCTATGAACGCTATAATATCAACATCGCACTCGATCAGATGATCGGCTCCCGCGTGAAAGTAGGGGCGTCACTGTTAGGTTCCTACAGCAACCGCAGAGGTGAAACCTACAATGGTATCAACAACGCCCTGCGTATGCTGCCTATCTCTGCACCTTATGATGATAACGGCAAACTGATCATCTTCCCCAATGGCGACAGCAACCTCCCCAATCCATTGCTGGACTATGTAGATGGTAACCGTGTGGAAAACCGCAAACGTTTCCGTCTTTTTACCAGTTTGTACGGAGAAGTGGAAATCATCGACGGACTTAAATACAGATTGAACGTAGGTCCTGATATCTCACAATACAACTATGGCCTGTTTCAGGGACGCAACAACGTAAACCTGCTGGTAGGCGGTGGTGATGCCACCGCTACCAAAAGAAGTGGTGAAACGATTGCATATACAGTTGAAAATGTCCTCACCTACAACAAAACTTTTAACCGCAAACACAATATCGGCTTTACCGGTTTGTACAGCGTGCAAAGACAAAGAGGCGACAGCTCCACCGCAGATGTGCGCGGCGTACTGGTGGAATCACAGGAATATTATAACCTGGGCGAAGCCATGAACGTAACCGGCGTAGGCAGCAGCCTCGGCTCCTGGACTATCCTGTCTTACATGGGCCGCCTCAACTATGGCTACGATGATCGCTACTTGCTCACCCTCACCATGCGTGCAGACGGATCTTCCCGCTTTGCTCCCGGAAAACAATGGGGCTACTTCCCCTCTGTAGCCGCAGCATGGAACATCTCCAATGAACAATTTCTGAAAGGCCACAGCACCATCAATAACCTGAAACTACGTGTCAGCTACGGCCGTATAGGCAATACCGGTATTGATCCATACGCTACACAGGGACAGCTCTCCCGCATCCCCTATTCATTCGGAAGCAAAGGCGTGATCGGATATACACCGCAAATGCTGCGTAATCCTAACCTCACCTGGGAAACCACCACCTCCTTTGACGTTGGCCTAGACTTCGGATTCTTCAATAATCGTTTAACCGGTACCGTAGACTATTACAAACAGAAAACCACCGACCTGCTCATGCCTTTCCTGCTACCCTACAGCAACGGCTTCAACAGTGTTTTGCAGAATGTGGGTGCTACCAGCAATACCGGCCTGGAAGTGGGTTTGTCCGGCATCGTGATAGACAACCCCAAAGGATTCAACTGGAGCATGGATGTCAATTTCTCCCTGAACAGGTCTAAAATCCTGGAACTGATGGATGGTAAACAGGCAGACATCGGCAATGGCTGGTTTGTAGGGCAACCTACCTATGTGTACTACGACTACAATAAAATCGGCATCTGGCAAACCAGTGATAAAACTGACGGTCTGGGCTACAAACCGGTACCAGGAACCATCAAAGTGGAAGATACCAATGGTGACAAAAAGATAGATGCCAGCGATCGTAAAATACTGGGTACTCCGCAACCTGACTGGACAGCCGGTACCACACAACGTTTCAGCTACAAAAACTTTGAGTTGTCTGTAGTAGCCTTTGCCCGCATCGGCGGTATGATCAGAAGTGATTTCTATCAGAATACCAATACACTTTTCGGTCGGTTCAATAACCTGAACATCAACTACTGGACACCTACCAATCCTACCAACGATTTCCCCAGGCCTAATGCCAACCAGGAGCGACCGGTCAACTACCAGTCCCTCGCTTATTTTGACGCCAGCTTCCTGAAAATAAGAAGTATTTCGTTGTCATATGCCTTGCCCGAAGCTGCTGTAAAACGTATGCAGATGCAGGATCTTCGCTTTAATGTAAGCGTAAAACAACCACTCATACTGGCGCCATATCGACAGAAATACAAAGGTGTAGATCCCGAAGATGTAAATGTGATAGGTATCGATGCACCCGCTACCTGGATGCTGCAATTTGGCGTGAATGCACGGTTTTAATTTTCTCAATCAAAAACATTCGTCATGAAAAATATATTGTGGGCCATAGCATTACTGGCAATCGCTGGCACCGGATGCAACAAAATGCTGCAGGAAGATGTCGTAACCAATACCACCGATGATTTCTATAATACCCGGAATGGTTTCAAAACGGCTGTCAATGCCAGTTACGCCGGCATGCGTATCTTCTACAGCACAGAAAGAGGGATGACACTGACCGTAGTAGGAACAGATACCTATACCAACGGTTCTGATGGTAACTTCAAATTTGCCAATCAATACACATCTCAGCTCGATGCACGCTATGATCACGTAAGAGAGTTATGGAACGGATTGTATCAGTCTATCAACAACAGTAACGTAGTGATAGATCGCGCTAATCAGGTAAAAGACCTGGACTCAGCCAGCAAAAGCCTGGGAGTGGGGGAAGCACTGTTTTGCAGAGCACATTATCACTTCATTTTATTGCAAACGTTTGGTAACATACCCTTACGGCTACACGAAAATAAGGAAATCAACACCGCTGCTACCCGGGATACAGCCAGCAAGGTATATGATGCTATTATCAGTGACCTGAAGATGGCTGCACAGTATCTTCCGGCGGTACAGAATGAGTGGGGCCGCGCTACAAAGCCGGCAGCAGAACACCTGCTGGCAAGGGTATACCTCACCCGTGCTTCTTCGCCGCAGGCACAACCCGATGATTATGCCAATGCCGACAAATATGCAGAAGGTGTTATCAAAAACTACAGCTTTAAATTGCTGGATGATCCCGGAAAAGTATGGGCACAGGGCAATGAAAATAATGTGGAAACCATCTTCGCTGCACAATACACCACTGATCCGCTCTATGCTTCACCAGACAACAATGCCTGCCGTTTTTTCCTGATGCAGTACGATGTGCTCAATGGTATGCAGCGCGACCTGGCCAATGGTACACCCTGGAAACGTTTCCGGCCCACTGCCTTCCTGCTGGATACCCTGTATAAAGACCGCGTGCATGATGTACGGTACGAGAAGTTTTTTACAACCGTATGGTTCGTCAACAAACCCGCTACCACTCCCTGGGTGATGAAGCTGGGTGATACAGCGGTATACATGCCAGGCCGTCCGGTAACGGATGCAGAGATAAAGAGCAAAAATTACCTGCTGGTATCTTCCGATAAATATACCGAACGTTTATATCCGTCCCTGAATAAGTTTAGTGATGCATTACGCCCTGATAATCAGGCTTCCGGCGTGAGGCCCTTTATTGCTTTCCGCCTGGCAGAAACCTATCTGATTGCTGCAGAAGCCCTGTACAAACTAGGCAATGCCCAGGGCGCTGCCGATATGGTAAACGCAGTAAGAATGAGAGCAGCCCGCCAGGGCAGCACGCCGGCAGAAACGCAGGTCAATCAGGACGCGATGAAAATAAAAGCCACCGATGTGGATATCGATTTTCTCCTTGATGAAAGAGGACGTGAGCTGATTGGTGAACAACTGGCCTGGTTTGACCTGAAACGTACCGGTAAACTGATCGAAAGGGTGAAGAAACATAACCCTGAAGCCGGTGCCGTAGAAGCTAAATACCTGCTGCGGCCTATCCCGCAAGACCAGATTGACCGCTCTTCCACACCGTTCCCCCAAAACCCGGGATACTAACGGTATACTAAAACAAACATAGCCCAGGACTTAAGTCCTGGGTTGTAAATCATAGTGCTTTTTTCAGTATCTTAAAGACTCAAAAAAACTAACCATATATGGCACAGAAGAAGATTTTATTACTGACGGGAGATTATGCAGAAGATTATGAAACCATGGTACCTTTTCAGATGCTGCAGATGATTGGACATGAGGTACATGCGGTATGTCCGGACAAAGCAGCCGGTGAAAAGATAAAAACAGCCATTCATGATTTTGAGGGCGACCAGACTTACAGTGAGAAACCGGGGCATGGGTTTGTGCTCAATGCTACTTTCGCGGATGTGTCCGGGGCGGATTATGATGCGCTGGTGATTGCCGGAGGAAGAGCGCCGGAGTATCTCCGTCTGAATAAGCATGTGCTGGAGCTGACCCGGCATTTCTTTACTGAAAACAAGCCAGTAGCGGCTGTTTGTCATGGTATCCAGATCCTTACCGCAGCCGATGTGGTACGGGGTAAAAAACTGACGGCCTATCCGGCGGTAGCGCCTGAAGTGACGGCTGCCGGTGGCACCTATGTCTCTGTAAATGTATATGAAGCGGTAGTAGACGGCAACCTGGTAACAGCGCCGGCATGGCCTGCTCATCCACAATGGATCGCTGCCTTTCTGCAGGTACTGGGCACTTCCATAACATTGTAATATTGATTATTTGTAATTTATTGAATAGCAATCTTTAAAAGAAAGATTGAATTATCTTTTTTACGGATTTTCAAATTATACTGTCATTGCTTACCTTTGCAGCCAAATTCAGGAATTAAACCCCTGAATGGGTCACAAGTATTAGTCATTCGTAATTGATTAAAATATGTCCGGACAGCTTAAGGAAGTTCGAAACCGAATCAAATCTATTCAATCTGGTCAGCAGATCACAAAAGCCATGAAAATGGTGAGTGCTGCGAAATTAAGACGTGCCCAGGATGCCATTTTGCTGATGCGTCCTTACGCCTTAAAGCTCCAGGAAATGTTGCAGAATATTGTTTCCAACAGTGAAGGCAATATCGACACACCTCTGGCAGCACAACGTGCGGTTGAAAAAGTACTGATCGTGGTAATCACTTCAGACAGAGGCTTGTGCGGTGCATTTAACTCCAACCTGATCAAAACTGCCAAACGTGTTATCCGCGAAAAATACCACGAGCAGTATGAGCAGGGCAAAGTAGAAATACTGCCTATCGGTAAAAAAGGATATGAGCACTTTGCACAGAACGGTTACAGAGTAAACGACAAGTTCTGGCAGATGTTCAGTAACCTGACTTTTGATCATGTGAAAGAAGCTGCTGCTGTAGGGCTGAACGGCTTTATCGACGGTACCTACGATGCAGTGGAAATCATTTACAGCGAATTCAAAAACGCTGCTACCCAGACATTTGTGTCTGAGCAGTTCCTGCCTATCGCTAAGGTGGAAAACAATGACAACAACAAATTAAAGGCTGATTTCATCTTCGAACCACAGAAAGATGTGCTGATTGCAGAGTTAATGCCTAAAATTCTGAATACCCAGTTCTTCAAAGCTATCCTGGACACACATGCTTCTGAGCACGGTGCCCGTATGACCGCGATGGATAAAGCAACAGAAAACGCTCAGGAACTGTTGCGCTCCCTGAAGATCTCTTACAACCGCGCCCGTCAGGCCGCCATCACTACCGAGCTGACCGAGATCGTAAGTGGTGCTGCTGCGCTGGCTGGTTGATAAAAGCTACGTCAACACTGAACATTTAAATATTTTCAGATTAGGGTCAAAGACTGTATTTTCGGTCTTTGACCTTTTTTTGTAAGCCATACTTCTGTTATTAACATGGAAATATCACAGCTCATCCCGCATGTGGAAGCACTTATCTTTGCGGCTGACAGGCCTTTGCCGCTGCTGGAAATAATGGATTTACTCAACAATGCGCTGGCCTTTCTCGAAGACCGCGCTACGTTAGACCAGGTAGAAGCAGCTATGGAAGCCATAAAGGAAAAATACAGCTCCGAATTTTATGCCTTTGAAGTCAGAAACAGCGGTGGTGGATACCAGTTCATGACTAAAAAAGAATATTATCAAACCGTAGCCCAGCTGAATGGTGATAAATTCCTGAAACGCCTGTCCACCGCGGCCCTGGAAACACTGGCCATTATCGCCTACCGCCAACCTGTCTCCAAAGGTGAAATTGAATATATCCGTGGTGTCAGCACCGACTATTCCATTCAAAAACTGCTGGAAAAAGAACTGATCGTGATCTCCGGCCGCAGTGAAGATCTGCCCGGAAAACCATTGCTCTACGCCGTATCCCGCTCATTCATGGACTATTTCGGCATCAACTCCGCCGCCGACCTGCCCAAACTCAGAGAGCTCTTCGAAGAAGAAATGGTACAGCCTACGCTCATCAACGACGATACCGCCACCATCGGCCGTGGAGAAATAAAGGATGAAGTAAATGACGAAGGAAATGATGAAGTACCAGGGCATTCCATGATGGTGTCTGAAAGCGGAGAGCTGCTGGATCCCGATCATGAGCTGGATAACCTGGAGGAGTCTGGAGAAACACCGGAAAGACTGCCTGCAGCGGAAGATGAAGATGCGGAACCAGACGACGAAATCATTCACTACGATACCTATCTTTCAACCGGAGAAGGAGACACCACTGCAGATGCTTCCACCCCGGAAGATGCTATTACTCCGGATGAGGAAAACGAAGCCAAGGACCCTGATGGTATGATAGAAGAAGCCATGGGCCTGCCTACAGAAGATGATGAACCTTCGGAGGAACAGGAAGAAGAAGATGAGGATGAGGATGAGGATGAGGATGAGGATGAGGATGAGGATGAGGATGAGGATAAAGGAGAAACCAGCGAAGAAGGTACAGATCAAACAAAATAAAATAGTAAAGCCTGCCATAATGCAGGCTTTTTTTATGCGCTGGAATTAATTTCCTTTCCGTGCTATCAGGTAAAAAAGTGGTGGAAAGAAACGTTTAAACCAGAGCAGTACCCGTTCTGCGCGGGCAATCAGTACCAGTTTTTTTCGTTTACGCATGGCCGTGAGGATGCGCCGGGCACATCGTTCTACCGGGATACCATGTTCCTGGCCCGGGTCCATCTTCCCGAACGGAGACCCATCAGCAGTGATGGCTGCATAGGTAATAGGTGTATGAATACGGCCGGGACATACCAGGGTCGTGTACAATTGAGGGATGGGCTGTTCTGTCTGTAGTGTCTCGAAATACCCTTGCAGGGCGTGTTTGGCGGCATTATAGCCGGAGCGCCATGGATAGCCCATCAATCCTGCCATGCTGCTGATAACGATGATCTGGCCACGTTGCTGTGTTCTAAAATAAGGCAGTAGGGCTTTGGTGAGCATCACAGGCCCGAAGAAGTTGACCTCCATTAGTTGCCGAATGGCAGACACTTGTGTATCTATCAGCTTGGAACGTTGGGTGACGCCTGCATTGTTGATCAGCACATCAATTTTCCTGAACAGTTGCCAGGCACGCTGGGCACCTTCATTAACCTGTTCTTCGTGGGTGATGTCCATCACCAGTATTTCACAATGTGGGGTGTATTGGAGGCATTCCTGTTTTACGGCCTCCAATGTATCATGGTGGCGGGCTGTCAGGATCAGCCAGGCTTTTTCCTGCGCCAATAAAAGCGCCAGTTGCCGGCCTATACCGGAACTGGCGCCTGTTATAAAGATTACCTGGTCTTTGTAGGTCATTATTTATCTGGTCGTTTTGTATCCAAATAAACAAATAATTATCCTTTCAGTGGAACCAGTTTAATATTTTTCCATCTTACCTTGATGCCTCCGCCGGAATGGATCTGCAAGGCAATCTGACCGTCGGCTGCGCCGATTTTTTCGTCTTTCAGGGTGATCATCTCATGACCATTGAGCCAGGTGGTTACCTGATCGCCGGAAACCCGGATTTTCATGGTATTCCATTCACCCATTTTCAGGTATTGTTCTTTTTCCTTTTCGGGTTTAATCAGCCATCCGCGGCCATAGGATTCGTAGATACCGCCGGTGTGCAAGTTGGGCGGCGCTACTTCGGCCTGCCAGCCGGCAATTTTGGTGCCTTCCAGGGAAGAGTGGAAAAACACACCGCTGTTGCCGTCTGCTTCCTGTTTGAACTGTACGGTCAGCTCAAAGTTCTTGTATTGTTTGTCGGTGGCCAGATAGCCGTATTCTTTATCCGGACCGCTTTCACATATCAGTTCACCTTTGTCTACATACCATTTTTCAGTACCGTGTATTTTCCAGCCATCCAGGTTTTTACCGTTGAATAATGATTGTGCTTTCTGAGCAAAAGCGCCGCTGGTACATAATATGAGGGCAGCTCCCCATACAAATTTTAAAAAAGACCGCTTCATATAGATTATTGGATTTTTGAATGAAATATAACGTGGTAGTCCGTTGTTCGCATATAAAAAAAGTCCCCCGGTTTTACCGGAGGACTCCAATATAATATCAAAATTCCAGATATCTAAATCAGAATGATTAGCGGGCAATGTTCACCGCGCGTTTTTCACGGATCACCGTTACCTTGATCTGACCTGGGTATTGCATTTCGGTCTGTATTTTATTCGCGATCTCGAAAGACAGGCGGTCAGCATCGTTGTCGGATACTTTATCGCTCTCTACGATGATACGTAATTCTCTACCGGCCTGGATAGCGTAGGCTTTCTCCACACCTTCGTGAGACAAGGCCAGGTTCTCCAGATCTTTGATACGTTGGAGGTAGCTCTGCATGATTTCGCGGCGGGCGCCTGGACGGGCGCCACTGATGGCGTCGCAGGCCTGAACGATCGGAGAGATCACGTATTGCATTTCCATTTCATCGTGGTGGGCGCCGATGGCGTTTACCACTGCGGCATGTTCGCCGTATTTTTCAGCCAGTTTGGCGCCGAGGAGGGCGTGGCTCAGTTCAGTTTCTTCGTCAGGCACTTTACCAATATCGTGCAGGAGGCCGGCACGTTTGGCCAGTTTAGGGTTGAGGCCCAGCTCAGCAGCCATTACCGCACAGAGGTTAGCGGTTTCTTTGGAGTGCATGAGCAGGTTCTGACCGTAGGAAGAGCGGAAACGCATCTTACCTACCAGACGAACCAGTTCTTTATGCAGGCCATGGATACCCAGTTCAATCACAGTTCTTTCTCCAATGTCCATTACCTGTTCTTCCAGCTGTTTCTTGGTTTTTTCCACTACTTCCTCGATACGGGCAGGGTGGATACGGCCATCCTGTACCAGGCGCTGGAGCGACAGACGTGCAATTTCACGGCGCAGTGGGTCGAAGGAAGACAGTACGATTGCTTCAGGAGTATCGTCTACGATCAGGTCTACACCGGTAGCAGCTTCAATGGCACGGATATTACGTCCTTCACGGCCGATGATCTGACCCTTGATCTCATCACTTTCCAGGGTAAACACGGTGATGGTGTTCTCGATGGTCTGTTCAGCAGCAGTACGCTGGATAGACTGTATGATGATTTTTTTAGCTTCCTTGTTGGCTTTTAATTTGGCATCTTCGATGATTTCCTGGATATGAGACAGCGCCTGTGAACGGGCTTCCTCTTTCAGGCTTTCCACCAGCTGATGTTTAGCTTCTTCGGCAGTGAGGCCGGCTACTTTTTCCAGGCGGCGGATATGCTCTTCCTGGTGTTTTTCGAGTTCGCTACGCTTAACGGTAACCAGTTCCATCTGGCGGTTCAGCGTATCTTTAATAGCATCGTTTTCGTTTATTTGTTTCTGAAGTTGCTCGTTTTTCTGATTGAGCGATTGCTCTTTCTGTTTGATACGGTTTTCAGATTCAGATATTTTCTGGTTGCGCTGCATGACTTCTTTTTCATGCTCACTTTTTAATTGCAGGTATTTTTCCTTCGCTTCGAGTAACCTGTCTTTTTTGAGGTTTTCAGCGCTCACTTGTGCATCTGCGATGATTTTTTTAGCCTGTTGCTCAGCGTCGTCTATTTTTTGCTGTGTGTTTTTGGCAAATATCACCTTACCTAGCACTATTCCTATGATCAATGCCACTACTGCAGCTATTGTCGTATAAAGTGTAACATCCATATGAATTATTTATACTTGATTTATGTTGCATTCTCATACCCTTGTCACTGCTAAAACGCAACAGGGGCGAGAACTGACCCGCGAAAATACAAAAAAATAGCAGTAAAGCGTGTTTAATACGTGATAATTAGCGAATTAGCTAAGTCATTGTTTAGCAGTGGATAATGCGATTATCCCAGTGCCTGGTTGATGATTTCTTCCAGCTTTTCCAGCTTTTCCTGCAGAAAGGGAGCAGTAACAGCCTGCGCCTTGCCTCCGCTGGTAACAGGGTGGGTGGCATACATGATGAGGGCCATAGCAACGTAGTCCTGCTGGTCTTTCCCAGCATAAGAGGTCTTAAAGTCAACAATTTTTTCATTCACTTCCTTCATAATACGACGTACCTCTTCCTCTTCTTCCGGCCGTATTTTGATCCGGTAAGAGCGGTCAGATACCACGATATTGATAGGAATGAGTTGTTCCATATGTTGAAATTATTTTTATCAGCCGTTTAACAAGGCTATACACCGGTCAATTTCCCTGATATAGTCATTGATTTTGCTCCGGATCTCCTTTTTAAAGGCTGCGTCATCTGTTGCTACGGCGGTACCTCCCTGGGCGGTAGCTGCAATCCTGGCGAGGTGCAGTTTATCTTCCAGTGCCTGTATGGCCAGCTGCTGCTGTTGCAGCGTTTGTTGCTGGTGGTTGATTTCTTCTTTCAGCGATGCATTCTCCGACTGCACCTGGTGTAAACGTTTTACCAGCTGCTGTAGCTTTTCTTCTACCCGTTGAATGTATTGCTCTAATACCATTTTAAACAAATTATGTCATTTCTGATGTTGACATGCAGGCCTGCATGTCAACATCAGAAAAACGAAATCTATCGGCGTATTTCCGCTTGTAACTGTGTTTCGAAAGTCTTTACCAGCTTGTCCATTACCCCATCAATCTCCTTGTCTGTCAGGGTTTTCTGGGTGTCCAGGAAGGTAAAACTTACGGCGTACGATTTTTTATTGGCTCCCAGCTTCTCACTTTCGAAAACGTCGAAGAGGTTGATATCCTGGAGCAGGGAGGACTTCACAGCGCGTGCAGCGGCTTCTACAGCTGCAAATCTCACCTGTTTGTCCAGTACCAGTGCCAGGTCCCTCCTTACGGCAGGGAAGCGGGGGATTTCCTTGTAAAAGTTATCACTTTTTTGTAACAGTCCGAGTATTTTATCCCAATTAAATGTTGCAAACCATACCGCTTGCCGAATATCGAACTGTTTCAGTTTCTGTGCTGTAACACCACCGAGGGTTACCACCACCTGGTTTTTTACCTTTATTTCCCAGGCTGGCTGCAGATCGGCAGCATTGCTTTCAACCCACTGTAACTGACTGTATCCCAGTTGTCTTAATACGTTGATTACAAACCCTTTCAGATCGTAGAAGTCGGCAGGGCTGGATTTATGCATCCAGGTTTCCGGTGTTTTTTTACCAGTCAGGTATAGTACAAGGTGGTTGGTTTCTCCATAACCTTTTTCCAGTACCTGGTAGGTTTTACCAAACTCAAAGAAGAAGAGGTCTTCATTCTTGCGGTTCAGGTTGTGGGAGATGCTTTCCAGGCCAGTTTCCAGCATGGAAGGGCGCATCACATCGAGCTCCACGGTGAGGCTGTTCATCATTTTCACGGTATGTTCCAGCACTTCGGGCGTAAAGTATTTGCTGTTGGTGATGGAGTTGGTGAAAATTTCGTTGAAACCATTGCCTGCCAGGTAGTTGGCTACTTTTTCCCTTACACCTTCTTCATCCGGGTGAGATGACAGCGCCGGGGAAATAGTGACATGGGAGGGGATTTCGATATTGTCGAGGCCGTCAATACGCATCACTTCTTCTACCAGGTCTGCCGGCAGGCTGATGTCGGGTTTGCTGAAAGGTACAGCTACCCGCAGTCCTTCAGCAGTTTCAGACAGTACCTCAAAACCCAGGCTGCGCAGGATATTCTTCACTTTGTCGGGAGAATAGTTGCTGCCGCTGAGTTTGTGGATATAAGCGTAGGTGGTTTCCACCTGTGTTTTCTGTTTGGGCATAGGGTATACGTCTACAATGCCGGAAGCTGCTTTGCCACCTGCCAGTTCGCAGATGAGAGCCGCCGCGCGTTGCAGGGCAAATACCACATTGGAGATATCCACGCCTTTTTCAAAGCGGGAAGCGGCATCGGTACGGAGGCCGTGCCGGAAAGAAGTAGTACGGATACCGCCGGGGGAGAAGAACGCACTTTCCAGGAAGATATCCCGGGTGGTATCGGAAACGCCGGAGTGCAGTCCGCCGAATACGCCGGCAATACACATGCCTTCGCCGGCGCCGTTGCAGATCATCAGATCAGTGGCGTCGAGTTTTCTTTCTTTTTCATCCAGGGTCACGAAGAGGGTATCCTGCGGTAGGTTTTTAACAACCACAGCATTACCTTTTACGGCCGCTGCGTCGAAAGCGTGCAGAGGCTGGCCGGTTTCATGCAGAACGAAGTTGGTGATGTCCACTATATTATTGATAGGGCGTACGCCGATGGCCTGCAGATGATTTTTGAGCCATTCCGGGGAAGGAGCTACGGTAACGCCGGTGATGCTGATACCACTATAGCGGGGGCAGGCATCGGTATTATCGATGGTCACGCTGATCGGGAGGGGAGCATCTGCTTGTGGCAGGGCTTTTATTTCCGGCAGCTGTACCAGGTATTTATGGGTGTGTTCCAGGTTGTTGAGAAAAGCACATACGTCTTTGGCTACGCCTACATGGCTCATCGCATCCATACGGTTGGGAGTGAGGCCTATTTCGAAGATCCAGTCCTGTGCAGGGCGGAAGACTTCGCTGGCGGGAGTGCCAGGTATGAGAGATGCATCCAGTACCATGATACCGGCATGGCTGTTGCCCAGGCCGATTTCATCTTCAGCGCAGATCATACCGTGACTTTCTTCGCCACGGATCTTTGCTTTTTTCATGGTGAGGGGCTCACCGCCCAGGGGGTAGATGGTGGTGCCGATAGGGGCTACCACTACTTTCTGTCCTACGGCCACATTGGGTGCGCCGCAGACAATCCGCAGCGGCTCACTGTTGCCGGTGTTGACAGTGGTCAGTTTCAGTTTGTCCGCGTTGGGGTGTTGCTCTGCTGTCAGTACTTCTCCGATCACCAAGCCGGCCAGGCTGCCTTTTACTGCCTCAAATTTTTCAAGGCTTTCTACTTCCAGGCCTATACGTGTCAAGATGGTGGATAGCTCCTCCGGTGTAGGTTTTACCGGTAAATACTCACAAAGCCAGTTGTATGAAATCGTCATTGTCTGCTTGGTTTATAAAGAAGCGTAAAGTTAAAGAATTACGCATTACAAAGGGCGGATTTACAGGGAGATTTGGGCGATAGGGCCTTTCCGGCTGCCTGTTTGCCTGTTTTTGCAGGAAAAAGAATGTTTTTTCCGGCGTAAACCTGTTCCCCTGCGGGATCCTGAACCGTCAGTGACTGATGTGGAAAACCTTTTTTGCACAATGTGTGTGAATAATCAGACCTTTGCGCGTGGTTTTTCTGGTTTTTTGTGAGTAACTATATTGTTGCTTGTGGATAACTGCCGGAATGACGGTGGATAACCTGTGCGTGAGGCTTAATAAATTTAGTCGTCAAATAAAAAAGGTTAATTAAAAAAATGCCTTTACCTTAGTTTGTGCGGCTCGAGAAAATTTACAATTTCTTAAAGCGGAAATTGCTGCAGCATAACAGAGAATAATGCAAAATAATTGTAAACACTACCGGAAAGGCCCATTGACAGTAACCTTTTATTAACTTTTATTAATACTCTAACCATAAATGGATCTCAATCTTAAGAAGGACCGCAATGTTCGCAGAAAACCGGCCATTGAAGTGTCGTCCTTGGTGTATGGCAAGATACCACCACAGGCTAAAGAATTGGAAGAAGCTGTTTTGGGAGCCATAATGCTGGAGAAAGGTGCTTTTGATATTGTTGTAGAAATATTAAAAGGAGAATGTTTTTATGTAGAAGCACACCAGCAGATCTTTTCCGCCATGACCCGACTGGCGTCCAAGTCTATGCCGGTAGATATTCTCACCGTTACAGAAGAGCTGAAGTCAATGGGTACGCTCGAAGCTGTCGGTGGCCCCTTTACCGTGATGAAACTCACCAATGCGGTTGTATCTTCCGCCAACATTGAAGCACATGCCCGCATCATCCTGCAGAAATTCATCCAGCGGGAACTAATCCGCATCTCCGGCGAAATCCTCACAGAATCCTATGAGGACACCGCCGACGTATTCGACCTGCTCGACAGCGCCGAATCCAAACTCTTTGAAATCACCAATAACCACCTCCGTAAAAACTACGACTCTATCGACCGCGTACTGGTGAACACCATGAAACGAATCGAAGATCTTCGTAATAAAGGAGATGATATCACCGGTGTGCCCTCCGGTTTCCCTTCACTTGATAAGGTGACCTACGGCTGGCAGTCAACGGATCTTATCATCATCGCGGCCCGTCCGTCTGTGGGTAAAACCGCTTTCGCCCTTAACCTGGCCCGAAACGCAGCACTGCACCCCCGCTTCCCTAAAGGCGCAGCGGTATTCTCTCTGGAGATGTCCTCCGGCCAGATCGTACAACGTATTCTCTCGGCCGAGTCAGAAATAAAACTGGAAAAGATCTCCCGTGGTAAACTGGAAGAATATGAGATGAAGAAGCTGATGACCCACGGTATCGAACGTTTGGCCAAAGCTCCTATCTTTATCGATGATACCCCGGCACTCAATATCTTTGAGTTGAGGGCCAAGTGCAGAAGGCTGGTACATAACCACGGTGTAGGCGTTATCATCATCGACTACCTCCAGCTGATGAGCGGTAGTGGTGATGGCAGAGGGTCCAACCGTGAACAGGAAATCAGTAAGATCTCCCGTGACCTGAAAGGGCTCGCAAAGGAGTTGCAGGTGCCCGTGATCGCCCTCTCCCAGCTGAGCCGTGATGTGGAAAAACGTAAAGACGGTAATAAAATGCCTCAGCTGAGTGACCTCCGTGAATCCGGAGCGATCGAGCAGGATGCCGACATGGTAATGTTCCTGTACCGTCCTGAATACTATGAGATCAATGCCAACGAGATGGGTGAGTCCAACAAAGGTGAAACCCACGTTCGTATAGCCAAACACCGTAACGGTCAGTTGGACACCATCAAATTAAGAGCCGTACTGGAATTCCAGCGCTTTGAAGATGATGGTAGCCTGGAAAATCCGGGTGGTGGCAGCCCATTCGCAGGTATCTCCCGTCCACAGCAAGGCGGTGGCGGCAATGATGAAGCGAAACTGTATATACAGAAGGGTTCCAAGATGAACGACATGAACTTTGATGAAGGGTTTGAAGATGCTCCGTTTTAGCGCATAAAATATTTGCAATAAAAGGCCGGCATCACCTGATCGCCGGCCTTTTTGTTTATATACCTGAAGTTTTTAACCTGACAATAATTAATCGACGAATCAATGAAACAGCTCTATCTAAAATACCGGACTTATTACAAAGACAATTTTCATTTAGCCTATCCTGTTGTTATTTCCCAGCTGGGGCATACCCTGGTAGCCCTGTCAGACAGTATCATCATCGGTCATACCGGTAAAGTGCCGCTGGCGGCAGTATCATTAGGCAACAGCCTGTTCAGCATTTTTATGGTCACTGGTATCGGCATGTCGTATGGCCTTACCCCGCTTATTGCCCAGGAAAACGGGCGTGGCAACAAAAGCGCGATCGGCCATCTGTTGAGCCACAGTCTTATCATCAACATGGTGGTAGGTGTATTGTTATCAGCGGTGATCTATTTCGGCAGTAACCATCTGGAACTGCTCAGACAAGAGGCTGATGTAGCCGAACAGGCCAGACCCTTCCTGCGTTACCTCGGTTTTTCCTTCATCCCCCTGATGTTGTTCCTTTCCTTCAAACAGTTTGCAGAAGGACTGGGCTTTACACGCCAGGCCATGAATATCAGTATTATCGGTAACGTGATCAATATCCTGATCGGTATCACACTGGTATACGGCCTTTTCGGATTTCCCCGTATGGGTGTAGTAGGCGTAGGTATCGCCACTTTTACGGACAGGCTGATCATGGGCATCACCATGGCTTTTTATGTGCTTCGCTCTCCCCGTTTTAAACCTTACCTGCAATCGTTTGGGTTTAAGCAGTTGAAGATGGCTTCCATCAAAAAAATTCTGGGCATCGGCACACCGGTGGCCCTGCAGTATATTTTTGAAATCAGTGCTTTCAGTGGTGCGGCGGTGATGGTAGGCTGGATTGGCGCAGCCGAACTGGCGGCCCACCAGATCGCTCTCAGCCTGGCGGCCATGACCTACATGATGGCCAGCGGTATCTCCGCAGCAGCTGGTATCAAGAGTGGCAACAACTTCGGTAAAAAAGATTATCATGCCCTTCGCCATTCTGCCATCGCCAGCTATCATATGGTGCTGGTGCTAATGGGCACTACCGCGCTGATGTTTATGATGTTCAAAAATCTGCTACCGGCCATGTACATCAATGATCCGCAGGTGATACATATTGCAGCTGGTCTGCTCGTGATAGCCGCTTTCTTCCAGTTGTTCGACGGTACTCAGGTGGTAGGACTGGGAGTACTCCGTGGCCTCGGCGATGTACGGATGCCTACATTTATTACACTGCTGGCTTACTGGGGTATCGGTATCCCGCTGGGCTATCTGCTGGGCATCAAACTGGAGCTGGGCGTGGAAGGCATATGGTGGGCGCTGTTGTTAGGCCTGCTGGTGGCCTCTGTACTGCTGTTTGTGCGGTTCCATATTAAAAGCCGCAAACTGCTCGCGGAAGCTTAATCAAAAAGTTATCTTTGCGCCCATGGACCTGCCTATCTTTTATGCGCCCGATATAGTGGAAGGCGCTACTGTTTATACGATGAATGAGGATACTTCCAAGTACTGTATCCAGGTGCTGCGGCATGAAAACGGTGACACCGTGTTGCTGGCGGATGGTCGTGGTCACCGTTATAGTACAGTGATCACAGACGACAACCGTAAACGTTGCAGTGTAAAGATCACCCATACGGAAACGCTGCCGGCCCCAGCCCCGGCACTTCGTATAGCCATTGCCTTTACCAAAAACACCTCACGGATAGAGTGGTTTCTGGAGAAAGCTACAGAGATAGGCATCCAGACTATCATCCCCCTGGTAAGCCAGCGGACGGAGAAGGAAAAAGTGAAGGCAGAAAGACTGCAAAACATACTGGTATCGGCTATGCTGCAATCGCAGCAGTTTTACCTGCCCCAGCTGCAGGAGCCGGAACCCTTTGACAAAGTAGTTAAAAATGCTGCCGATCCGCAGAAGCTGATCGCACACTGTTTACCGGAACAAAAAAAGGAGTTGCAACACCATATGAAGCCCGGAAAGGACACCTTGCTGCTGATCGGGCCGGAAGGTGATTTTACACCGGAAGAGATCCAGCTGGCATTGGAACAGGGTTTTGAACCTGTGTCTCTGGGAAAAAACAGACTGCGTACGGAAACAGCCGGCATCGTTGCCGTGACATTGATGAACGCTGCGCAATATTTTTGATCCCAGGGCTGAAGCCCTGGGCTATATTGGTTTTAAATTAGCCCGGGGTGTTAAAATAGCAAATATTCTGGCGCTGAAGCCTTAGGTTATTGTGGCTGGAGTATTTAAAATAGCAAAAATTCTGTTGGGCTATATTGGTTTTAAATTAGCCTGGAGTATTAAAACGGAAAATCGCCAAGGAATTTTAGCCTTGGAAATAATGATATATAAAAATGAGAAGGGCCCGGGATGTGTTTCCCGGGCCCTTCTTATTTTTATCCAGCCCCAGGCTCTGGGCTATTATGTTGGGCTACTAAGTTAGCCCAGCTATTAGAATCGAAAATAGCCCAGGGCTTCAGCCCTGGGACCCTATAATTTGGGCTCTTTGAGTTCCACGGGAGTGCCATGTTTTTTACGTACTCTCATATTCAGCATTTCTACGCCGAAGGAGAAAGCCATTGCGAAATAAACATAGTTTTTCAGGTGGAGATCGTGGGCTTTGTCCGCGTCCCAGCCTTCAACGATGAGGATGGCGCCTACCATTACCAGGAAGGAGAGGGCCAGCATTTTAAGGGTGGGATGTTTGTGGATAAAGTCGCTGATACGGGGTGCAAACAGGAACATGACGATCATGGCGATTATAACGGCGATGATCATGATGGGTACCTGTTTGGCCAGGCCTACGGCAGTGATGATACTGTCGAAGGAGAAGACCGTATCGATGAGGATGATCTGACCTACCACGTTGATCATGGAGGTAGTAGATTTGCTACTGTTGATGGATTGTGCTGTTTCTTCCTCGCCTTCCAGTTTGTGGTGGATTTCGAGGGTGGTTTTGATCAGCAGAAACAGGCCGCCTCCCAGCATGATCAGGTCACGCAGGCTGAAACCGTGGCTGCCGATATGGAACAGCGGGTTGACAGCCCTGACAATGTATCCGATACAGAGCAGGAGGATGATACGTACAGCGATGCCGGTAAACATCCAGATGCGTCGGGCAGCAGGGCGTTTTTCGGCCGGGAGCCGGTTCATGACGATGGATACGAAGATAACATTGTCAATGCCCAGCACGACTTCCATGAGCACCAGCGTAAAGAGGCTGATGAGCGACTCAGCAGTCAGAAATTGTTCCATATAGGTTGTAATTGAGATGCGGTATTATTTACGCAACCCTGCACAGATCTTTTTCACGATGGTAGGACCTTCGTAAATGAAGCCGGTATATACCTGTACCAGTGAAGCGCCGGCATCCAGTTTTTCCTGTGCATCGGCGGCGGTGAAGATACCTCCGGCGGCGATGATAGGAATGCTGCCTTTACTACGGGTATGGATATATTTTATCACGGCCGTGGATTTTTCTTTTACAGGAAGACCGCTAAGTCCGCCAGCACCAATTTCCGTAACGGTGGCTGCCGGTGTGGCAAGACCTTCCCGGCTGATGGTGGTATTGGTAGCCACAATGCCTGCAAGTTTGGTTTCCTGTACAATTTCGATGATATCGTCCAGTTGCTCGTTGGTCAGGTCAGGAGCAATCTTCAACAGAATAGGTTTGGGTTTGAGTTTCTGTGCGTTGAGCAGTTGCAGATGATGGAGCAGCTGCTTGAGGGGTTCTTTCTCCTGCAGGGCCCGCAGGTTGGGCGTATTGGGAGAGCTGACATTTACTACAAAATAGTCTGCCACATCATAAAGGGCATGGAAACACTTTTCGTAGTCGCTGACAGCTTCTTCGTTGGGAGTATTTTTGTTTTTACCGATGTTGCCGCCAACGATAATATTAGATTTTTTACGTTGCAGTCTCTTAGCTGCCGCGGGAGCTCCTTCATTGTTGAAGCCCATCCGGTTGATCAGGGCCTTATCTTCCGGGAGGCGGAAAAGGCGTGGCTGGTCGTTGCCTGGCTGAGCCAGCGGAGTAACCGTCCCGATTTCAACGAACCCGAATCCGAGACAGGACAGTTCATCAATGTATTTGGCGTCTTTATCGAAACCTGCAGCCAGCCCTACCGGGTTGGAGAAATGCAGGCCGAATAATTCCCGTTCGAGTCCGCTGGTTTTAACATCACAGCAGGCTCTCAGTATATTTTTGCCAAACGGGAGCGCATAAATTGTTTTCATCCCACGCATTACAAGGTGGTGGATCTTTTCCGGCTGAACGCGGAATAACAGTTTTTTAATCAGTTGGTACATTGCGCGACAAAGATAACTATGATTTAAATGATTTTTAACTGTGATGTATATGATTTCAAGTATTCTCCTGATGTGCGAAGAGGTAACGGGGATTTATATGATTTTTCTGATTCTCCTGATGGGAGAAGAGGGTGTTGGAGAATATTTTTACGTTTTGGAAGAAAAAAATATAAAAAACATTCATTCATCATTTATCTGAATAAGTATAACAAAAAATTAGCATAATACGCTCTTTGGATGTCGGGAGAATCGGGAAAATCAGATAAATCATAGTTATATTTGTGCCTCATCATGTTGGAGCTCCAATCATTCGAATTATTGTTCCGGGAAAATCATGCTCAATGCATCGCCTTTGCCACTCACTACATGGGAGACCCCCACGGGGCGGAGGAAGTAGTTCAGCAAGTGTTTCTGCGGATATGGGAAAAGCGGGATAGTATAACTATTACCGGCCCGGTAAAGGCATACCTGTTTTCGGCTATCCGGAATACAGCCATCAGTCAATGGCGTAAGGAAAATGTCAGGTCTGACCGGGAAACCTATTACAGTAATATCAGGGATACGGCCACAGAGGCCACAGACCAGGCCAGGGAACTGGAAAGACTGTATCAGCAGGCGCTGGAGCGGCTGCCGGAACGGTGCAGGGAAGTTTTCGTCCTGAGCCGGCAACAGCAGATGAAATATGCTGAGATTGCAGCTACCCTCGACATTTCGGTAAAAACTGTTGAGAATCATATGGGGAAGGCACTTCGTATCCTGCATGAGGAACTGAAAGAATACCTGCCCCTGTTGCTTATAATTTTATTTTCAAAAAAATAGAGGACGCATAGGGGAAGTACATTTTTCCATGCGTCTATTTATTTAGACCCCCTGCCGTTGGCAGGAACAACAAAACTTACAACTACGCATGACATCAACCTTTTCTGATGAGGCACTGTATACCTTGCTCTGCAAGTATCTGCTGGAAGAAGCGGACAAGGAGGAGCATGCCTGGGTAGAATCCTGGTTACAGGAAGATGCAGGCAATCCTGAATTGCTGGCGTCACTTCGTAAAGTGCTGCGCACTGCCACAGATCAGGCGGTGGAGATAAACGTAGATACGGACCGCTCCTGGCAGCAGCTGTATGAAAAAATGGACGTAGCTCCCGGAGAAACACAACCCGAGCCGGTTATGACAGCCATACCGGGTGGCAGAAAAGGAGGTCTTTATACCTGGCTTAAAGTAGCCGCGGTATTGCTTATAGTCCTGGGAGCAGGATGGTGGTTTATGGTAGGTAAAAAGCCAGCTGCCATTTATGCAGGGCCAATGGTGGCCCACCTGGAGGATGGCAGTAGTGTACAGTTGGAGGAAGCAGCCAGGCTGGAACTGGCCAGAGGCTTCAATACCAGCAACAGAAAAGTGAGCCTGCAGGGCGTGGCTACCTTTGATGTAGCCGGCAACGCAGCACAACCTTTTATTGTGATGCTAGGACGTACAGAAGTGAAAGTGCTGGGTACCCGTTTTACGGTACGTTATGAGCCTGGCAAACAGGGCATTTCCGTTCACGTTGCCAGCGGTAAGGTGATGGTGATCGATCATGAGAAAGCCGATAGTGTAGTGCTTACACCAGGTATGTTGTTGCAGAACGACAGTGCCCGTCCGGTTTTCCGTGTCGCCGCACATGTGGAGGACATACAGAAAAAGTCACTTGCTTTCAGAGATACACCGCTGGAAGAAGTATTACATACGATTACAGAAGTGTACGATGTGAAAGTGGAACTGGAAGATACTTCCCTGCTGAAGTTGACGGTCAGCACCACTTTTAATGGTGAAAGCATTGATGAGGTTATCAGTGCGCTGGCCATGACGCTTAATGCATCATGGGAGAAAACAGGTGACAGACAGTATAAATTGAAATAGACATTACCTATAACATTGTGG
Organism: Chitinophaga flava; assembly: GCF_003308995.1. Classification (NCBI taxonomy): domain Bacteria; kingdom Pseudomonadati; phylum Bacteroidota; class Chitinophagia; order Chitinophagales; family Chitinophagaceae; genus Chitinophaga; species Chitinophaga flava. The sequence continues at coordinate 2,405,143 of NZ_QFFJ01000001.1, read as the reverse complement.
CGAACTTGCTGGGAGATCATCAAGCTGATCTCCCCGTGGGTTCGCTATTCATCGTTTGTTGGAGGTACTGTGGTAGTATATATCCCAATAACAAGTCATTCATTAAATTATGTCGTTAGCCGGAAAACTGGTGACGGGCATCATATGTATAATATTATGTTTCCCGTTAAAAGTTTCAGGGTGGGATTGGCAAACAAGAGTCACAGTGGTAGTAAAGGACCAGCCCCTAAGGGTGGTGTGTGAAATACTGGAGAAAGAATACGGCATCCATTTTTCATATAGCAGGGAACTTGTAGACTTATCCCGTAAAGTTACCGTCACAGCTCAGCAACAGCGGCTCAGAAGCTTGCTGGAGCAGTTATTTGCGCCCGATGATATCCGGTTTACCCGGGTAGGAGACCAGTTGGTATTACAACAGGAAAAGCGTATCAACCGCACCATCAGTGGATATGTACAGGATGCAGTAAGTGGTGAAAAACTACCTGGAGCCACTATCTATGCCCCTTCCCTTAAACAGGGAACTACTACCAATCAATATGGATTTTTCAGTTTAACGACTGTTAAAGATACCAATAGCCTGGTAGTATCCTATGTAGGATACGAGTCTGCACTGTTGCCGGTAGAAGGCCAGGCCAACAGGATATTGCTGGTACCACTGCAGCCCCTGCCCAGCCTGCAGGAAGTGGTGATCAGTGGTACGGATAAAACAAAACTGCAGGACCAGACACAGATGAGTAGGGTAAACCTGCCGCTGGCCGCTGTAAAGTCAATGCCTAAACTGTTAGGGGAAGCGGACGTGATGCGCACCCTGCAGTCTATGCCCGGCGTAGGCGGCGGTATGGACGGCGCCGGCGGTCTCCATGTACGTGGTGGCAGCCCTGACCAGAACCTTATCCTCATGGATGGTACCCCGGTATTTAACTTCTCCCATTTTTTCGGGGTATACTCCCTGCTCAATGCCGATGTGGTAAAATCCGCCGACCTCTATAAAGGCGCTTTCCCGGCCCGCTTTGGCGGACGCCTCTCCTCTGTGGTGGACATCTCCCTCAAAGACGGGGACATGCGGCATTATCATGGTGATGTGGCCATCGGAATGATATCGGCCAAGTTTAACCTGGAAGGACCCATTATCAAGGACAAAACATCTTTCATCGTTTCTGCCCGCCGCTCTTATCCCGACCTGGTATATAACATGGCACTCAAAACAGACACCGACTTCGGAAAAGACGGTGCTTTTTATGCCTATTTTTATGATGTCAACGCCAAAATCAACCATATCTTCTCTGCCAAAGACCGTATTTACCTGAGCTTATACAAAGGAGAAGATAATCTGTTAATCCGGACAGTACCGGACACGGTCAATTTGGACAATGCCGGCCGTCTTACGGAAAGCAGCCATTTTCAGCTGAAGTGGGGTAATACTATTGGCGGACTGCGATGGAATCATATCTACAATACCAGGCTTTTCTCCAACATCAGCCTTAACTATTCCCAGTACGCCTTCCGGACAGAATTCGGATTTAAATACACCATGCCGGTGGTGGGGACAACCTCCGACCAGTACGGTAAATACAGCTCCCGTATGGAAAACGCCGGTATCAAAATAGATTTTGACTACCGGCCTATGCCTAACCACTCAATCCGTTTTGGTGGTGCACTAACAGGACATTATTTCAAACCCGGCATCAGTGAATTCTCCGACAAGGGAAGTACCATAAAACCACTGGATTCCACAGGTACCGGTTTCCGGACCAGAGGAACGGAAATGCTGCTGTATGCGGAAGATGACTGGCGGCTGCTGCCCGATTTGTTTGCCAATGTGGGTTTTCACGCTTCCGGCTTTCTGGTGGAAGGCCGCTTCTATCATTCCATACAACCAAGGCTGGGACTACGCTATATGCTACCCCGCAACTGGGCGGTGAAGGCCTCCTATACCCACATGAACCAGTACATTCACCTGTTGTCTACATCCGGTACTTCCCTTCCTACAGATATATGGGTACCTTCCACCCAACGGGTGGCACCCATGTATTCGCGGCAGGTGGCTGCAGGTGTTGCCAAAACCAGTACCAATCTCGCCTTTGAGTTTTCACTGGAAGGATATTACAAGTCGATGTACAACATGATTGAGTATGCGACCAATGATATGCTGGTCAATGACGACCTGAAACGCTGGGATGAGAATGTGGTGATTGGTAAAGGCTGGAGTTATGGCGGAGAACTGATGGTGAAAAAACAGAAAGGTTCTACCACTGGCTGGATAGGGTATACATTGTCCTGGAGTAATCGTCAGTTTCCTGGTATCAACAATGGGAAAATATTCCCCTATAAATACGACCATCGCCATGACGTGGAAGTGGTGTTGTCGCAATGTATTGGCAAACGCTGGGAACTGTCTGCTTCCTGGCATTATACAACCGGGGCGCCGCTCACCCTGCCGGTGTCCAGTTACCATGGTGTAGGCACCGCCTCTCCCTGGGACCCCGGAAGCACCGATGTGTCAGTTGACAGATACGACGGCCGTTATAACTATCGGGCTGCCGATATACATCGCCTGGATGTTGGTGTCACCTACTCCAAGCAAAAAAAGTACTGGCGTAAAAGCTGGAACTTCAGCATTTACAATGTATACAACCAGAAGAACCCATTCATTTATTATATGAAACGGGATGAAATACAAAAACAACGGTACCTGTCGAAGGTAACGGTATTGCCTATACTACCTAGTATTACTTATTCTATCAAGTTTTAAAATGAATAGTATGAGAACGTTTTTCGCTGGTGGGATATTATTATTGGCAGGGCTGCTGACCAGCTGTGAACAGCGGGTGAATATTCAGTTGCCCTATGAAGGGGATAAAATTGTGGTGAATAGTTTACTGCAGCCGGATAGTGTGGCTTATATCCGCGTTACCCGTAGTGTTCCGGCTAATGTTTACGATGATAGCGGGTTTCAGGAGATTAACAATGCCCAGGTAGTGTTGCAGCAGGATGGTGTAGACCTGAGCCCTTTACAACCGCAGGTGATCAAAGGGCGAACTTATTTTGTATCAAAAGAAAAGGTGACTACCGGTAAGGTATATACGATAAAAGCTGCTGCCAGTGGTATGACACCCGTGAGTGGAGAAGATACCCTGCCTCCTTCGCCAGTTGTATATGATCCTGCTACACAGCGCGGCAGCACCAAAGTACAGTTTATACTGGAAGACCGTGCCGGCGTACCGGATTACTACCAGATACGGCTTTTTACCTATGGACCTGATATGCAGCCGGATACCATTCGCTCTTTCCGTTTGGACCCTGTTTTAAGTAATAACCTGATCGATGCCATCACCAATAGTTACTATTCCACGCTGATAATGAGCGACGTCCGTTTTGATGGTAAAACAGCCACCTTCGTGCTTGAAACAGATCTGCCCATCAATGCTTCGCAGGTAATGGTAGAGGTCAGTGCGCTGACTAAAAACGCCTACCTTTATTTCCGGTCTATATCAATGCAGCAGAAGACCTCCGGAGGGCTTATCACAGAGCCGGTTACGGTATTTACGAACATACGTAATGGTTATGGTATAGTCGCTGGTATCAATTCAAAACGGTTGGTATTTAAAGCGGAATAGTATACTGTGTTTTCTTCCTTAATGTTAGTTGCATTATGAACTAAGTTTCCCGATTTAATATAAATTTTCCCGATTCGATAACTCCCTTACAGTTTTGTGACGTAGATTTGATACACAAATTAACTGGCCGAAGTTTGTACCCACTATCCTCTGCATCAAACTACTGATGTTGGTAGTGTATTCATCATTTTCATTGAAACGATAAAAATATTTTGATGGACTTTTTTATCGGAGTCCCATCAGGAGAGGATATGAATATCTTCTTCCAGCATATCCTGCGGAAATATGGCGGAAAAATTGTTTCTGCGGGCTGGTGGTTACCCTATTCCGGGTAGGGTGACCATCTTTTTTCTGATATCCTCTCTCTGTTATCCCTATATCTGAATACTAACGGTGACGTATAAACTACACTTAAAAAATTAGTATCCCATACTCTTTTTCATAGAAGTCTTTTATGGAGGTTTTTACTGATTCCGGTGCTTGCCGAAGAGCAGGTATTTGCTAAGAAAATGTTAAGGAAACTTTCCTTTTTGCGTAAATCGTTTTCCTGATCCGACAATGGTACTTGTATGTCACGGTTTACTTTTGCTTTATAACAATATGCTTCGATACATAGAAAGAGAAAGTATCTGTTGTTTGTAACACCATTATTAGTAAAGAGTGATGAAACAAAAGTCCTGACAGCGGCCGTACAACCGGCCGCTGGAGGCACTAACCGCGATAGCTTATGTGTAATTATCAGACTTTATATCATGGTCAGAATGGATATGTGATCCGTTGCCCCCACTGCAAGGGTATACAGCTTGCTTTTGGTACCAGTGTTGTTAACCTTGCCCCGGAAGAGTTTTTGTGTTTTGCTGATATGGTTGTACGCCTGTCAGAAGGTAAGGAAGCTTCTTATCCGGAGAATGAAAAAAGTATTTGTTTGCCTTTGCCGGCAGATCATGTGATGATGTTGCTGACGCCGGCAGAGACAGGCAGGCTGGCATCCATGGTAATGGAGGTACGGGCTTTGCTCGAAGCTTATCAGATTCTGGAAGCTGCCTCCCCTTATTCCTCCGACGCCTACGGGGAATAGTTTTTTGTTGACCCCTTTCCTCTTCAGTAAATTGACGCTTTAAATGGTATAGGCATTTGTTGTTAACCACACAGTTATTTCCCGTTTTTTTATCCTTTTTCAGGAGAGAAATAACGCTCCCTTTTGAACTTTATTTACTTCAGGTGTGTTCTAATAGCTACGCAGGAGAAGGAAGCAGCGCTGTTATGTATCAACGTATTTAAATTTTTCTATTGATACAGCGATGTCTGTATGATTTTTTATTTCGTGTATACTTCAACGTTATATCCTGTTCCTTTGCTCACTTAAGCAGTGTATATCAACTTCTAAAATACTGAAGACGGGTCTTTTCAGGCATTTTACCTATGGGCAGAAAACTACTACTCACCACCTTACTGGTATTAGGGATGCTGTCGGTGCTGGAAGCACAGACTATGGATAGTCTGCGCCGGCGTATCGACAGTCTGGAAGCCAAGGTATCGAAGATAGAGAACCGGATCATCAGGCCACAGCCGGGGCGGCGTACAGAAACCAGGAGTAATCTGGAAGCCGGCGGTTATGGTGGTTTTGTTGTGGCAGATGTACATAAAACACAGCTTACGATTGGAGGGTTTGTACAGGGAGATTTTATCTTCGATTTTAAGCAGATGGGTAACAAAGAAGCATTTGCGCCCTCTTCTATTCCGATCAATGGTGATGATGAAGGGCAATTAACCTTTGCCGCACGGCAGACCCGGTTTACCATTTTATCCTCTTCTGATACACGACAAGGGGAGTTGAAGACCCTGCTGGAAGTAGATCTTTTTAACAGCAACGGTACTGCCGTCCCCCGGCTGCGCCATGCCTGGGGGCAGTTGGGTAAATGGGGTGGTGGCCAAACCTGGTCTACCTTTATGGATATCGATGTGTTTCCCAACATACTGGACTATCAGGGACCCAATGCCATGGCTTTTGGCCGGCAGATACAGATTCGTTATACTGAGCCCCTGACTAAAAAATCGACCCTGGCCATCAGCATAGAAAATCCGGGCAGTGATACAAAATTGCCCGCTGATTCAGGGTTTAACTCCCGGCAATTATTTCCGGATATGGTGGCACAGTACCGCTACAACTTCACTGCTGCCACCCATATACAACTGGCGGGCCTTTTCCACCCTATTACCTTTGATAATTATCTTGACAGAGATCATACTAATATCGGCTGGGGCCTGAACCTCACCGGTTCTATAGAAACGTCAGTAAAGGGCAAAGATATTTTCGTATACGAAGGTACTTATGGCCATGGTATTGCCCGCTATATCATCGATCTGAATGGCCTCGGATTGGATGCCGTCGCCAAAACCAGAACTATTGTACAGAACATTCCCGTATGGACTGTAATGGGCTTTTATGACTTCTGGTGGAGCGACAAATTTAGCTCTACGATAGGGTATGCCTATCTGAAGCTGGAAACAAAAGATTATCAGCCTCCTACAGATCTGCAGTCTACTCAATATGGCGTGGTCAATCTGTTGTTTTACCCTTCCTACTTTGTAAAAGCTGGTATAGAGTTCCTCTATGGGAAAAGAAAAAATATAGATGGCTCCGCCGGAGAGAACACCCGGATTCAGTGTTCTATGATGTATAAATTCTGAACCTGTTAAAATACACCATATGATAAATCGATTACTGTTTTTCCTGATGGGCATTTCCCTGTTATGGCCTCACTGCACCTATGCACAAAAAAATGAGTTACTAACGGAAAAGCATATACGTGAAGTAATGCAACAGGCTTATGACAGATTTAAAAATACCAGCGGCGGGGCCAATGCCAGCTATATTCCCTATCTGGCGGATATTGACCCTAAGTTATATGGTATCGCTGTTTGTACTGCAGATGGAAAAGTGCTGGAGTTGGGAGACACTAAATTTGAGTTCGGAATAGAATCGATCTCCAAAGTATTTGTACTGGCACTGGCCATGCAACAGCGAGGCCCCCAAGCGATAGAAGACAGTATCGGTGTAAACGCTACCGGCATGCCTTTCAATTCTGTACTGGCAGTAGAACTGGACCCACAACGGGCGGTCAACCCACTGGTAAATGCCGGTGCCATGGCCACCAACAGCTTTGTGAAAGCCTCCGGCAGCGCTGCCAAATGGAGCATGATCGACGATCTGACAACCAGATTTGCAGCCCGCAGATTATCAGTCATACAACAGCTATATGCTTCTGAAACAGCCACCAATCTGCATAACAGAGCCATCGCCTGGCTACTGTACTCCTATGGCCGCTTTTATGGAGACATCAGCGAGGCCGTAGACCTCTATACCCGCGCCTGCTCCTATGGCTCCAGTACCCGCGACCTGGCCATTATGGCCGGAACCCTGGCCAACAACGGCATTAACCCGGTGACAAAGGAAAAAGTGATCGAAGCGGGGCTGTGTCCGCGTATACTGGCCACCATGATGACAGAAGGACTATACGATAATACCGGCTCCTGGGTATATCATACCGGCCTGCCCGCCAAAAGCGGCGTGGGCGGCGGTATTATCGCAGTGGCACCGGGTAAACTGGCCATCGCCGTATTCTCACCTCCCCTCGACAAATCAGGCAATAGCGTCAAAGCTCAGAAAACACTGGAGTTTATGATAGACGAGCTTAAGCTCAATCTGCTGGATGCGCGCTGAGTCCCAGGGCTAAAGCCCTGGGCTATATTGGATGGGGTTGGGATGATGGCTTTTGTAAAATAAGGGGTTGCTTTGGGTTAAATGAGTTTAAAGCCCTGGGCCAATGGGGTAGTACTCCTGATGAAGAAGCTTAGTGCTTTTGGCTAAAGCCCTAAGCTAAAGATGCTACAAACATAGCCCAGGGCTTCAGCCCTGGGAATGGTATATTTCTTGTGGACTTTTAAACGCCTGAACAAGTTTTTATCATCACATGTTGTATACTTTATGGAAGTAAAAGATTACTACAAGATATTGGGTGTAGAAAAGGCAGCAACGGCGGAACAGATCAAGAAGGCTTACAGGAAACTGGCTGTGAAGTACCATCCGGACAAAAATCCGGGAGACAAGGCTGCAGAGGAGAAATTTAAGGAGTTGAACGAAGCCTACGAAGTACTCAGTGATGCCGAGAAGCGTAAGAAATACGATCAGTTTGGGGACAACTATAAGTATTACGAACAACACGGCGGTCGTCCGGAAGATTTTGACTGGTCACAGTTTGGTGGTGGTGGTAAGCAGGGTAGCTACACCTACTCCGGTAATGTGGAGGACATGTTTGGTGGTGGGGAAGGGTTCTCTGATTTCTTTGAACAGTTGTTTGGCAGCCGCTTTGCCGGCGGCCACCGCAGACAGCAGGGACCGGCCCATGGCCGGGATGTACAGGCCACTATGGAAGTATCTCTGGAAGATGCCTATAGTGGTGCCACCAGACAGGTAGAAGTAAACGGCAGCCGGCTGAATATTAAAATGAAACCAGGTCTTTATGAAGGTCAGGTAATCCGGCTGAAAGGAAAAGGCTCTCCGGGCCGCCAGGGCGGACAGCAGGGTGATCTGCTGATCTCCATCCATATCAGCCCCCATCCTCAATACGAACTGAAAGGCCAGGATATTCATACAGATGTACCTTTACCTTTATATACAGCCATTCTGGGGGGTAAACTGACAGTGCCCACGCCGGCAACAACCCTGAGCATGAATATCCCTGCAGGTACAGACAGCGGAAAGGTGTTCCGCCTCAAAGGTAAAGGCATGCCGGCCTACGACCACAAAGGAACATCAGGTGACCTGTATATCAAGACTGTTATACATATTCCGAAGAACCTTTCTGCTAAAGAAAAAGAACTGTTTCAGCAACTTTCACAACTAAATGAGAACGGTCATGCTTAAACTTTTTGACTATCTGGAAGAAGTGATTGCTACAGAGAGAATATCGCAGTTAAAGAACCCACCCCTGCTGTATACTGCCAGCGAAATCATGCATGAACTGGGCTATGAAGACCCTCATCTGCTGCAGGAACCCCTCGACAGAGCCATGCATGCCTGTGCCTCACTGCAGATACCGGTCAACTACAACTTCCGCAAAATATATTGCTTTAAAGACGGCGGAGAGATGGAAACAGACTGGCAACTGTCTGAGCTGGCAACCTATCTCTTTATGATCAACTGTAATCCGCTCAACCCGTTGGTAGCTAAAGCACAACTTATTTTCATGATGAAAGACAGGGTATGAGAAATGTCAACCGGACCGGTATTCTGATCGTGATCATCATGGGTACTACCATGGCGGGAATAGACTCCAGCATTGTTAATATATCCCTTCCCGTTATGAGCAGGCAGTTCAACTGTACACTCAGTGAAATAGAATGGGTGATCACTGTATACATGCTGAGTTTTTCTATATTGATGCCACTGACCAGCTGGCTGAAAAACAGGATTGGTTTTTTTAATCTTTACATCGGCGCTGTAGCTCTTTTTACTTTTGGATCTTTGTTGTGTGCCTTGTCCACCACATTGCCTTCCTTGCTGGTAGGCCGTGTGATACAGGCGCTTGGTGGTGGGGCCATGGCACCCACCTCTATGGCCATCATCTCTTATGTGTTTCCAGCCCGTGTAAGAGGCGCTATCCTGGGCTGGTGGGGCCTCGGCAACCTGGTAGGACCAGCCATCGGTCCTACATTGGGAGGTATCCTCACCCAGCAGTTTGGCTGGCCTTCTATCTTCTATATCAATCTTCCCATAGGTATTATCACAGTATTTCTTTCCTTCAAATACCTGAATGTACTGCGAAGTCAGGCTAAACTGAAGCTGCCTTTCGATATCTGGGGCTTTACCTTCCTGACTGTTTTCCTGGTATGTCTGCAATATGGGGTAGCCAGGGCTGAAGTGAAGGGTATCGGTTCTCCTGAAATACTGGCTACGCTGGGCGTGGCGGTGGTGGCGCTGGCGCTCTTTATCCTGATAGACCGGGGCAAACAGATTCCGCTCATTGACCTGCATCTGTTTACCAATTATGCTTTTGTGAGTTGTATACTGGTCACTATCTCGCGGGCAGCGGCCTTGTTTGGTGGACTGTTTCTGATGCCTTTCCTGCTGCAGGAGCAGATGGGTTTTTCAGAAGGGGTGTCGGGGCTGCTGATACTGCCTAACTCTGTTTTTATGGCAGCCATGATGCCTTTTGCCGGTAAGTGGTCCGATAAACACGGTTCCCGTGAGATCTCCATGCTGGGCATTATGTTGCTGGCTGTTTCCATGTATCTTTTTTCTTTGCTTGACAGGGGCAGCAATATCTGGTATGTGATGATTGCTATGACGGTGAGAGGTTTTGGTATGGGGCTGCTACTGGCGCCATTAAATGCGGCCACGCTTAGTGCTGTAAGGCCCAGTGAAGTGACCATGGCTTCATCCATCAGTACACTTATGCAACAGGTGGGCGGCGCTATCGGTATAGCAGTGCTTGCCATTGTTACACAAACGACTTACAACAACTACGTGCTGGCCGGGAGCCCTTCTCTGAGTGCGCATCACCTGGCGCTGCGCGAGGGTTTCCTGATCTCTCTCTTCATCCTGCTGGTGACGCTGGTACCCGCATGGTTTATGCCCCGCAGGAATATCGTATTGAAAGATACCGACACCCATATTGATACCTGATGTATATTGGTGCATAATTATTGGTTAATAACGCGGACTATTCCCGAGCATATGGCTATAAACGGCAAGACGCATATTTTGATGATTGATGATGACGAGGATGATTTTTTTCTGGTGAATGCTCTGTTGCAGGATATTTCACCCGATCAATACATATTGCAATGGGTATCATCTTACAGGGAAGCATTGGCTGTCATTGAATCCCGGACTCACGACCTGTATCTGGTGGATTACCGCCTGGGTAGCCACACCGGTATAGATGTGTTGCACCATTTCCGCAATCTGGGCTATAAGGCCCCCGTTATACTGTTTACCGGCAAAGGGGATTATCATATCGATAAAGAAGCGATGCAGGCCGGTGCAGCCGACTATCTTGTGAAAAGCGAGATTACTGCGGTTGGACTGGAACGTGCTATCCGCTACACATTGGACAAATTCACTCATCTCAACGTTATAGAAAAAAGTGAAAAACGTTACTTCAGTATCTTCGAAAAATCCAATGATGCTATCCTGCTGGCCGACAGCGAACATAAGATCGTAGCGGCCAATCCGGCGGCTATGCATCTGCTCCGCTATGAGGAAGTAACCCTGTATAATCACTATCTCAGCAACCTGTTTGCCAATGAAGATCAGATAAAGGCTTTTATAGCGCAGTTGTGCAGCGATAAAGGAGTTGTGCAACAGGAATATGTGTTCCGTACTCATCAGGGGCAATTGCTGGATGTTATAGTCAACGCTTCCTTGCTCGATGAGAAAAAGCAACTGTATCTCTGTATCATACAGGATGTTACGGAGAGGAAAAGAAAGGAGCAGGAGAAACAGCAACATGAAAAGTTTGCCATCACCGGCCGTATTGCCAGGCTGGTGGCCCATGAAGTGCGTAATCCGCTTACTAACATATTACTGGCCGTATCTGAACTAAAAACGGCTGAACTGACCGATACCCCTGATGGTCATCTGTACCTCGATATTATGGAGCGCAATTGCCACCGTATCAATCAGCTGGTAACGGAGTTGCTGGAGTCAACGCGTATGTCGGAACTAAATATGCTGCCGCAGGGGCTGAACGTGCTGATAGAAAAAACAATGCAGCTGGCTGCAGACAGGTTGCAGCTGAATAATATCCTGGTCATCAAACGGCTGGAGGAACCCGACAGGATGATTATGGCCGATGAAGACAAACTGATCATCGCACTGCTGAATATTATTATCAATGGGATAGAAGCCATGAAGGCGGGAGATGGAACCCTGACCATCGATTCCTGGTATGAATCCGATCGGGTTTTTGTTCGTATAATCGATACCGGTAGTGGTATTCCGCCGGAAAATCTGGCCAAACTATTTGAGCCTTTCTTTACCAGCAAAACAAAAGGTACGGGCCTGGGGCTGACAGCCACTCAGAATATTATCCTCAATCACAAAGGGACCGTGAACGTGGAAAGTAAGCTGGGCGTAGGTACCAGCTTTCTGATCAGTTTTCCGGTGATAAGGTAGTCCTGTAAAAACGCAAAGCAGCAAAGAGGATATCATATTCATCTTTGCTGCTTTGTGTTTTTGTGGAAAATCATCAGGCTTCTTTGAAGCCTGTTTGTGTGAAGATGATCTTTCTTTGTTTATAAAGATTTCCAATTGTCATTTTGAAGGTCTTTTTGCTCATCCCGAAGAACTCCTGTATTTCTTCAGGAGTGGATTTATCGTGGTAAGGCAGGTAGCCACTGTTTTCGTGGAGGAGGCGAAGGATTTTTTCCCCTTCATCTTCCACGCGTTTATAGCCGGGCTGGCCCAGTATTACATCGATTTTATCATCTTTTATCTGGCGGATGAAGCCTTTGAGTTTGTCGCCTATTTCCACGCTGCGGAAGAGCTCATTGTGATGGAGGATACCAGTATGCTGGTTGTTGATGATCACCACATAACCGATGTCTGTGCGTCGGTATATGATGAGGTCTACCTGGTCCATTTCCTTCACGCTGATGTTTTCGTTGCTAAGGAGTCGGTCAAATTTCTCGGTGGCAGCCACACGGCCGGTCATCTCGTCGATGTATATTTTAACGAGATATTCCTGTCCGGGTACCATACGGGTCAGTTGCTGTGATTGGGGCACGAACAGGTCTTTCATGAGGCCCCAGTCGAGGAAGGCCCCTTGCCTGGTGGCGCTGACCGCTTTCAGTGTTACGATATCACCGGCGATGCCGTAAGGTTTCTGGGTAGTGGCGATCAGTCTGTTTTCGGAATCGTGATACAGGAACACTTCCAGTTCGTCACCTATTTTGGTGCCATCAGGCACAAACCGTGTGGGTAGTAGTATTTCCTGGTCTACCCCTTCCAGATACACGCCAAAATCAGCTTCTTTTTTAACCCTCAACAGGTTGTACTCACCCACCTTTATCATAAAAAACAATTAAGTATACGACTGCAAGTTACTTATAGATTGCGGATTGTGGGAATCATATTCTGCTTACTTTTGTAACATTGGCCATTAGGGCTGTTTTTTTATTGCCTGTAATTGCTGATCTAAACCAACCAGACCATCTTATGACGATTTTATCATTTACATTGATCCTGCTTGCCGGGGCCTTTCTGGCTGGGCTATTGGGATCGCTCACCGGGCTAGGAGGCGGTGTGGTAATCATTCCGCTGCTGACCCTGGTCTTCCACGTTGACATCCGTTACGCTATTGGAACGGCGCTGATTGCCTCCATTGCCACCTCTTCCGGCTCTGCCTCCGCTTATGTAAAGGAAGGGATTACCAACATCAGACTGGGCATGTTCCTGGAAATAGCTACTACTACCGGCGCGGTGATAGGGGCGCTGATAGCGGTCTTTATCCCCACCAATGTGGTGGCTATCATTTTCGGCAGTGTGCTGATTTTTTCAGCGTTTATGTCACTGCGTAAGAAAACACAGGCTGTTTCCGATGAAGACGTGAGCAAGCTGGCCCGTCAGCTGAAGCTGAACGGCTCCTATCCTTCCGGAGGTGGTGTTGTGTCTTACAAGGTAAGACATGTGCCGGGCGGATATTTTATGATGATGTTTGCCGGCGTTATGTCGGGCTTGCTGGGCATAGGTTCCGGCGCCTTAAAAGTGCTGGCCATGGACAACGTCATGCGTATTCCCTTTAAAGTGTCTACCACTACCAGCAACTTTATGATCGGGGTTACCGCTGCGGCCAGTGCCGTAGTATACCTGCAGCGGGGATATGTAAGCCCGGGGCTGTGTATGCCGGTGGTACTGGGAGTATTGCTGGGTGCTTTCGGAGGGTCCAGGCTGCTGGTAAAAGCCAATACCAAGTGGTTACGTATAGTCTTTAGCGTTGTAATCACCTTCCTGGCGTTTCAGATGATTTATAATGGTTCAACCGGTAAACTGTAAGACATGAGGCTTTTTTCAAAACATTTCTGGGCAGATAAGGACATCCAGCAACTGATCGGAAAACAGCTGCGTGTAGGGGTGATCACATCCAGTATTATAGTATTACTTGGCGGTATCGTGTATCTGTACCGGCATGGGCATGAAAGTCCCGACTATGGCACCTTTACCGGTGTACGGGAAGGGCTGGACAACCTGCCTGGCATCCTGAAGGGTATCATGGCCGGTCAGGGACGTGATGTGATACAGCTGGGCGTTGTTTTATTAATCGCGACACCGATTTTTCGTATAGTCTTTTCCGTTTTTGCGTTTTTGCTGGAGAAGGATTACCTGTATGTGGTTATTACCCTGATCGTATTGGCGGTGATTACTTTCAGTATGGTAGGTGGATTGGAACGACTGTAGCAATCAAATACGAAATTGCGAATAAAAAAAGCGAGGACTGAGGCATTATCTGCTTCGGTCCTCGCTTTTTTTATTCGTAATGGATATTAATTACCAGCCTGGATTTTGCGGATAGGGCGTACCGGTGGTGGTGGCATCGATCTGGTCCTGTGGGATAGGTCTGAGCCAATGTTTGGGTGATTTGAAGTTGCCTCTGGAATTGTCGTCGTTGTGTTTCAGCAGTCTGTCCTGCAGGGTGCGTGTTCTTACAAGGTCCAGCCATCTTACGTTTTCGCCGGCCAGTTCACGGGAGCGTTCATCGAGGATGAAGTCGATGTTCAGGTTGGCGACGGTGATATCCATCTTTGTTTTATCACCGGTAGGAAAGGCAGCTCTTTCCCGTACTGCATTTATATAGGTTATGGCTTCAGCAGGGCGCCCGCTCTGCATCAGTGCTTCCGCTGCTACCAGATAGGTTTCTGCCAGACGGTATGCGATGAGAGGCCGGATAGATGGCGCATTCATATCAGATCGTTTGGTATCAACGTATTTGGATAATGCCGGTGACATTTTGATAGAGTACTTACTGGACGGGATCAGTGTATAAGGTGCTGCAGCAATTTGTGCATCTGTGAACTTGCCTTGCGGCATGTAGATACAGGTGTCTCCCGGTTTCATTTTAGGCTTACCGGGAGCCGCATCAGCCGGAGCGCCCGGTGGCAGCGGGTTAGGCCATACCGGAATGCTGCTGGCGTTGTTGCAGAACCATACTGTCTGAAAACTTTTATCGAAGCGGGTATCATTTTTCCGTTCAGCAAAAACAGTATCAATCAGCCATTTGGTGGGCACTGTACGGATGTAAGGCCGGCCGTCACGAATATTGCGGGCCATGCCATCTATCTTTTCATATTGTGGTACAAACAGGTGTACAAGCATATTGTCTGGTGTACTGTTGTTCTGGGTAGGAGAACCGTTGTATGACAGACTGGAGGTATGTTGTACAGTCCATAGTACTTCTGCATTGTTTTCATTGCCTTCGGCGAAGATGCTGCCGAAATCGGGCAACAGCGACAAACCCAGTGCAGGAGCTGTTGTCAGCAGATCTGTTGCAGTGGTGGCAGCATCCTGGTAGTCAGTAGCTTGGGCAGCTTTGCTGCCGGCCCTGGTAAGATATACTTTAGCCAGTACATGTTTGGCTGCGGCTGCATTGGCTCTGCCGGGATCTGTTCCTTTAGGGCCGGGCGCCAGATCAGGCATGGCCTCTTTCAGGTCGGTGATGATGGCGTCGTATACTTTAGCCAACGGATCCCTGTTGGCCGAAGTGACAGGCCCGGAAATAAAGGTGGTGGTAAGTGTTACATCTCCCCAAAGCTGTACCAGCACAAAATAATAGTTGGCCCGAAGGAATTTGGCTTCTGCAACAGCTTTCTTGCGTATAGCATCAGTAAGGCCCGGAGCGGTGGGTGCAAACTGAATCACAGCATTACAGGTATTGATGTAGGTGTAAATGTTGTTCCACTGGGCTTTAAACTTACCGTCACTGGGGAGCAGGCCCGGATCGTAGGTCATAAAGTTCTGGTTGCCGTCGTTCCCCCTTTTAAATTCATCGGTGCCAGGCGTGGTCATAGAGAAATAATCTTCACAACCCCAGATGGTGCGGGTGCCTGCATAAGAAGCATCCAGTGCGGCATTTACGCCCTGCGCTGTTTTATAAAAATCCGGTACCAGTACGGACCGTGGCGTTTCATTCAGCATCTTACTGCAACTTCCAAGAAAAGAAGCGCTGGTAAAAAAGCTTATAGCGAGCAATATTTTTTTCATAACTCACGGTTTTGAAGATTATAAAGTAAGGTTTACGCCGAAGAGCATAGACCAGGTGGCTGGCGTATCTGCGTTGATGTTGCCGGCAGATTCAGGATCTACACCATGAAATTTGTTGCGGTATTCAGAGAAAAAAATGAGCGGGTCCTGTGCGGAAACATATACGCGCAGGGAGCGTGCTTTCAGCTTCTGGATAAAGGAAGACGGGAGATTGTACCCCAGGCTCAGTGTCCTGATCTTCAGGTAACTGCCATCTATATATCCGAGTGTAGAGTTGTATTGCGTTTGTGTTCTGGACTGATTGGGTTTTGGAAAATAAGTTTCTCCGCTAGTAGGGATCCAGTAGTTGACGTTAAGGTTGTTGTAGTTGCCCTGGAAGGTGTTGGCAAAACCGCCACCATACAGCTTGCTGTTGAGCGTACTGCCGATGCGGGCATACATCACGATGGTAAAATCAAAACCTTTGTAGCTGAAGCGGTTGGTCATACCGCCTTCCCATTTGGGCTGAGGAGTGCCTACGATGGTTTTGTCTGCATCGCTGAAAGTGCTGTCGTTGTTGATATCTTTCACGCGGATCGTTCCGATCACGGAAGAGTTGCCGGTTACTTTCTGACCATAGGCGAGTGCGGTCATGGAATCGGCTTTGATATTCTGCCAGATGCCGATGCGCTGGTAGTCGTAGTAGGAACCAATAGGATGACCTACAAACCAGTTGTTGGAAATATCCTGTTGTATACCGTTATACAGTTCTGTGATCTTACCTCTGTTGATGAAGAAGTTGAGATCTGATGTCCAGGTGAAATCACCGGCACCTTTGCCTTGTACATTGACAGTGGCCAGGTGTATTTCAAGACCTTTGTTTTGTGTTTTGCCTACGTTGACGAGTACATCACCCGGGATACCAGATGTACCAGGCAAATGCAGTGGCAGCAACAGATTGCTGGTATTGGCGGAATATACTTCCACACTACCGGTAATACGGTTGTTAAGTAAACCAAAGTCAATACCAAGATTGGCGGTGGTCGTGTATTCCCATTGCAGTGCGGAGTTAGGTGCTGTATTGATGAATACGCCGGTTACATTGGTAGAACCGTAGTTATAGTTTATTCCCTTGAGGGCGCCTAATGTCTGGTAGGGATTGATAGCCGTGTTGCCGGTGCGTCCATAGCTGGCGCGGAGTTTCAGGTTGCTGAATAGTCGGGCACTACGCATAAATTTTTCATTGCTGATATTCCAGCCAACAGCGGCGGAAGGGAATCCCTTGAATTTGTTGCCAGGCGCGAGTCTTGAACTACCATCGCTGCGGGCGGTGAGGGTGAGAAGGAAACGTTCATCGAAGTTGTAGTTGATCCTGCCCATGTAGGAGATGATATCCCATTTACTTTCTGAACCGCTGCCGGCGAGGTTAAGGCCATAAGTAGCATTAAAGTATTGCAGGTCGTCAGACAGCAGGGTATTGTTGTTATAGTTGTTGGTTTGACTGCCGGATTCCTGCAGGCTGTACAGGCCGGTGAAATTGACGCGATGTTTACCGAATTGATGATCATACACGAGGAGATTTTCCAGAGTGTAGTTGATTTCGTTGTTGTATTTGTTTTCGCTGGTGTTGAGGCTGCCGAGGTTGTTGGTGGTTTTGCTGGCGGCGAAGTTGCCGTAGTTATCGCTTTTGATTTCAGCGCCGCCATTGAAGCGATATTTCAGGCCAGGTAAGATGTTGATATCAAGATAAGCGGTGGTAAAAGTTCCGGAACGTTTTCTTTTTTCTACGGTGGCACCTGGGAGGAAATCGGCCAGTGGGTTCCAGATTTGTTTTTGGCTGCCGGCGAGGAAGTCGTTGATCAATGCACCGGTGCTATCGTAGGCAGGGGCCATCGGACTGGCTCTGAGGGCTTGTCCCATAGGATTCACACTTTCACCGGTAGTAGTAGAAAAGTTATTGAGTGAGCTGACACCGATTTTGAAAACCTTATTGATTTCATGGTCGATGCTGGCTTTTACGGTGAAGCGTTCAAAGGACTGGCCGGGATATACGCCGGTTTCTTTATAATATCCTGCAGAAGCGCTGAACTGTGTTTTGTCGTTACCGCCGGAGATGCCTATCTGGTGGTTGGTCATGATGCCGGTTTTGTAAACGAGGTCTTGCCAGTTGGTGCTGTTGCCTTTGGCCAGTTGTCTTCTTTCTTCTGCATCAAAGGCGTCTATCAGTATCTGCGGATCTTCAGGGCCGCTGTATTTTAAAGGCGGATCCTGAGTACCATTCCAGTAGGCCCATTTTTTCAGGCCGGCATATTGTTCGGCGTTCATAAGGTCGTAGTTGCCGGAGGGTTTTACAAAGCCGCCGTATCCGCTGTAGGTGACGATGGCTTTGCCGCTGCGTCCGCGTTTGGTGGTGACGAGTATCACGCCATTGGCGCCTCTGGAGCCGTAGATAGCAGTGGAAGAAGCATCTTTGAGCACATCTACGGAAGTGATATCATCAGGATTGAGGTCGTTGATATCACCGTTGTAAGGGATACCATCTACTACAAACAGCGGGGAGTTACCGGCTTTGAGCGATCTGCTGCCGCGGATGAGGATGGAGGGTTTGGCACCTGGTTTACTATTACCGCCGCTTTTCTGAATATCGATGCCGGCGCCTTGTCCTTTCAGGATGGATGTGAGGTTGGAGGCGGGTACATCGCGGATGGCCTGTGCATTGATGGTGGTGATGGAACCGGTTACGTCGGCACGTTTCTGTGTGCCATAACCTACTACCACTACTTCATTCAGTTCTCCCTTATCTGCTGCCAGTGAGATGTCTACGTTATTTATATTGGTGTTGTCTACTTTCAGTTCACGGGAAATAAAGCCTGTGTATGAAATTTTAATGAAAACGTTTGCAGGTACATCCAGTTGAAAAGTGCCATCAACTTTGGTAGTGATACCTCTGTTGGTGCCTTTAACCGCGATGGTGGCTCCTGGGAGCGGTTCACCCGATTGAGAGGTGACACGGCCCTTAACGCTGACGGTTTTGTCCTGTGCATATAACGGTATAGTATACACGCAGATAGACAATAACCAACAAATCATGATTTGAAGCAGGCGTAGGGATGCGGCCTGCCGTCCTGAAATCGGAATTTTCATAACGTTAGTTTTAGGTTGATAAAATGGAATATTGTCTGTTATTCAGTGATATCCTTTCCGTTGAGTCTTAATGTCAGTTGAGCTTCGAACAGGGAAGCCGGTGCTACAGTCTGTCCGGGGAGCTGGTTGATCCCAGCGTTTTCTACAGTAACTTTTGAATCTGCCTGAAATCCTGCGAGGATGGGCGCTGCAATGGTATAGTTACGGCGGCGGTCCATATCCCAGAAGTTATAATGTTGATCTTTGGTAGAGCTATGGCGGAAGTTCCATAGCACCAGCTGTTTACCATGATGAGGGTGGCCTGGTTCAGGGCCTCCCAGGTTATAGAAGACACCACCGCGAATATCATCGAAGAGGGTTGCATAGGGTTGACCGGAATGGCTGTCGAAATTCTGATCGGTGCCTAGTGCGCATTGGGTGATGACGGTGCCTGCTGCACTGTAACCGGTGCCGGGACCGTGATGCTGTGCCCCGTTGAAATAACATTGTTTGATGAGCACACCATAACCGGTACGGGCATGTACGGAAGCATGACCTTTTTTGCCGAGGAAGGTTACGTTCTGCACAGTTACCTGATAGCCGGCGCGGATATTAATACCTTCATTCCAGTCCTGGAAAACGCAATCACGTATCCAGCTGTTTTTTACGTATTCCATGCCTACAGCTTCCCAGGCGTAGTCGTGAATTTCATTTTTATGATGCACAAAATCTTCGGGCCAGGATTTCCAGTTGCTGGAGAAACGGATGCCGGCGATACCGCATTCTTCGATGCTGTTGTAGGAAACCAGTTCAAAAGGTTTGCCGGGCACGAGATGGATATCGAGGTGCAATGGGTTTTTAAAAGTGACGGTATTGCCGGTTATTTTTTCAATGGTATGTATTTCCTGTATCTGCATACCACCTTTATCTCCGAAAAGCCTTGTCCACTGCTCTTTTAAAGACAGCGGTGCAAAATACCATTTCGTATAGTCTTCACTGCGATGTTTCAGGACTACGTCCTGACCGGGTTTGAGCAGAGAGGCGTCTTCCACCTGAATGGTAAAGGTTTCACGCGGTGCATCGGCGGTAACAACAGCCAGCCGCTGTTGCTGGTTGGCGGCAGGCCGGAACAATAGCTGTCGGGTATTGATCCTTTTTTTATCCTGGTAAATTTCAGTGCCGCCTTCGCCGCTGCCACTACCTTGCAGAATGATATTGCTGGCAGTGATGAGCAGTTGTTTTTTATCATCTTCATCGGGAGCGAGCAGGAATTTACCTTTCGGGAAAAAAACGATACCACCGCCAGGATGTGCGGAAGCTGCGTCTATAGCGCGTTGTATAGCCTCATCATCGTACTGGTCGTCATTGGGAGTAGCGCCGTATTGTGTCACATCAAACTTCTTTCTGCCGGTAAGATCGGGCAAAGGTTTCTCCGAAAAATGATAACCGGCATAAGAGAAGTCGGGTAATACGGGAATGGTATTGTTTTTCCTGGCTGCTACAAATTCTTTCCAGAGTGGTGCTACCACAGGAGCGGCAGCCACGCGGCCATCTACGGTTATGTTTCGGGCAGCGCCTTCCAGTTGCAGGAATTTATCAGGAAGAGCAGGGTGTTTTATCTGCTGCAGCTGTATGTTGCCTGCGTCTGAAATTCTTACCAGTGGCTCTTTACCGGTATTGCCGGGCAGTGTCCATTTGTTGAATTGTATCTGTTGAATATCGCTGGCAATTATTGCAGGCCGTGCATCCTGTTTATCACTGGTATAGGAAACGTTATCAAAGCGTATATTCCTGGCGTGTCGTATGTACAGGGCATAAGCAGGAATCTGTTTACCAAACATTTTTATCTCCGGATAATCGCTTTCCTTTTCTTCCAGTTTTACCTGGGCATCAGTGGCAGTACCTTCTCCCGGTACATTGATACGGATATTTTGAAGGGTGATACCATCGATATAATGGCCGGGAATGCCGCTGATGAGCATGCCGGTCCAGGTGCCTTGTTGTACGGTCACATTTTTTATTTTGATGTTGCTGATGCTGCCTACCGCCTGTTGGGCATCGCCTTCACGAAAGGTTTTCAGCCGGGCACCAAGCCGGATAATAATGGGCATGTTGACCTTATCCATCTTTACATCACTGATCTCGATGTTCTGCAGTTTGGCGCCATCAACAGAAAACAATTTAATGCCACCTTCTCTGGCGAAGGCTACATCTATGTTGCTGACACGGATATTTTCGAAATTGCCGGCTGATTCAGTACCGAATTTTATAGCGCCTTCGCCGGTATTAATTTTAATATTGCTGATGGTCACATCGCGGCAGGGATAGGGACTGGTAGTTTTAAAGCAGATGGCGTCGTCTCCGCTGTCGATATCACAATCACGGATATTTACTTTTTGACAGCAGTCGATGTCGATACCGTCATTGTTGCCCAGGCCGCGGCTGCGAATGATGACTTTTTCTGCGAGTACATTGGAGCAATGGAAGAAGTGCATAGTCCAGGCGGTAGGTCCTTGCAGATGAATATCCGTAACTTTTATCTGATGGCAGCGAACAAAGCGCACCAGAAAGGGGCGTCTGTCGTGGCCGCCGGAGGCTCTTACCAGTTTACCCTGACCGTCAATCGTGCCTTTACCGGTAATGCCGGTATTACTGGCATCTACTGCGCCGATGAGGGCATATCCCATCTGCTGGCCAAGGCCGTCTTTAAAGCCATCAACGATCTGATAGTCTTTTATATCGGGGCTTCCCAGGAGTGTGCTGTTTTCTTCTACCTGCAGTACAACATTGTTTTTAAGCAGGAGTGTGCCTGTCAGCCAGGTGCCGGCCGGCACGCGTACCTGGCCACCACCCTGTGCGGAACAGGCATCGATGGCCTGCTGAATGGCAGCGGTATTGAGTGTTTTTCCATCTCCAACAGCCCCAAAGCGGGTGATGTCGATAGTCGTTTTTTTATCAGTTGCACTGGCGAGCATAGCCAGCAGCAACCAGCATATAATCTGGAGTAAGTGGAAGTTTTTCATAACCTGTGGAAATAAAGAGACAGGTGACAACGAAGTCTCATCTGTTGTCACCTGTTTTTTTATAAAGTGCCTGCTGTTTCAACTTTGATGACAGTAGCGATGGCGTCAGGAGCCTGGGCTGGCACATTGATCACCACACCTTCATCGGTGGTAGTGGTACTGAGTTTTTTGCCGCCCGCCAGCAGTTGGGCACTGTTGACTTTATTTTTCAGGCCGGGTACCACCAGCTTGCCATCGGTAGGCCAGTTAAATACGTGGAGATAGAGGGTAGTATTGCTGCCATTAGTTTTCTTTGTGCAACGGCCCCAGGACAATGTGCCCAGCGGACTTCCATTGGTAGCGTAGATGGCTTCACCGTTTACTTTCATCCACTGGCCGATGCCTTTAAGTCCTTCGATGCTGCCTTGGGGGAACTGGCCCAGTGCATCAGGTCCTACGTTCAGGAGATAGTTACCGTTTTTGGAGGCGATGTCTATCAGGTTTCTGATCAGTGTTTCAGTGCTTTTCCATTTGTTGTCGTAGCTTTTGTAGCCCCAGGTACCATTCATGGTCATACAGGTTTCCCAGTCGCGGCCATCGAGTTCAGATTGTGCAGGGATCTTTTGTTCCGGTGTTTTATAATCGCCGGGGAAGTTGGGTCTTTTGAGGCGATCGTTAGTGATGATATTAGGTTGCAGGGAGAGTACTGCCTGTAGTTTTTTAGCAAATTCATCGGTCATGTTGGTAGGCGTATCCCACCATAATACGGCTACATCACCGTAGTTGGAGAGCAGTTCCTTCACTTGCGGAACGGCTACTTTGTCGATGTATTCACCCATTGTGGCGCTGGTTTGAGCCGGGTCCCAATGGCCGGTATTATCTTTCGTATAGGCGTCTATTTTAGCAGAGTCCGGGTTGGCCCATCCTTCGGAGGTTACTTTGCGTGCGGCGGCACCACCGGGGTTATTCCAGTCCTGTGCCTGAGAATAGTAGAAGCCCAGTTTGAGGCCGTATTTTTTACAGGCGGCGGCCAGTGGTTTCAGTACGTCTTTTCCATAGGGAGTGGCATCAGCGATGTTCCATTTGCTGGCACCGGATTTAAACATAGCGAAGCCGTCGTGGTGTTTGGCGGTGATAACGATGTATTTCATGCCGGCATCTTTGGCTGCTTTCACCCAGGCGTCGGCATCATATTTCACCGGGTTGAAGGATTGGGCTACCTGCTGATAATCAGCTACAGATATTTTACCGCGGTTCATGATCCATTCGCCACCACGGCCTATCTGATGTCCCTGCCAGTTTCCTGCGAGCTGAGCATATACGCCCCAGTGGATAAACATGCCAAAACGGGCTTCCCGCCACCATTTCATGTGCTGGTCCTGTGAAGTAGGGGTTTGTGCAAAAATGGTTTGTGTGGCACAGCTGAGCGCAAGCAAAAGGAGTACTAGTTTTTTCATTACGTGTTATTAAACGGTGATAAATGCTGATTTTTTCTTTGGATGAAACCGGAACGGTGATAAATACTGATTTTTTTGATGGTCCTGATGAAGAGCTTTAGTGCCTGATCGGGATGATTATTTGTATGCCATTCATAAACTTCGGGCAGCACCCATTATCAGGACCATCAAAAAAATCAGTATTTATCACCGTTCCGGTTCTTTTTCACTATTTTTCTGCAATCGTTTGCATAATTTTTGCAAAAAATAAGCGCGAAGCGCTTGTCTGACATTGATGAATTTGATTTGGTTGATGCTGCTGATCTCATATTTTATAAGTCTTCAGGAGCATAAAAATAATTGTACTAAAGATCGGGAATAATTCCCCTGTGGATTGTTGCGATTTTAACTTTTTGTCATGCTTTTTTCGCATTATCTGCCGGACTGGGAAAGAATTATACAATTCAGGAATCAGGTGTTATCTTAGCTGTTATCCTCATCTATCTAAAGCAGGAATAATGGTGAACATGAAATCAATCCTTGGGCTGGCCCTGGCTATTGGTATTGCCTTCCACGCCCATGCGCAAAAGGGGCCCGCTACGGCCCGCCCGAACATTGTACTGATCTATGCAGATGACCTCGGTTATGGCGATATCAGTTGTAATGGCGCCACCAAAATACGTACGCCGCATATCGACCGCCTGGCATCACAGGGAGTGCGGTTTACCAACGGACATGCCTCTTCGGCCACCTGTACGCCTTCCAGGTACTCTATCCTTACGGGGCAATACGCCTGGCGTAAGAAAGGAACGGGTATTGCCCCTGGCGACGCTTCCCTGATCATCGATACGGCTGTTACCACACTGCCTTCGCTGTTGCGCAAAGCAGGTTATGCTACGGGCGCTGTGGGGAAATGGCACCTGGGTATCGGTGACAGCAAAGGGCCGGACTGGAACGGAGAACTGAAGCCTGGCCCGCTGGAAATAGGTTTCGACTATTGCTGGATCATGCCGGCTACTGCAGACCGCGTACCTTGTGTATATGTGGAAAACCACCGGGTAGCCAATCTGGACCCTGCTGATCCTATCAAAGTCAGCTATACAGCACCTATCGGCAACGAACCTACGGGGAAAAAGAATCCGGAGCTGCTGGTCATGCACTCTTCCCAGGGACACAACAATGCTATCGTTAACGGTATTGGCCGTATTGGCTTTATGCAGGGCGGTACCGCTGCACTGTGGAAAGATGACAGTATTGCTGCCGTACTAACGGGAAAGGCACAACGTTTTATTGTTGATCATAAAACTGCTCCGTTTTTTCTATACTTTGCTACACATGATATTCATGTACCCCGCGTGCCTGGTAAAGCCTTCGCCGGCAAAAGCGGCATGGGTGTGCGCGGAGATGCTATCCTACAGCTCGACTGGACAGTTGGCCAGATAATGCGTACACTCGACAGCCTGCACCTGAGTGATAATACCATCTTCATTTTTACGAGCGACAATGGTCCTGTGGTAGATGATGGTTATGCAGACCAGGCCAGGGAACTGCTGGGCGGGCACACACCTTCCGGCATTTATCGCGGTGGTAAATACAGCAACTTCGATGCAGGTACGCGTGTACCACTGATCGTCCGCTGGCCCGGAAAAAGCCGCCAGGGCGTGTCTAATGCGCTCGTAAGCCAGGTAGATCTGCTGGGTTCCTTCGCTGCTCTTACCGGTCAGCAGTTGCAACACGAAGATGGTCCCGACAGCTTTGATATGATGGCTGCATTCACCGGTAAAGACCTCAAAGGCCGTGAAAGCGTTATCGAACATGCGGGCACACTCAGCATCATCAAAGGCAACTGGAAGTATATTACTCCCGGCAACGGTGCCCGTTATGACAACGCCACAGCAATAGAGCTGGGCAACGATCCCGCACCACAACTGTATGACCTGCGTAAAGATCCGCAGGAGAAAAATAATGTGGCCGCACAATACCCGGCGGTGGTAAAAGAATTATCTGCACAACTGAATGCCTTAAAAGATGCAGGCAGAAGCCGATAGTTTTTAAATACGGTATTTTGCTTTACAGTTACTTGCAGGTATCAACGCTTCGTCTTTCAATACCAACCAGATTATCAGTACTCCTTCCTGTTTTAAAGTATTACTTTTCAACAGGAAGGATTTTTTTATGATCATTCTCTCAAAAAACTCTTTGAAATTTGCAAACGATTGCATATTTTCGATACAGCCAGGATCTGATTACCCAACCATGTAGTTTGGGAGCATAGATAATTGTTAGCTTCGTCTCTGAACCTTTTCTGCCGGAAACTGCCTGTAGCCCAGTGTTGTTGAAAACCCGTTTCCCTTACGACTGTTTTTTGGAAGTTTTAAATCAACACTTTATGAAGTCCCCGTAATGCCATCATGCTTTTAACAGGAGTACCCTGCCTGTAACCGGAGCTATTTTGCAGTGTATAACAGTAATGGATATACGCTGATTGGCTACGCATGTTTTTATAACCCTCATTATCCACCTTTAAAGTTTTCTCCCTTTATGAAAAAAAGATACGCAATGATTTTATTGTTGCTGTGGTCTATTACG
Source organism: Chitinophaga flava (assembly GCF_003308995.1). NCBI lineage: Bacteria > Pseudomonadati > Bacteroidota > Chitinophagia > Chitinophagales > Chitinophagaceae > Chitinophaga > Chitinophaga flava. The sequence goes on along the minus strand of NZ_QFFJ01000001.1, from coordinate 2,379,135 downwards.
ACGTTGTCGCAATCCCTGCCTTCCAATTTTCAGCGGGTGCAGGTAACAGGCGGCATCAGCAACCCCACAGCCATGGCCTTTCTGCCAGATGGGCGTATACTGGTATGCCAGGAAACAGGCCAGCTACGCGTAGTCAAAAACGGCGCTTTGTTATCCACGCCAGCCGTTACCTTGTCTGTCAACAGCAGCGGAGAACGTGGCCTGATCGGTGTGGCGGCAGATCCTAATTTTGCCAGCAATCATTATATCTATCTGTATTACACGCATACGTCGGGGCCGCACAACCGGGTAAGCCGTTTTACTATGACCGGCGATGTGGCCGGGTCTGAAACGGCTATACTGGACCTGCCCACGCTAAGCGCTATCTATCACAACGGTGGCGGCCTCTCTTTTGGCAACGACGGTAAGTTGTATGTGTCTGTTGGCGATAATAAAGTAGGTGCCAATGCGCAGAACCTGGACAGTTACATGGGTAAACTGTTACGTATCAACACTGACGGTACGGTACCGGCAGGCAACCCTTTCAGTGGCAGTGCGCAACGCAGCCGCGTGTGGGCGTACGGGTTACGCAACCCTTTCACTAATGCCATAGATCCTGTTACCGGTAAGATCTTCATCAACGATGTAGGTGAATCCACCTGGGAAGAAATCAACGATGCCACCACCGGTGGCCGTAACTTCGGATGGCCCGACCAGGAAGGCAACTGCAGCGGTTCCTGTACCGGCCTCACCAATCCCATCTACCGCTACAGCACCAATAGAAACGCTGCTCCTCCTGATGGACAGGGCTGCGCCATCAATGGTGGCACCTTCTTTAACGGGGCTATCAGCAACTATCCCGCTACTTACAATGGCAAATACTTTTTCCTCGACTACTGCGGCGGCTGGATTAATTACCTCAACCCCGCTTCGCCCTCCAGGAGTGCTTATGCTACTGGTCTGGGTGGCGGCCTGGTATATCTCAAACAGGGCCTTGATGGTAACCTGTATTACCTGAGCCGCGATAACAGCGCATTGTATAAGATTGTGTATACCGGCACGCAGGCGCCAGCGATTACAACGCAGCCCCAGCCGGTTACCGTGCCGCAGGGGCAAACAGCCACCTTCAGTATTACTGTAGTCGCTAATCCGGCACCGACCTATCAGTGGCGGAAAAACGGTGTGAATATCAGCGGTGCTACTACCGCTACTTATGCCATCGCCAATGTACAGCCGGCAGATACCGGTCTTTACAGCGTTGTGGTTACCAACAGTGCCGGCAGCGTTACCAGCAGCAATGCCCGCCTCAGTGTAACCAAACCCAATACCCTGCCTGTAGCCACTATCACTTCGCCTTTCAATAATGCTAAATTCCGTGCAGGCGATACCGTTAGATTTTCCGGCACCGGCACCGATGCGGAAGATGGTGTATTGCCCGCCGGCGCTTTCCATTGGTGGGTAGATTTCCATCATGCCAACCATGTTCACCCCGGACCGCAGTTGCCAGACAGCGTTACCAGCGGCAGATTTGTCATCTCCGCCGAAGGACATACCGAAACAGATATCTGGTATCGTATACTCCTTTCCGTTAGAGACAGCCGGGGCGAGCTCGACACCACCTATGTAGAACTGTTCCCGGTGACTTCCAATATCGCACTGCAAACGCAACCCGCCGGTTTACAAATCAAACTCAACGATATTCCTTTCACCGCACCGTACAGTACCCCTACTTTATCCGGTATGGTCAGGCCGATGGAGGCCGTGTCCCCTCAGGTGCTCAATGGGGTAACCTATATTTTCGACCATTGGGCACACGGGGGCAGCAGAGTACAGAACATTACTATCACCGACAGTGATACCACCTACACCGCTGTGTTCAGAGCGGGAGCTGCTACCATCCAGTTGCTGCCGGTACAGGACGCTTATGTGCGGGATGGTACCAATGCTGCCACTACTTTTGGCACCACCGATTCTACTTTACTGATCACCAAAGTATCGCCAGCCGGACAACTGAATAACGCCCGCGAAGCCTACATGACTTTTGATCTCACCAATACAGCGAGTGCAGTCTCTTCGGTCGTGTTGAAAGTATATGGTCGTGTAGACGGTACCGTAGCCATGAGTGTGCCGGTAGGCGTATATCCGCTGAGCAATACCACCTGGCTGGAGAAAACGATTACGTGGAACAACAAGCCCGCTTCCGGCGCCAACTTGCTGGCATCCAGCGTGCTCACCAACGACAGTGCCCGTTACTATACCTGGGATGTGACCAGCTATGTACAAAGTGAGCTGGCAGCTGGCAGGAAAAAAATAGCTTTTGTGCTGAAGAGCCAGCAAGCCCATGATCCGCGTATTTTCCTGAACTCAAAAGAAGCTGCTGCCAATCCGCCGCTGCTGGCTGTGATAGCCGATTCCAACGCTTCTTCTTCCTGCACACCGGCAGTGGCCAGCGCAGATGATGGCAATGTGGCCGCCAACGCTACCGACAACGATATGAACACCCGCTGGTCTGCTTCCGGAGAGCAGTGGATACAGTTCTGTTTGGGTAGTGCCGCAACTGTCAACGGTGTGGATATCGCCTTTTATAAAGGAGACACCCGTCGTGCCCTGTTTGATATACAGGTGAGCAACGATGCCATTACCTGGACCAACGTTGCTACCGGTCTGCAAAGCAGCGGTACCTCTACCGCCTTCGAAGCCTTTAGCTTCAATGGCATAACGGCGAAGTATGTACGAATTTTAGGTCATGGCAACAATGTCAATGCCTGGAACAGTTATGCAGAAGTGAAAATCAGGACTAGCACGCTGGCCGCTAAAGCGGCTGTAGAGGCCGTTATGAGCGCCTATCCCAATCCTGCTGCTACAACCCTCACGATTACACTGAGACTGCCATCTGCCGGACATACCACCCTTGGCGTATATGATGTAACCGGCAAACAATTGCAGGTACCCATCAACAGCAACCTGCCTGCAGGTACCCATACCAGCAACCTGTCTGTTTCAGGATGGCCTGCCGGCGTGTATTTCCTCAAACTGGTACACAACGGAAAAATGATTGTGAAACGAATAATTATTGCCCCCCAGGGCTAAAGCCCTGGGCTGTATTTGTGGCCGCCGATGTATAATTAAATTGCTGGAATAAAGCATAGCTGCTTATGTTTCTGCGTTGAATTTTCTAAATAAAAAATAGCCCGGGATTTTAGTCCCGGGCTATTTTCTTTACTATTATTCTTCGCTAAAATTCAAAACAAAATACGTGGCGCTTATTCCACATAAAAAATAAATCAGGACTAAGCTGAGGGCGTATTCTAATCAATACCCCCATACCAACCCCAACAAATATAGCCCAGGACTTTAGTCCTGGGAATCCAGAGCGACAGCCTGCATGGCTTTCAGCTCCAGAACGGATGTGGTCCAGTCGCGGAGCTCATCGCAGTGTTGCGGGTTGTTGAGCAGAGACTGGCCGTAGGAAGGAATCATTTGTTTGAGTTTACGCTGCCATGCTTCTGTTTCAACGTAGTCTTTAAAGCAACGTTTCAGCAGGTTGAGCATGATAGATACTGCGGTGGATGCGCCGGGGGAGGCACCGAGCAGAGCGGCGATAGAGCCGTCGGCTGCGCTCACTACTTCTGTACCGAATTCAAGGATACCGCCGTGTTCAGGATCTTTTTTGATTACCTGTACACGCTGACCGGCAATTTCCAGTTTCCAGTCTTCCATACGTGCTTCTGGGTAGTATTCACGAAGTGCTTCGAGTCTGTCTTCCGGTTTCTGGCGTACTTGAGCAATGAGGTATTTGGTCAGTGGAATATTGTCGAGGCCTGCAGATACCATTGGGTGGATGTTATCAACTTTGATGGATTTGGGCAGGTCGAAGATAGAACCGTTTTTGAGGAATTTGGTGGAGAAGCCGGCATAAGGTCCGAACAGCAGTGCTCTTTCACCATCGATCATGCGGGTGTCGAGGTGGGGGACTGACATGGGCGGTGCGCCTACAGAGGCTTTACCATATACTTTAGCCTGGTGTTGTGCAATGATATCGGGGTTGGTGCAACGCAGCCACTGGCCGCTTACAGGGAAACCGCCGAAGCCTTTACCTTCAGGGATATCGGATTTTTCCAGCAGGGGCAGAGAACCACCACCGGCGCCGATAAATACGAAGCTGGCTTTGATAGTCTGTTTCTCGCGGGTTTCACGATCTTTTACTTTTATGATCCAGCCGCCGTCATCTGCTTTTTTCAGATCACGTACATCGTGGTTGAAGTGTATGTTGACACCATCGAGTTGTTCGAGATGGTTGAACAGTGCACGGCTCAGGGCGCCAAAGTTAACGTCGGTACCAATTTCCATATGGGTGGCCGCTACTTTCTGGTTGGGGTCGCGACCTTCCATTACCAGTGGCATCCAGGCTTTCAGCTGTTCCTGGTCTTCGGAGTATTCCATCTTTTTAAACAGATGGCACTGCTGTAAAGCTTTGTATCGCTTCTTCAGGTAGTCTACATTCTCTTCTCCCCATACAAAACTCATATGAGGGATACTTTGAATGAAGGCTTGCGGGTTGGAAATAATATTGTTCTCTACCAGATAAGCCCAGAACTGCCGGGACACTTCAAACTGTTCGGCGATATTCACGGCCTTTTTAATGTCTACAGAACCATCCTGCTTTTGTGGTGTGTAATTCAACTCACAAAAAGCAGAGTGGCCGGTACCTGCATTGTTCCACGCATCAGAACTCTCTGCAGCTGCCATATCCAGTCGCTCAAAAATTTCAATGGTCAATTCTGGTTGCAACTCTTTCAGGAGTGTTCCCAGTGTAGCGCTCATAATTCCGGCGCCTATTAAAACCACATCCGGACCTGTTTCAGACGTACGCTTGCTTCTAAACATAACCCCATTTTTATTCGAGGTGCAAAGTTACAATCAAAACATTTAGGGCGGATAATAAAATGAAGGATTAGGAGTAATATTAACAATCTGATTACAATTCTTTCTGAATAAATTGAAAGTTTAGATAGATGACCAGAAAAAAGCGCATGAAAACGATTGCTTTAAATGATCGTAAATAATTGAAAATAAATATGTTATAATATTTTGTATGATGAATTCTCAGATATGATTATGGCTTTTGGAAGTTTGATAGTATCTTGATCCAGCCTGATATTTTTTTGACAGACAAGGTGCTTATTGCTGAGGTTGTACTTTTCATGGATCACTCCCCGAAACAGAAGCGTGATTTTTATAGTTATCAAGACATACCTCCTTATATAATATAGGAACATTTTACCTTTCCGTTAATATATCCCGGCTGCTATTGATTCCATATCGGAAGCACTAATTTTAACGCATGATGAATAGACGAGAATTCTTCCGCGGCATATCTGCCGCCATCGTTATCCAGGCCGCCGGCCGGATAGCTACCGCCGCAACCAGAAAGGACTTTCAGCGTAAAACCGTATTCCGCTTCGCCATCGGCTCCGATTGGCACTATGGTGAACCAGGTACACAATATGAGCAGTTTTACCACGACCTCGAAAAGGCTTTCCGTACCTATGAGAAAGAAAATCCCTGCTCCTTCTTTGTACTCAACGGAGACGTTATCCACAACGATCCGGCCTTTATGACGCCAGCATCCACACTCTTCAAACAAATACACCCCCGTGTATTCGCTACCCGTGGCAACCACGACCATGTGACTGCCGAAGCCTGGCAGCAGGCTTGGGGCCACCCGCTCAACCACGACGTGGTAATGGGTAATAACGTGATCCTGCTGGGTGATACCGCCGATATCGAAGGTAACTACCTGAGCCCCGATGTAGCCTGGTTCCGCGAGAAACTGGAGCAACATAAAAAAGCAGCCAATATCTTTATCGTTATCCACATCACCCCGGTGAAATGGACCAAACACGGCATCGATGCACAGGAATTCCAGACCCTGATCAAACAATATCCCAATATCAGAGCGGTCTTTAATGGCCACGATCACCAGGAAGACAGCGTGAAATACCTCGACGAAAAAATTCCTTTCCTCTGGGATGGCCACGTAGGCGGCAGCTGGGGCGTTGACTATCACGGCTTCCGCGTAGTAGAACTCAAAGACGACGGCAGTCTGTTATCGTTTGTAATGAATCCCTATCAGAAACAGGGTGAACTTACCTTTAAACGTGCAAAGGCAAACAAATAGCAGTATCTTGCCTGCGTAAATCCTCTAATAAGATGACGATACTGGAAACGATAGAGAAAGACTACGATTTTACATATCCCACGTTATATAAGCAGTTGAGTAAAGATGGTATGCTCGACTGGGGCGTATTGGGGCCGGAATGGTTTAATAACGAATTTCCACACCTCCGGGAGAACCCACCTTTGCTGCTGTTTGCCAACGATTTTGAGATTATGGAAGAAGATGAGATTACAGAAGGGATGCAGGAAGGAATGCTGTTTGCCGACGAAACCCACCGCTTTGTACCTTTTGGTGTGACTGGTGCCGGTGATTGGTACGCCTTTTATTATAACCTGCAGGATGGAAATGATGTGCCGGTGGTGCTGGTATATCATGACAGCAACGAAGCTGTGGTCCTGGCCAAAAATCTGCAGGACTTTATATTCGCGCAGCTGCTGGAAGCCGTTACCAATCCCGATCCGAAATACCCCGGCCTCATCGCTAACGGAGACATGCAGGAAAATACCCGGCATTTCCTGCGTACACATGCGCCTTATATTACACCGCATCAGCAGGAGATCGTGGCAGAAACTTACCGTAAAGGCTCTCTGACAGGAGAAGAGCTGCAGGCTATCCTCGAAGCTGAGATCAACTTCGAATGGCTGGACAGCAGTTTCCCATATCAGATCAGTGAATAATAATGCAATTAATAAAGAAGGCCGGAGTGGATGATAAATCTGCTCCGGCCTTTCTGTTTGTTATTCCTTATAAAAGTCGATCAGCGCGCCGAAATAGGCTTCCTGCCAGCCGGTGGTAATATCTTCATAAGCTTCGTCGGGAATATTGGTATGCCTCAATTCCGCGTCGGTGCCCTTTTTGCTGGGATGAAGAATAATAGTGACAATAGATGCCGCTTCTTCATCTTCCCCAAAATACCACTGCTGTACGATCTTCCTGCCTGGCTCAAATTCCAGGTTCTTGCCCACAATACTTTCTTCCCACATAGAGAATTCAGACCCCGGTTCAGTAGACATTTCTGCCACTTCCCCTGTCCATAACCGGATGGTAGCCGGGTTAGTCAGTGCAGCGTAAACTTCTTCCGGTTCAGCTGGTATAATAAAATGTTTCTTAAAATCTTTCATATCAGTTCGTTCTAACCCAAAGCTAGTTAATTTTGATTTTGTTGATTATCAGAAATAGTATTTATCTTTTACTTATTAATCTATCGTACCCCGTATGGATGATAAACCCACATTTTTCGAAACGAGTGAAACATTCCGTCAATGGTTGGATAAACACCATCACAAAGCAGAAGAATTGCTGGTAGGATATTATAAGGTTGGTTCCGGTAAAAAAAGCATGTCATGGTCAGAATCGGTAGACGAAGCTATTTGTTATGGCTGGATAGATGGTGTCCGGAAATCTATTGATGAGGAGCGTTATTGTATTCGTTTTACGCCCCGTAAACATAAAAGTATCTGGAGTGCGGTCAATATCAAAAAAGTAGAAGACCTCACCAAAGCCGGTAGGATGATGCCTGCGGGCATCGCTGCCTTCAATAAGCGGGAGGCGGAGCGTTCGGCTATCTATACCTACGAACAAAAGGAGCCTGTCCAGCTTTCCGAAGCGTATGAACAACGTATCCGGGCCAATAAAAAAGCCTGGGAGTTTTACCAGAAAATGGCGCCTACCTACCGGAAGGTGACTGCCAACTGGGTGATGTCTGGCAAACAGGAGGCTACCCGGGAAAAACGCCTGGCAGAACTGATCCGCGACAGTGCAGCCGGAACAAAAGTGAAGAAATATAACTATTAAGCATATACGATTATTTATGAAGAATATTAAAGTTGCATCAGCTCAATTTGAGAACAAAAGCGGAGACAAAGCTTACAATCTTCAACAGATTAATGACCTGGCGGCCAAAGCAGCTGCCGATGGCGCACAGGCTATCGCCTTTCATGAATGTTCCGTTACCGGCTACACTTTCGCCCGGGGGCTCTCCCGGGAACAGATGCTGGACCTGGCAGAGTTTATTCCCGATGGCCCTAGTATCCAACGGCTGACTGCCATTGCCCGGGAACATGATATCGCTATCCTGGCGGGCCTGTTTGAAAAAGATGCGGCAGACAAATTATACAAAGCCTATGTGTGTGTGGATAAAAACGGACTGGTGGCCAAGTACCGCAAGCTGCATCCTTTCATCAACCCATATCTTACGCCTGGTGATGAATACGTAGTGTTTGATCTGCTGGGATGGAAATGTGGTATCCTGATCTGCTACGATAACAATGTCATTGAAAATGTAAGAGCTACCAGTCTGCTGGGCGCCGATATTATCTTTATGCCACATGTGACGATGTGTACGCCGTCTTCCCGTCCGGGTGCAGGTTTTGTAGACCCTGCTCTGTGGCACAACAGAGCTGCAGACCCTACCTCCCTGCGTATGGAATTTGATGGACTCAAAGGCCGCAGTTGGTTGATGAAATGGCTGCCGGCACGTGCCTACGATAATGGGGTATACGTAGTGTTCTCCAACCCTATTGGTATGGATGATGACCAGCTGAAAAACGGCTGCTCTATGATCCTCGATCCATTCGGCGATATCATCGGCGAATGCCGCAAGCTGGATAACGATTACACGGTGGCCACACTGACACCTGAAAAGCTGCAGCAGGCCGGCGGACACCGTTACCGCAAGGCTCGCCGCCCCGACCTGTACAGGAATGTTATCGGGCAGGAACATACGCCGGAACAGAAGGTGGTATGGCTGGACAATAAATAATTGCTACGCTGATTTTTTTTAAGGAGATGATCATTCGGTATCCTATCGGATGATCATCTCCTTTTTAATGCCATTTCATCTCCCTGAAAAATATTCCGCAAAAAAAATATTGCAGGTGGGTCCTACGTTTAATGCAGAAACCTGCAGGAAAATGCATTTTTATATTTGTTTGAATGCGTTTTTTTGCCGAAATTAAAAGTAGAATCATCTTCCTATGTTAAAGAAGGAACGCCAGGCATATATCTTACATCAGGTCAACCTGCACAACAAGGTATTGTCCTCTCACCTGAGTGAGCAGATGGGTGTTTCGGAAGATACGATCCGGCGGGATCTGGCATCGCTGGCACAGGAAGGGAAGATCCTGAAAGTACATGGTGGCGGATTGTCTAATTCATTTCACCAGGGGATTGTTTCACAGGATGTTTATGCCATTGAGGAGAAGCGCATGATTGCGCTGAAAGCGGTGGAACTCATACACGACGGTATGTTTGTGCTAACAACAGGCGGCACCACCATATTGCAGCTGGCCAGAATATTACCAGCTGAATTGCGCGCCACTTTTATCACCGTTAGTCTGCCTGCAGCATTTGAATATGCCAACCATCCTAACATTGAAGTGATTGTCATCGGAGATAAGCTGGCCAAAAATTCAAAGATCACCGTTGGCGGCGAAGCGATCTCCAAAATAAGAGATATCCGTGCCGACTTGTGTTTCCTCGGCGTAAATGCCATCGATGTAGAGGCCGGCCTTACAGATAACGACTGGGAAGTAGTACAGGTAAAAAAAGCCATGGTCAGTACCGCCAGAAAAGTAGTGGCACTCTGCATCTCCGAAAAAGTAAATACAGCAGAACATCTGAAGATATGTGACATAGAAGATATTGATATGCTGATAACAGAGCTACCACCAAAATCGAAGAAATTACAACCATATAGCAGTAAGGGAATAAAAATTATATAAGAGTCATTTTCATTTTTATCCTCCGTATTATCAACAAATAGCCCTCCCGGGCTGTTTTACAGGACAAATAGCGGTAAAAGACTGAATGTTTGAAGAACGTTCCGGGACAACACGTTTTGACTGAACTGACAACAGGCTTCGGAATGCCTGTCTCTTTAATTATTATCAATAACAAACAAAAGAAGAAACAAGAAGAGTCATCAACCATGCAACAGCTTTAGGAGCTGTTTTAGAAGCAACCAACAATAGTAACCATAATTAAAAATTGTTTATGATCACGCGTCTATTTATGCGATTGACAGAAGGCCGCCGTGTGCTGCTTTTTCTGTTGATGACCTGCCTGGCAGCCACCGTCAGTGCGCAGGTGAAAATATCCGGTAAGGTGACAGACGAAACCGGAACTCCCTTACCTGGAATCACGGTAACACTGAAGAACACCAAACTGGGCTCCAATACTTCGGTAGATGGTATCTATAGTTTTATGGCCAATGTACCGGCTGGAAGCTACACCCTGGTTTTTACCGGTATCGGTTTTACTTCCCAGGAAATGCCCGTCACTATTGGTACCAGCAATATCACCAGAGATGTGAAGATGGGAACCTCTGTATCCAAACTGGATGAGATAGTCGTTACCGGTACCTCTCAGGGTACCACCCGCCGCCAACTGGGTAGTTATATCGCCTCTGTAAAGGCCGACGATCTTAACAAAGGCGCTACCGGCAACGTACTGGCAGCGCTTCAGGGTAAAACAGCCGGAGCCCAGATCACCCAAAACTCTGGTGATCCTTCTGGTGGTATATCCGTGAAACTCAGAGGTATCAGTACCATCAACGGTTCTACGGAACCACTCTATATCGTGGACGGCGTAATTGTGGATAACTCCACTACTCGCGTTACCAACGCCGATCCCAACTATGCAGGCGCCAACTTCGTGGGTGCTGTCGGACAAAACCGTATGGCCGACATCAACCCGGATGATATTGAAAGGGTGGAAGTGCTCAACGGTGCCGCGGCCGCTGCTATCTACGGTTCCAGGGCCAACGCCGGCGTAGTACAGATATTCACTAAAAGAGGAAGTTCCGGCAAACCAGTGATCAACTTCTCCACAGGCCTCTCTATCAACGAGCTGCGGAAAAAACTGAGTGTCAACAGGGCTCCTACCAAATTCGGTGGCAACCCTCAGGACTCCACACAAAATATTCTCACACCCGCTGTAGTCAGCACTTTTCCGGTACAACGCTTCGACTACCAGGATTTTATCTTCCGCACCGGTGTAGGTACAGATAACAATATCTCCATCGCCGGCGGTAAAGACAAAACCAAATACTACGCTTCTGCCAGTTACTTCTATAACCAGGGTATCATCAAAAATACAGACTTCAACCGCTTCAGCTTCAGAGTCAACCTGGACCAGGAAATTACCAGTTGGTTGAGTGTTAATGCCACCGTTAACTACATCTATAGCAAGTCGAATGAAAAGCCGGATGGCAACACCTTTTATTCACCGATGAACTCCGTTACCATCCTGGGTAACTACTACGATATTCAGCAAAGGGATGCATTTGGCAATCTTCAGAAAGTGGGTAACCTGGGCCGTGTAAACCCTGTATCCATCATCCAGGATTTCCGCCAGCAACAACAGGTGGGGAGGGTAATCACCGGCGTTGGCCTGAAACTCAATCCCATCAAGAATCTGACAGTAGACTATCACGTGGGTATCGACAACTATTACCAGTATGGTACCACCTTTATTCCGCCATTTGCATATAACGTAAGTACCAGCTTTTTCGGTGGTGGTACAGCGCTGGACCCCAGCCAGAACGGCTATGCCAGCGTAGGTGCCAATAATTCACTCTTGCTCAACCATGATGTGAACGCTACCTATAACGCCAGTATCAACAAGGACCTGGAATCTGTGACACAGGTAGGTTACTCTGTACAATATCAGCGGCAACAATACTCCCTGCAACAGGGCAGAGGTATGCCTCCCTTTGTGCAGACTGCCGACAGGGCCACTACCGCTATTCCGGGCAGTGATCAGCGTACCGAGCTGTCTATCTCCGGGGAATATATCCAGCAGAACTTCAAATTCCGCAACCAGTTGTTCCTGACCGGCGCCCTGCGTGTGGATGGTTCTTCTGTTTTTGGTAGTAGTGAACGCAACCAGCTGTATACTAAACTCAGTGGCAGTTACGTGATCTCCGGCACCGATTTCTGGGGCAAGTCCTCCATCTCCAAATGGTGGACCCTGCTGAAACTGCGTGCTGCCTATGGCGAATCTGGCAACCTTACCGGTATCCCCGCCTACGGACGTTTTAACACTTATAACGCCAATGCTTTTATCGGTGCATCTGGCTTTCAGGGACAGACCACCTTCACCGATCCCAACGTAAAACCAGAAAAACAGAAAGAGCTGGAAATAGGTACGGATATGTCGTTTCTGGGGGATCGTATAGGCCTCAGCGTTAACTACTACCGTAAAAAAGTGAACGACCTGCTGATCAGCAGAGCGGTGGCGCCTACCAAAGGTTATCAGTTCATACTGAGTAATATCGGTTCTCTTCAGAACAATGGTTTTGAAGTGGTGCTGAATGCTGTGCCGGTGAAAACCACCAATTTTACCTGGAACTTCACCGCTATCTTCAACCGCAACAGGAATAAGGCGTTGAGCATAGGACAGTCACTGATATTGCTGAACACTGTAGGCGGAGCACCAGTAGGGATTGCCAATGGAGAACCTATCGGATTCTTTTACGGTACTTTCTTCGCCAGAGATGCCAATGGCAATATCATCACAAATGCCAAGGGCATACCTTTAACAGAAAGAGGCATACAAAACAGCCCTTTAACGTATACGCCACAACGTGATCCTGCCACCGGCCTGCCCCTGGCTACTGCGCCGGCGCTCAATAAAATAATCGGAGATCCTAATCCTGACTGGACAGGGACTTTCACCACAGACCTGCAGTACAAAAAACTCGGGCTGCATATCCAGCTGGATGCAGTGCAGGGAGTAGATGTATTTAACGCGGACTTCAGGACCCGTCAGGGTGTGGACAATGGTAAAGTAGCAGAGCAGGAAGATAGGGGACAGCTGCCCAGAGGATACATTGCCGGTGTGTACAATATCCAGGAGTTCAGGATAGACGATGGCAACTTTGTAAAACTACGTGAAGTGTCCCTGAGCTATGACTTTGGCAACAAGGTAGTGAAGGGCTTGAATAACCTCACCGTGAGCCTCGGAGGCCGTAACCTCATTTCCTGGGACAACTACAAAGGCTACGATCCGGAAGTGAATGCCGCCGGTCAGAGCACGGTATTACGCGGGATAGACTTCGGGGCCGTACCTATTCCCCGTACTTATAACCTGACTGTCCGTGCTAAATTCTAACTACAAAACAGATGATCATGAAACGATATATTGCGCTCTATAAATATTTGGTCATGGCAGCACTGATGTTGTGTGTTATGACTGCCTGCAAAAAAGATTACCAGGACCCTTCAGGGCCTTCCCTGGACCAGGCTTACAGTTCCCCCCAGGCACTCACCGATGTGGCCGTGGGCTTACAGGCCTGGTATGTAAAAGACAGGATAGGACTGATATATACCACCACTACCTCCGGCAGCTTATTGACCGGTGAAACATTCGTTACCAACCCTGGTAACGCAGATGAAGGCCAGCTGGCCACCGGCGGCAATACCCTGCTCAATAACAATGTGGTGGTAACCGGTATGTGGTCTGTGACAAATAAAATAGCCTATGAAGCAGACAAGGTGCTCAATAAGACCAATAGTGTGGTGGCTGATAAAGGCTTTGCCAGCGGATTGATTGCCTATACTTCCATTTTTAAGGCGCTGGCGCTGGGGGTACAAGCCAATTACTGGGAGCAGGTGCCTGACACCACCAGCCAGCCAGACAACCAGACGGGCGCTGTTCATTTTATCCCGGCCCAGCAAGGGTATGCGAGGGCGGTACGCACTATCGACAACGCACTCAATACCATTGCCGCTACGCCGATAGGCGCCAACTTTGCGCCTAATATACCCAAGGGTATCAATATCGTTAATACCCTCTATGCACTCAAGGCGCGTTATGCACTCTGTGCCGGCGACTATGCCACTGCGCTGGATGCAGCCAATAAAGTAGATCTTACGGCCGCTGGTATCAGTACCTTCAACTTTAACCCACAGGTACCCAATCCTATTTTTATACTGGTAGCGTCTACCAGCAATATTTATCAGGTGGTGGATTCTACTATGGGCCTGCCTGTGGGCATACAGCCGGACCTGGCAGATGCACGCATACCTTTTTATATCTCCCGGCCTCCTAATGGCAAACCTACCAAATTTGCAATCGGCGGCTTCTTTACCACCAATATCCAGTCCATCCCGGTATTTCTGCCCGGAGAAATTACGCTGATCAAAGCTGAATGTTATGCCCGTATGAACAATCTGGCACAGGGGCTGACAGAGCTGAATAAAGTAGTGACCAAAACGCCGGCACAGGACCCGTTTGGTGTAGGGGCCAGCCTGCCGCCTGTTGCGGTTGGCAATATCCCTGACCTGCTGACGCAGATATACAGAAACCGTCGCATCGAGATGTTTATGTCGGGGCAGGAAGTGGAAGATGAAAGGCGTTTCGGCCGCCCTGTTGCTGAGCGGAAACGTAATTTCTTCCCTTATCCTTTTGTAGAAAGAAATGATAATACCAATACACCGCCTGATCCTATTTTCTGATAGTTGTATTATCTTTATGAACGGCAGCCAGGTATACTGACTGCCGTTCATATTTTTATCCTGTACCCTTAATGTCCTGTTGCCATGAATGATATCGGCATTGTAACCCTGGTGTTGATCCTGTTGAATCTGGTGGTGTCCTATAAAGGATTTAAAAACACCGCTTTTTACTACAACCATTCTTTTATTGTGGATGAAATACTGATCCACAAGGAATATGGACGTCTGGTAACTTCCGGCTTCCTGCATACCAGCTGGATGCATCTGATTTTTAACATGATGTCGCTCTGTTTTTTCAGTGGCGCAGTGGAAGTGGTGTTAGGCATCAAATATTTTCTGTTCATTTATATGACCAGCATGGTAGGTGGTAACCTGTTATTGCTGTTTGTTCATCGTCATCATGGGGATTATAGTGCTGTAGGCGCGTCCGGAGCGGTATGTGGTATCATCTTCGCTTCCATCGCACTGTTCCCGGGTATGGATATCAGCTTTTTCGGCATACCGTTGTATATCCCCGGCTGGATATACGGTGCCGGATATACGCTGTATACTATCATGAAAATTAAATCAGACGATGATAGTACAGCCCATGAGGCCCACCTGGGAGGCGCTTTCATCGGACTGCTCTTTGCTATCTGTCTGCATCCGGAAGTGGTGAAAGAAAACTACCTGCCTTTACTGGCGATGACACTGCCTTGTCTGGTGTTTCTGTATGTACTCTTCCGTAAACCACATGTACTGCTTACTGATAACAATGCTGCAAAACATTACCGGAACGTCGATGATTTGTATAATCAGCAGCGTACCATACAGCAACAGGAGATAGATACTATACTTGAGAAGATTCATCACAATGGTATCAGTAGTCTTTCAGAAGAAGAACGGCTGAAGCTGCAGCAGTACGCCGAAAGATAACCTTGCTGCAATTATTATTTCTCTATTTTGTTAAAACCTTATGCCTTTATATGAAATCATTTAGCGCTGTTTTGTGTTTCGCTGTACTACTCCTGGGAGCCTGCAAAAAGAATAATGACAATAGCCCCAATGATTATTCCAGTGTGAAAATTACTGCTATCTCAGATATCCCTCCTTTCAAATACCAGGGCGACCGCCTGGTGGCCATTGGAAACGAAACATTTACCTATGATAATAGTGGCCGTATTATCAGCAGCCGTATTGAGCATAGTGATACGGTGAACAATATTATCAGCGGGTATATTTATAAAAGCACCTATACATGGACCGGTAATATTTGCAGCGGCAGCATTGCCGATTCCCTGTATACCTTTTCCAAAACAACTACGGGAAAAGGCGTTGATTCCGAACACTTTGAAAACGGAAATGTATTGAGCAGCTATGGCTACAACTATGTCACCAGCCGCCTGGATTCGCTGACCTTCATGCCTGGCAAATGGAATACGGCTTACTACACTTCCGTGAAATTTGAATATGATGCCAAAGGCAATATCAGCAAGGCGATTGCCTATGTCCGTGATTTTGTGTCTACTCCCGGTATTCCGAGGGAAATTGTAGTGAAGATCACCTATCAGTATGATAACCACCCCAACCCTTTTTATGCGATGTATAAAAAATACGGGATGGTACTGCCTGCTCTGCAACGGTTTGCTGACCTGGTTTCCCCGAACAATGTTATAAAAATGAATATCGCTATCGGTAATACCATCGAGCTGGTGCAGCAATACAGCTATGAGTATAATCATGCAGGATATCCGGTGAAAATCGTCACTAATGGCGGTAATATAACCGGCCAGACAACTTATATATCCTACGAATAAATGCCCGTTTTGTCTGCACATTTTGCCGTGTAGTCGCATACCGGGTTTTGCCGGAAGGGAAGGAAGGCACTTTGCCGTATATTTATACTGTAAATGAAAGCATTCCCGACATCCGCATATATTAACGTGATACTGCATGCACTCATCTGGGGCATGCTGTTGTTCCTGCCGTATGCAGTATCTTCTGCCGAAAGTAATTATAGCATAGGCCCTATTCCCGGACCTTTCTTTACCATTGCCGGTGTGATCCATATGGCCATATTTTATGGCAATGCTTTTTATCTGTATCCACGGTTGATGAACCGGCGTTATTGGTGGCTGTATATTATTGCCGTTCTCCTGATGCTGATAGTTTCTTTTCAGTTGAAATACCGGATTATGGCGTGGTGGTTTCCGGAGCTCCTGAAGAACACCGCTGCCTATCGTTTTGTATTTGCGCCCTCTGTGGCAGTGTTTATTATCAGCCTGGTATACCGAAAGATACTCGATCGCATATACGAAGAAAAAAAGCAGAAAGAAAAAGAGGCCGCGCAACTGGCTACAGAACTGAAGTTTCTGCGTTCGCAGATCAGCCCGCATTTTCTTTTTAACGTGCTGACCAACCTGGTGTCACTGGCCCGAAAAAAATCCGACAGATTGGAAACTTCTCTGATTATGTTATCAGAGCTGATGCGTTATATGCTGTATGATGCAGGCGGAACCAAAGTAGCACTGTCAAAGGAAGTTGACTATCTCAACAGTTATATTGCCTTGCAGCAGCTTCGTTTTGGCAGTGATGTAACGATCGAATGTGATACGCCTCCAGCTGCCGCGCTGGAAGGTTATATGATAGAACCTATGCTGCTCATCCCTTTTGTGGAAAACGCTTTCAAACATGGTACCGGCGTATTGGATCCTGTTATTCATATCCGGCTGTCTGTTGTTAGGGAAGATGTGCTTACCTTTGAAGTGGAGAATCAATACGATCCGGTACAGGATATCAGTAAGGATGAGAGTTCCGGTATAGGACTGGTCAATGTCAAATCAAGGCTGGAGCTGTTGTACCGTGATCACTACCATCTGACTGTCAATGATGATCATAACCGGTTTCATATTCACCTAACGTTGAAGCTTATATGATGCGTTGTATTGCTGTAGATGATGAACAACTGGTGCGGGAACTGTTGGAAGACAATATCCGACAGATACCTTTCCTGCAACTGGTGGCTACCTGTAAAAACGCACTGGAGGCCATGGAAGTGTTGCAAAAGGAATCTGTAGACCTGATCTTCCTGGATATACAGATGCCTCGTCTCAGCGGCCTGCAATTCCTGCAGTCGCTGAAACACCCGCCACTGGTGATTCTGGTGACTGCCTATGAAAAATATGCACTGGAAGGCTATAATTTGCAGGTAGTCGATTATCTGCTGAAACCCTTTAGCTTCGAACGTTTCCTCAAAGCCTGCAACCGCGCCAACGAACTATTCCGTTTACAACAAACCCCTGTGCCTGTTAAAACGTTAACTGACTTTTTTGTCAATGTGGAATACACACAAGTGAAAGTCGTTGTAGACGATATTGAATATATAGAAGGGTTAAAAGACTATATCAAAATCCACCTGTCATCTTCTCCCAAACCCATACTCACACGCATGACCATGAAAGCAATCATGGAAAAATTGCCTGTTGAAGCTTTTGTCCGCACACATAAATCCTATCTGGTGGCCGTGAAAAAAATTACGGCTGTCAAACGTGATCTGGTTTGTGTGGGTGAAAAAGAAATTCCTGTCAGCGATTTTTTCAAAGAGAATATCAACCGTATTGTAGCAGGTCCTGAAAATTAAAATACGCAGACTTTTCCGTCTTGTCGCGACACTTCCCTTTATAGTCTCTTTGCCGGAATGGCGGTTGTACTACCCACTAGCTTTGTGGGCAGATAATACTACCAGCGATGGCAAAATATATCAGATGGATTTTTCTGACAATGCTGCCCACCATTGTCAATGCACAAGGCCTCCCTAAAGACAGCGCCGGCAAAGCGCCGCAGGATACCGTTGTCCGGGGGACCTCCCGTTCGTTGAAACAGGTGACAGTAAATGCCGGCGCTTTTGAAGCCAGCGACAAGGCCAAGGGTGCTTCCCTTACACCCATGGATGCGTTGACAGTGGCGGGCAACAATGGAGACCTTTCTCAGGCATTGCGGTCACTACCTGGTGTTCAACAGATCGGAGATCAGGAAGGTCTTTTTGTAAGAGGTGGCACCAGCGACGAAACAAAACAGTTTATTGATGGTACGTTGTTTAAATACCCCAACTACCCGGCAGTGCCTGGCATTCCGCAGGGCGCACGTATTAATCCCTTCCTCTTTAAAGGAATACTGTTCAGCTCCGGAGGTTATTCCGCCCTGTATGGACAGGCCATGAGCAGTGCCCTGATACTGGAAAGTGTAGACCTGCCGGAGAAATCCTCTGCCAGCCTGTATTTGTTCCCTTCCAATCAGGGCGCGGGTTTGCAACACCTCGCCAAAGACAACCGCAGTAGTTACGGACTGGGGTTCAACTACTCCAATCAATCATTGTATAATTCACTGGTACCACATGTTCCGGATTATTTTCTGGGCCCTGCCTATGTGGAAGGCAATGCCAACTTCCGTATTAAAACAGGCCGTACCGGTATGCTTAAAGTGTATACAGTATGGAGCCACAGTGCAGTAGGGATGTATAATCCGGATATTGACAGTGCTGCGCTACGCTCCGGATATCAGGTGAAAGGAGATAATTTTTATACCAACCTGAGTTACCGCAATTCATTTGGCGAACACTGGAAGATGGAAACAGGGCTGGCCTATAGCTACAACAAAGTGAATACAATACGCAGTCTGGTGGATGAATCAAAAAATACGGTCGTACTGCCGGAACTGCCTTTCCTGGCTAAAAACGCCAGCAGTAATATAGGTTCTGACTTTGCCCAGGCAAGGGTGGTTTTCACTCGCTTTCTGCCAGGGGTGCAGGCAATCCGGTTTGGAGCAGAACAATTTTATACTAAAGATAAAGGCTATACGAACGACAGTGCCATAACACTCACAGACCAGCTGTCTGCTGCCTTTGCAGAAGGAGATATTTATATCGCCCATAATGTGGCTGCCAAAGTGGGTTTACGGCTGGAGCACACTTCTCTCTTAAAACAATGGTCGCTAGCTCCGAGATTGAGTATTGGCTGGAGGCTGAGTGAAGAAAGTCAGCTAAATCTTGCCTATGGCATATTCTATCAGGAACCCCTCAACGACTTTTTATACCACAACAGAACGTTGTCGCTTTCCCAGGCTGCTCACTATGTACTCAACTATACCAGGCGTGCCCATAACCGGTTTTTCCGCGTGGAAGCCTATTACAAAATCTATGATCATTTGGTGAAGTTGTTACCACAGAGTGAGTCTAACGGTAACGGATATGCGAAAGGTGTTGAATTGTTTTTCCGTGATAAAAAAACGTTTAAAAATATGGACTATTGGGTTACTTATACTTTTCTGGATACGAAAAGAGATTATCTCAATTTTCCGATGGAGCTGAAGCCTGGCTTTGCTTCGCCACATACGATGACCATCGCCGTGAAGAAGTTTTTCCCGGACATATCTACTGGTGTGAACGTGTCCTATGCGTTAGCGGCGGGAAGGCCATACTATGATATTCGTTTCAATAACGGCTGGCAGTTGTATGACGAGGGAACTACAAAGCCCTATAGTGTAGTGAATCTGCATCTTTCGCATATGCTTTCCTTATTCCCTAAGTGGAGACATAAAGACTTTTCAGGTTTTGCGCTGGGTGTGAATAACCTGCTGGGCACCAAACAGGTGTTTGGCTACAACTACAGTTACAACGGTCAGCATAGGGTGCCGATAATGTTGCCGTCCAGTAGAACCTATTTCATTGGCTTCTTTATGACGCTGGGAATAGACCGTACCGATGATTTTATCAACAATAATTTATAACCAGAAAATTCATTAAAAATGAAAAAAACAATCTTGTCACTGCTGATGCTGTTTTCTTTCTCGGCCATAGTGTGGGCTCAACAGCCGGCTTCTCTGGGCGAAGCTGTGCGCCAGCTGGATAAAGCAGCCGCTGTAAAGGACTTTGAAGCATTAGAAAAAACATTTGTGTCACTGGCGGAAAAACAGCCTCAGTTCTGGCTACCGTGGTATTACGCTGCCTATTGCAATGCGAGGATCGGTTTTTTATATCAGGATGACGGAGAGAAGATAGAGCCTTATAGCAACAAAGGAGAAGAACAGATTAACCGGGCTGTATCGCTGGTGGATAGTGCATCTCACAAAGCATGGTCATCTGAAATATATACCGTGATGAGCATGGTGTATCGTACAAAAGTATTTATCAATCCGATGACTTATGGTCGTAAGTATGGTTCATTGTCTGAAAAATATCTGCAGGTAGCGCGTCAGCTGGCGCCGGAGAATCCCAGGGCATTGTATGTACAGGCATGGGTAAAATATTATACGCCTAAGTTATGGGGTGGTGATAAACAGCTGGCTAAAGAGCTGGCAGGAAAAAGCCTGGCATTGCTGGCAAAAGAACAGACCGGAGATACACCTCACTGGGGTAAAGCTGAAAACGAGGCGTTGCTGAGCAAGTTCAGGTGAGTGTTTTCAAATTAAAAAATCAAAAAAATGATCTTTCCCTTTCTTATCCTTCTCAGGATACTTTTTGCAGCCTGTATGGTATTTATTATCGGTTATATCTTTGGTGGTTTCTCCCGGAAGCGGGTATTGGCGAATATCTCCAAAGTGGCTGCGATACTTGTTATTGTACTCTTTATCGGTATGAATGTATTATTGATGCGCGCAGCTTTTCGTCAGTTTAGCGATGGTTGGCGGGGTTGCGGACAGCAGGTGCATACAGAAAAACAGGGCTGACCAATGGTCAGCCCTCTGTTGTTGTTTTATTGTTTTTTAGGGTAGAGTTTGTAGAAGATGGGCGGATTGTCTGCTTTGTTTCCGCGGAAAAAATACAATGCCCCACTTTTATCCTGACCAATGAGTGATACCCCTGAAAAGTCAACCCATTTGGCTAATCCGGTTGTTTGATTCTGCTCACTTATCGTTTGATTTATTCCTGCTTCCACACCTGCATAAGTATAGGTGCTTTGGGAAGGAATATCGTAGCACTCAAGTATGTGGCTTTGTCTTATCAGGGTAGTACCATTTGCCAGCTGTATATTGTTGTTTAACACCGTACTAGCCGGGCTCACACCAAATGCGGCAAACGTTCCGGTCATCTTGTATTCGGGATTGGTTTCATAGGAGTGATATGCAAATTGAGTTTGGTTGGATTTCAGGGTTACACCCTGGTCGTCTTCAGGAATATTATACTGAATACCATTATAGGAAATCCAGTTAGAGGAATAGTATCCATACAGGAATTTGCCGCTTGGATCAAGCGAATAATAGCCGGTGGATACCGGAATGCCAATAGAGGGGAACCATTGCTTCCAGCTCATTATACCCCGTACCTGCCCGGCAGGGTCCATTTTAGACACCATTATAATACCATTGATTGGTTCCTGGCCAACTTGTCCGCTGAAGTTTCCGCCTACATAGTTATACCATCTGGCATGGTTTCCGGAAGCTACTTCAGGTGCATAATAATTGGTGTAATAAAGATTGTTATTAACATCTGTATTCAGACGCATCGCCACTATTTTTAGTTGGGATATCTCTCCCTGCAGTATGGTGTTGGTTTCGGCAGTGGTGGCGTTTTGGGTTACCAATGTGCGGTTGATGGTAGTTATAGTCTTGCTGGCCAGATCCATTTTGCACAAACGGAAGATATAGTTTTGTGCGGCTTCCGGAACATCTTCAGTTGTTTCTGTGGTGAAGTATAATACATCTCCGGTAAAGGTAATGGTACTACCCAGTATGTATTTTATGCTGAAGCTACTGTTTTTACTGTCCTTTAAAGCGTCTCCGGCTTTGAGAATGGTGGTAAAGTTGCCGTTACGGAACGATTGGATAGATAATTGATTGTCAAAGTAAATATTACCGAACATGTCTGTATGGACTGAACGGATAAGATTGTAATTTTTTTTCTGATAATCACTCAGGTTGTCCGGTGTCCATTGCGCAAGCTGATCTACCCATAGCGTAGTATCCGTGCGCAGGCTGCTGCCACCTATCAGTTTGATGCTTACAGAAGGACCATAAACGGTAACACCATTAGCAGTGACTGTAACAGGTCTGTTGTCGCCGGCACCCATTTCACGGGTTACCACAAAGCGTACGGCATCGATTTGCCCTTGCTCGCTGTAAGTTGTGTATCGTGGTGTCAGCTGTGCTGTATCTATTATTTTGATGGGCACATTACCTACGCTGATTACAGTGCCGGTACGGGTTGGGAATAATTTTCCTACCAGCGTGGCCGTATCGCCAACAATAAGAGAAGAAGGGTAAGTCCAGTTGATGGGCGCGAGACGGCTACCAGTGAACTGGGTATATTGCTCAGAGAACCACGGTTGATCTGCCACCTGGGCTGCGTGATCATCTACTTTTTTGCAGCCGCACCAAAAGAGCAGGCAAAGACTTAATAATGTTAATACCTGTTTCATCTGTAGTTTTTTAATTAGAATGTTTTTATGACGGCAAGAGAGAAGTTATTACTGAGACTTACATTGGCACCGGTTAGGGGATCCTTATAGCTTCCCGGGTTATTATCTGAATAACCACTGATTATCAGCGTATAGGCGTGACCGGGAATAGCTTCCAGTGTACCACGGGTGAGAAAATTTTTATCATCACCATACCGGTATACTTTGATGTTGAAGGTTTGTGGTGTACTCAATGCCATTGGAAGAAATCCGGTATGGTCCATGTATTGGGTATATGCTGGCAGGCCAGGGGGCACGACTTTGTTCAGGGTCATATACACCGGGCCGGTAAACGGGCTGAGATTAATAATCCTGATGCCGATTTTGCCTGTATCGGCAACAAACGGATCGGCAGCAATGATATGGCTGTAATTACCGATACTGTCGCCATAAAATACTATCGCCGGTTTGTCTGCATCCAGCGTAAATTTCACACTGTCCAGCAAGCGGGAGGAGGTGTCTTTAAGGGACAACTGATGCTGGCCGGCATCCAGTGCCATAAATTGAATCCAGCTGGTCTTCGTTTGCGGGTAAGTGGTGGATCTTTGAGATGGATTATACAGAAAAGGATAAATGGAGGAGAAGATATCTTTAGGCGGACGATAGCTGCTGTCGCGGCTGTCTATCAATACCAGATAACCTTTGGAGCCCCTTACTTCAGCCCCATTGGTCAGTGCTGTGGAGGCAAAGTAAAAGCTGATCTGTCCTTTTGCTGCCTCATCCGGGAGTGTAACGTCCTTGTTACAGGCATGCAGCATGCCGGTGAGTATTATTAACAGAAGTAGAGTATACTTATTCATAACTTATTTTTTAAAAAGTGTAGGTAAACTGCAGCAGGATATACCTACCGGGTTTGTATCTGGTATAGATGTTATCGCCACTGAAGTATTTTTTGCCATCTTTTCTTTCTACTTCTACTTCTTTGTCGTAGCGCTGGTTAAAATTCTGATCTTCCACAATGCGGTAGCTTTGATCCAGCAGGTTCTGGATACTCAATTTTACTTGCAGTGATTTTATGATACGTTGGGTAATGGAGAGGTCCAGCAGATGTGTGGGCAGCTGCAGCAGGTCCGGACGGATATAGGTATCGTTAGCGGTGGAATCAGCCAGTGTACGAATACTTTTGGCGTAGATACTGGGGCCACTTACGTTGTATACCAGTCCTGCCTTGGTGCCGGTAGCCACATTTTCATAGAATAATCCGGCATTCGCGATATAGGGCGCTTGTCCCTGTAAAGGACCACCTGATTTGTGCAGGCTGTCATTAGAGGCGTTGTCATGAGTTTGGCGTCTTTCTGTATTGCTTTTGATGAAAGTGCCATTCAGAACTACAGACAAGTGTTTGAAGACATTACCGGGAATAAACGAGAGACTTTTTTTGATTTCCGCTTCAATACCCATGATGTTGGCGCTAACGGAATTGTCGTAGGTGATCCTGTTGAATCCCCATCCGTCGTGCATTTCATCACTAGTAACTTCATCCCGCATTTTTTCAATCGGATGTTTGATGTGTTTATAAAAAACGCCTACGTTGATCACCTCGTTATTGGTTTTGGGATATAGTTCGGCGCGCAGATCGAGGTTGTCGATTTCGGCAGTTATCACTCTTGGGTTTCCTTTTATTTCTTCATTGCGGGAGAAGTCGTAATCGGTGTAAGGTGTTAATTCCCGGAAGTCTGGCCGGTTAACGTTGCGGCCATAGCCAGCGCGGAGCACCAGGGTATTTTGGGGCCGGAAGCTGATATTAACAGAAGGCAGCAGGACAGTCTTTTTATGATCTACATTGACCATTTCCACTGTGTTTTTTCCGGTGGCGCCGTCTTTGGCTCCTGCGAGGCGCTGCCGGTCATATTCCATGCGCAGGCCGGCATTCAGTGTGAGGCGTTCTTTGGCTGCTTTCCAGTCGCCCATCAGGTAAAAGGCATTATACTGTTCACTGGCGGTATAGGCGTCCATCGGCGTGGTGGCGTCGTATACGGCGAGGCCGGTATTGTCGTCAGGGAAGTAGTGGCTGTTCCATAACCGGGGCAGGTCAGATAGATGGTAGTGCAGGAGGGAGACATTGTTATAGCCAAATCCGGTATTCCATTTCAGATAATCAGTGTTACCTGGCCCGGCTTCCAGCTCATCTGACTGAAGCCCGGCCCTGTTTACCCGGAAGAAACGGCGTCCCACTTGTCTAACCTTAAAGAGCTGGTACCCGCCGGCTTTTACGTAGAGATTGGGCTGGAGATGAAGAGTGTAGTCCACTGAGCCGTTGTATACCTGTTCCAGGTTTTTGATATAGAGTCTCGAAACCATGCCCTGGTAGGTGGTTGATCTGCTGACATTGGAGCCGGCCGGAATCCAGGTGACGGAGTCGGGATATTGGGCATCTCCGTTCACGAAATGCAGCATCCGTTGGTCAGGTACGTTTTGCAGGTCATGTGTATATCCCAGGTTCCAGGTAAGTTCATGTTGTTTTTTTGCTCCCAGGAAATGGGTGCCGTTCAGGTTGCCGGAATACAACATCCGCTGCTGAAAGGAGAGATTCATATCCTGTTTAAGCCGGAACGGCAGGTTCGCGTAGTATTCGGGTAGTGCATTGGGTATTGTGCTGCTGATGCTCGTAAACCGTTTGCCATCGTTGACAAAAAAGTTGAGCAGGGCCAGCTGATGACGGTCATTGAGTTTTAAGGTGAGGTTTTCCAGTACATTGATTTTACCGGTTTCTGTAGTCTGGTGGCCTATTGATATTTTGTTGTTGTCACCGTATGCCTGTCCCATCACGGTGTCGAGCATGTAGGCGTTGGTATTGCCTGACTGGCGGTACATTTCTGTAGCTGCTGTTTCTTTTGTATAGGTGACGGAGGTAAGATCATACAGTCTGGCTTTCCCCAGCTGCCAGCTGTTGTAATAGTTGGCAAAGAGTTGCATGTCGGGGCCTGCATAACGTTTGCCGGGCATGAGGGTAGAGGAAAAGCCGTTGAGCCATTCATGTTGGGGCAGTGCATTGGTGGCGATGTGTTGATTACTTGCAAAGACGCCGGGTGAAAATCCAGGTAGTTTGCGGGTACCATCGTCGATGCCGAGGAAGTCCAGTTTGCCGCCGTTGTGGCTGTCTACGTTGCGCATGCTGGTACCATCACGATAGCCCAGCTGTACGCCTATGTCGAAGTGTTTTACGGGCATGGCATTTTTAGTGAATACCTTTACGGCTGCACCGGCATAGTCGCCTACGAGGTCGGCCACTGGTGATTTGTATACCAGTATTTTATCGATTATGCTGGAGGGGAGCAGGTCGTAGGCGAAAGCTTTGTTGTACAACTCCGTAGAGGGGGCAACGTTACCAT
This sequence comes from Chitinophaga flava, assembly GCF_003308995.1. Classification (NCBI taxonomy): domain Bacteria; kingdom Pseudomonadati; phylum Bacteroidota; class Chitinophagia; order Chitinophagales; family Chitinophagaceae; genus Chitinophaga; species Chitinophaga flava. The sequence goes on along the minus strand of NZ_QFFJ01000001.1, from coordinate 2,352,755 downwards.
TCAGGTAAGTGATATTATATCTTTCGTTCATACCGCGTACTACGATAAAACGGTCGTCCACTACGGTGATGCCGGAGATACGTTTTACGATTTCTGCGGCATTGCGGTCGGCAGTTTTGGCGATCAGTTCATTGGATATACCGGATACTACGCCGGTGGCGCCTTTGATCTCCTGGAGCAACTGTTGTTCGGTGCTGTGGGTAACGGCTCTTACCTTACGGGTGCCACTGCCGATCACTACTTCCTTCAGGGCGCCACCGGTCTGCATTTTGATATCATAGGATGCAGACTGATTATTGCGGACCTGTACCCGGGAAACGATGCCCCGCTGATATCCTACGAAAGTGGTCAGCAGGGTATAGGTGCCTTCCGGCACATTGGCCAGCTGATAAAAACCTTTGCTGTCGGTGATGGTACCGAGGGTAGTGCCTTCCAGCTGTAAGGTGGCGCCGGGGAGTGGGGTGGAAGTTTCGAAATCCACCACACGTCCGCGAATGGTGCCGCTGCCGGCCTCCTGTTTGGTATTGGGGCCTGTTTTAACGGCAATGGTGTGGGCATTTACCTGAAAGAGTATGCCGTAGGTGTGGTTGAGTTCCGACAGCACATTTTTCAGTGATACGGCTTTCCAGTGTACATTACTGAGTTTTACGCTACTCAGGGAAGCGCGGTCGTAGGAAAAGCTGAAATCGCTTTGCCGGTCTATTTCTGCCATCACGGTGGCCATGTTGGTATTGCTAAGATTTAGCGTTACCGGTTGTTCCATGGCCGGAGATTGGGCGTAGGCATGGCCTGCAATCAGCAGCCATAATACCAGCCCTGCCTGCCACCATTTTCTTTTGAGCAGGTTTGCATTGGTTTGTCTAAATTTGTTCATACGTAAACTTTAAAAACAATTGTTTTTGATGTCCCGCCTGCCAGCGGGACATTTTTTATGTGATTAATGAATGAAGACTGTGTCGCGGGTTTCCTGGTATTGGAATCCGTAAATGAAAGCCATGTTTTGTAATATGTCTGACAGTGTTTCTGTATGGTAGGTAGCTGTAAAATGAGCCCTGGACTGAGCAGAGGGGGTAAAGACAATCTTTTTGCTGAACCGTTTTTCGAGTCTGCTGAAAGCTGCATCCAGTGGTACCTCATCGAGTACGAGGGCACCGCGTTTCCAGTCTGTTTCTTTTTCGGAAACAAAGTGGCGGGTGGTGAAGCGGTGGGTGGCCTGCTGATAGGTGAGTTTAAGGCCAGGGGTGAGCACGAGGGAGCTGTCGGGGCGTACTTTTACAGAGATACTGCCGGCAGAAAGGGCGATGCCGGTAATATGCTCACCTGGATAAGCTTCTATGTTGAAGTGGGTGCCTAATACCGTAGCTTCCAGACCACCTGCATTTACCCGGAAGGGAGCTGTCTGAGGAGCTACTTCAAAATAACCTTCACCGCTAAGTGTCACGTTACGTGCCTGGGTATTATAATCATCAGGAACAGAGAGAGAAGATCCGGGTGTCAGCCATATCTGGCTGCCATCGGAGAGTGTGAGCTTGCGCACATGAGCGCTGTTATTGGCTATCTGCCGGCTATGAACAGCAAGGGGCTGCAGCTTTTTCGCCGGGCGTTGCCACCAGAAAAAACTGCCCGCCAACAGGGCAATGGAGGCTGCAGCAGCAGTGCGGCCCAGATAACGCAGATAGCGGGAACGGGCCGGATAGGTTAGTTTCACGCCCTGTCGCCTGAGCTGTTGCTCCAGTGCTGCAGCCATTCCCGCCGGCATTGTACCTGCCGGCTGGTCCCAGCCCTGGTCCAGGGAGGCTTCCAGCTGTTCGGTGGAAGCGGATTGCAGCCAGTCCAGCATCTCTTTTCTGGCTGCTTCGCTGTCGGTTTTATCAATATATCTTTGCCAGGTATCCTGATCTTTCATGCCGTTATTGTTTACGTGCTACTATCAACACGTAGAAACAACTGTTTACCTCAATCACCTGAATGGCAATTAACAATTTGGTAATATTATTATTCCATAATGGCCTGCCTATCTTTGTAAAACTTATGTCGGATACAGCTATGCATAATAAGGAACAGGTGTTTACCGGACTATATCACGCCTCCCGCGACAGGCTGTATCAATACCTGCATCAGTATACAAAAGATACCCACCTGTTGCAGGATTTGCTTCAACAATGTTATCTGAGAGTATGGGAGAAGATGGATGATATGTATGATGTGGAGAATGCATTTCCACTGTTGAAAACAATCGCCCGAAACCTGCTGGTGGATGTAGTACGCAAGCGGATAAAAGAAGATATGACCTGGCTGGAAACAGTAAAGGCAGAGGCAGAGCAACTGCTGTCTACTCCTGCAGAAAGTAGCCGTAATCCTATGCTGGCGCTGGATGCATCGATAGCACAGCTGCCGGTCAATTGCAGACAGGTATACCTGCTTCATCGCGAAGAAGGACTATCTTATCGTGAAATATCTTCGCGTTTATCCATCTCCGTTAGTATGGTGGAAAAACATATGAGCAAAGCGATCCGTTTACTCAAACATGACCTGCTCACTAATTATGAACTGTTACTGATCGTAGTGGCGGTTAACAGAATACTATAAAATAAAGGCGCCTCTTTTGAGACGCCTTCACTTTACAAGCCGTATGGTCTATCGTATATTATCTATGTCTTCCGTGGCCCATTCCGCCACCACCACCCCAGCCGTGGCCCATTCCGCCGCCGCCGTGTTGGAAACCACCCCGCTGCATTTGCTGCGGTTGCCTCATAAAATTACCTTGTGACTGCCTGCTCATCGCCATTGGCTGTCTGGTCATACCGGCCTGGTGATTACCATTCCACATTCCGCGTGAAGCGTTGGCCCGGTTGTTAAAGGTATTGTTGGCCACGTTATTACGGGTGAAATTATTGGTGCGGTTGTTATTAAAGGTTGTGTTACGGTTAAAGTTGTTTCGGTTGAAATTATTGTTATTGTTGACTACGTTGTTACGATTGAAGTTATTATTGTTGACTACGTTGTTCCGGGTGAAACTGCTGCGGTTGTTGATCACTGTTGAATTACGGATGACTTCCCTGTTGACGTAGGTATTATGAACAAATGTCCTGTTGACACTTGTTACCGCAGTATTGTAATGGAAGACACTGCCTCGCCACATACCGCCTGTAAAACCTACGCCGAAATAACCGAATCCATAGTTAATACCGCCATAGTATCCGATATGAGGACCCCAATAGCCGGGGTGCCAGCAATAAAGTCCTCCTGTTAATGCCCAGTAGCCTGGTGTCCAGAGTGCTCCCGCATAAGGAGCCCTTACCCATACACCCGGTACCCAGTAATAGTGATTACTATAGGCCCAATAACCTGGTACCCACATAAAACCATCACCCGGACAGAGAGGTTGTGAATAAACCGGTATGGCCGGTGGTGCAATGCCAACAGAAATACCTACGCTTACTTGTGCAAATGCCTGTGGTGTGGGTATTGCAAACGCCAACAGGGTACTAAGCATCAGGGCAATCTTTTTCATGACCTGTATTTATTGATTGAGTTCACTTCTTAGACATCCTTTAGCTCAGGAGGTTTAACCATTTTTCCATTGTTAAGTGAGTAGAAATGTTAAAAAAACAATTTGGAACAATCATTCCGGAATTAGGTGGCTATCGGTTCCACCGTTGGGGGGAGTCTCCGCTGGGCCTGCTGGCTACACCATGGATAAGTGCCCTGCTGGTGCTGTTGGGCTGGTTATCTGCAGCTACCGCTGGGAAAGAAGCCATGTACGCCAGTCTTCAGCCACCTTGTCCCAGTTGAAGATATCATAATCTGGCTCCCCATTTGATTTCAGCGGAAAATAGTTGTGTTCTGTGCCGATATATTCTTTAAATGTGAAGTTGGTTTTATGCAGACGGATAATCTCTGTATGAAAGAGATCGATGTAGGGCACTCCTGCATCACGGGTGCCAAAAGTAATCAGGACGGGAATCTTCAGCTGGTTAAGGTAACGGGCCGGAGGGATAGAAAAGTCGTTGGTCACTTTATAGGAATCTCCAAATGAGCGATTCATATTCTGTGGATCGGCTGATATTTTTTCCCAACGGTCGAAAGCGGTGGGTACTCCACTGCTACTGTCTGTTTCGTGTGCCCGTTCCCGTGTGATCATGGTTAACATACGACCTTGCGGGTTTCCACCGGAGTAGATGAGATGAGTTACCCGTGGAAATACGGAAGCTATTTTGGCAGCGATGGTACTGCCTTCGGAATGGCCGGCTACTACCAGCTGCTTCTGTGATATCCAGGGCTGCCGCTGCAGGAAACGGATCACAGCGATGTTTCTGTTTACATAATAATCCAGGTAGTATCTTTCCAGGTATTGTTTGGGAAACTGGCCGGTGCTGTCGCTGTAGGTGAAGTCGGGGTTGAGGTTTTTATGATCTGCAATCAGTGGAACATATGCCTTGCTGATGATAGCCAGGTGATAATGTTGTGCAAGGCTGTCAGGGTTAAATACAAAAACATTACCGATTGACTCCCGGCCGTTGTCATCATACCGAATGACCAGCGGTTGTGGCAGGCTGCCCTGGCAAAACAGAAAGAGGGGTTTGGGGACCTGTTCATCTCCTTTCTTTGATCTTATCAGGATATCTACCGTATCTCCCTTAAAAACAGTCTGCAGATGGCGGTAACCGTATACATCAGGCAGCGACTGGGAATACAGTTGTCTGGTTGTAAGCAGGAAACAACAGAGCAGGATGAATTTTATATTCACTTGATAAGAATAATTGGTGCATACCAATATAATTCAAATATGCGTTACCGTTATATTACTTTCTCCACTCCTGATGGATGACGGGCCGGCCAGGAATAGCCAGCCTTTCTCCAATACGAAATTATTGCTCGTTGTAACAGATACATGCCAATAAGGACTACAGATAGCATGGTATCCGTTATGAAGATACTATGGTCGCCATGGGCAGATTTATTTAATCCGAAAAAAAATTTACGCAATCGGGAATATCTTAAATGATTATATTTAAAAGAGTTAATCTACCTGGTACACATGGAAGCCCGTCGTTTAAAAAACATGGTTTTAAGCGCTGCGTTTGCTGCAATGATTAGCAGCGGCGTGGTTTCGCTGTTATGGCTGGAGACTGTTGAATTATCTGAGGCTGCAAGAAATAGTGATATGTATGGGCTGGGTCATGTATTGGTTGCTTTTTGTGTGATCTGTATGGCTACGTCTACAACCACTATTTTCCTGAATAAGCTGGCTGTCGTCAGGAACAATCTTTTTTTGTCCCTGTTATCTTTCTTTCTGGGCCCTTTGGTGGTTGCACTTTGTTTTGGTATAACAGTCTTCGATAAGCGGGATATAGATCTCTTTTTTGTGATGGTGGCTTCTTTCGGGTTACCGATGGCTTTTTATTTTGCACGGTACCGGAAAATGCTGGATGGCGAAGATGCATGAAGGTTTAGTGTGTCCCGGATTATTCCCCTTTCTAAGGCACTATCGTAGTAAACAGATAGGTAGCCAGTATTACCAATAGGATAACACCTTGCAGGATATTGGTACGCCCTGCATTAAAAGAAATGCTGATGGTGAACAACGATAACACCAGGAGCAGCGTGGATTTGGTATCGATACCCAGTGTAACGCTAAAGCCTGAAATGACAGTAACGATGGCCACTGCGGGGATTGTCAGTCCGATACTGGCGAGTGCAGAGCCCAGTGCGAGGTTCAGGCTGGTCTGCAGTCTGTTGCGGCGGGTGGCTCTGATAGCGGCCAGTCCTTCGGGCAACAGGATTACTGCTGCAATGATAATACCCACCAGACTTTTGGGAGCCCCCAGATTGACTACCATTGTTTCAATCACCGGAGAAAGCTTTTTAGACAACATTACCACCAATGCCAGCGACATAAGCAGAAACCCCATACTGATGGAGGTGGTCAGGTTATCGGGAGGAGCGGAGTGGGATTCTTCTTCATCTTCCGGAAGAAAATAATCCCGGTGTCTTCCTGTCTGCACAGACACAAATCCTCCGTACAATACCAGCGATATGATGGCTACAAACAGCAGCTGACTGGAAGAATATACGGGGCCAGGCGTAGTAGTGGTAAAATTGGGCAACACCAGTGTCAGGATAGAGATAGCGGTAAGGGTAGACAATGCCGCATTGGTACCTTGTTTGATAAACACCTGTTCCTTGTAGCGATAACCACCCAATAGCAAACACAAGCCTATGATGCCGGTCAGCAATATCATAATCGCCGCAAATACCGTGTCTCTGGCAAGTGTGGATCCCTGGGTCCCTTCACTCAGCATCAGGGAAACAATCAATGACACTTCAATAACGGTGATGGCCAGCGCAAGAATCAGGGTGCCATAAGGCTCTCCTACCTTATGTGCCACCACTTCGGCATGGTGCACTGCCGACAATACAATGCTGATTAGTGATATAGCCTTTAACAAAGAGAAAACAGGACTGTTTGTGCTTCCGGTCAGCTCAAGTATTGCCAGGCCAATTAAAGGGCTTATAAGGCTCCATAAAGGCAAGGCTATCTTCCATTGTCTGTATAGAAAGTGTTTGTATGGCATATACGTAATTACAAAAAAATAATTAATTGGTTCATTTTAAATTTACAGGCGGTTGATTAACTGCCTTGCTTATGAGAATGTTGTTATTGTGCTATGCCCCGTAATGAGTTAATTATTGCCAACGTTATATTTTCTTTTTATCAATAAAATCTAATCAAAAAATGGAAAAACTGATGCGGGAAGTACACTTCCTGAAATTCTATTCTCTCATCCTTACGACGCTATTGATCGCCTTTCTTTTTATGGCATTCCGCAATGATTTCGGGAAACAACGTTTCGAAGAGATAGATGTAGAACGAATCAACGTTATTGAAAAAGATGGTACTATAAAATTGGTAATTTCCAATGCGGAGCGGCAACATCCGGGTATGGCAGAAGGAAAGGACACTACAGTATTCCCAGGATGTGGAAGGCCCCAATAAAAACCGTTCTTATGGTCTTAGGCTCTGGGACCGGCCAGATGAATATCCCATCTCCAAAGTTAATCGTATAGTCGATTCCGTTAAATCAATTAAAGGAGATAAGAGGGTAGAAGAAGTTATTGGTAAAATGGTGGACGAAGGTAGCCTGGGAGCTGAGCGTTTGTTTGTAGGGAAAACAAAGAAAGGAGACGTAGGGCTGTTTATACGGGATGGTAAAGGTGTTGTGAGAATTAAGACTTCAAACACTCTGGTCCATTCTTCTCCACTATCAGGAGCATCCGCTTCATCAAAATAAATCAGCGGTTAAAAAAAACATCTCATCATTTTTCTTAACACCTTCAAACTCCCTGATACCCGCTTCTCCAGCGTGCTCACAGGTACTCCCAATAGTTGCGATGCTTCCTGATACGATCTTTCTTCTTCACGGATGAGATTAAATGCTACTCTTTTTTCGGGAGATAATTCCTGCATGATTTTTTGCAGACGGTTTTGTGTTTCCTTCAGTTGGTATTGCTGGTCGGGGTTTAGTTGACCGGGCTGGTTGTCTGCATCTGCGGGAAGTTCCATCATTGTAAGTGCAGCGCGGATTTTTTTGCGGTGATATACTTTCACCTGATTATAGGCGATACCGAATACATAATTGACAGGGTCCTGCAATCCTTCCCATTTTTTCCACAGTTCAAGATAACATTCCTGCACCAGGTCTTCCACCTGATGCTCATCGGTGGTCAGTTTCCGGAAGATCCGGTATAAACCATCCCGGGTAGTTTCAAATACCTGTAAGAATGCAACTTCGTCGTTCCTGGACATAGATAGGCGGATAACGGTTACAAAACTATAGTTATTCCGGTATGGCCATAGTCTGTTAACAATAAGTTCACATTGGGCATTGGCGGAAAAGGTCTCATAATGACAGTTTAATGGAAAGAAAGGAACAGAATGCAATTGCCTGTAATGATTTGGGAAAAATATCTGGCCGGCACCGCTTCCCGGGAAGAGCTGGAAATACTGGACGCCTGGTTGCAGGAAGCTGGTAATGAGGAACTTGCTGCCCTTATGCAAAACAATCCATTGGATAAAACTAAGATGCCAATGGAAATGGCTACACGTTTACGTGTCAGGTTGCAGCAATTACCTTCAACAGGCAAACGAATACATGCTATACGTAAATCAGTTATCTGGTGGGCAGCCGCTTCGATATTCATTGCGGGTCTTACCGGCCTGTTTTATCTGCTGAATCACCGGCAAATGACCTCTTCATCACAGCTGGCTGTAGTGCAATGGGACAGCATCAGCAATACATCAGCACATGCCCGGATGCTTACACTGCCAGACCAGACAAAGATCTGGCTCAACAAACAAGCAGTATTATACATCCGGAAAGATTATAGTAAACATCGCGAAGTTCGGCTGCAGGGTGAAGGTTACTTTGATGTAGCTCCCGATGAAACGCATCCATTCAGGGTTACAGCCGGTAAAGTACAGACATTGGTATTGGGTACCGCTTTCAACATTGACAATACACCTGGACAGTCAGCAGTATATATCAGCCTGGTAAAAGGTAGTGTAAAAGTACAACAGGATACAGAACAGCCACCATCCGGCAATACAGCTGCTGTAGTCCTGCAACCAGGGGAGACTGTCAAAGCTGATTATCAAGGAAACCATCTGAGCAAAACCAGCGTCACAGATGTATCCGGCTGGGTAAAAGGACAACTGGTATTTAATCAGCTTCCGCTGTCGGAAGCCTTGCCTAAACTGGAAGCTTACTATGGCATCCATATAGAAGCTGACCCTGCCCTGCTACGGAATAAAACAGTGACGGCAGTATATCGGAAATATGAAACCTGGCAACAGGTTTTACACCATTTGTTATTCATTTATCAGTTGTCATACAAAATAGGGCCTGACCAGGAAATCGTCATACACTCCTGAATGATGCCCGCCAAACAATAACAGGCTATCAGCTAAAAGACTCAAACAAAACACACAATGATGAAAGTATCTTCCGGATGGAAGCGGCTCCGCTCCATCTGCCAGCAACTATTGCTGTTGCTATTGCTATGCCTGGCCGGTAACAGGCTTCCGGCCCAGGTAGCCCGTCTTGCAGGTAATGTGACCCTGCAGATGGATAAGGCCAGCGTGGCCGACGTGATTGCCGGCCTGCAGAAACAAACTGGTTATGTTTTTTCCTATGATAAGAACAGGCTGTCTGCTATTATGGTACGCGATATCCACTGGCAGCAGATTCCGCTGGGCAAAGCACTGACTGCATTGCAGGAAAAAGCAGGACTTGAATACACGATGCTTAATGATAATATAGCCGTAGCCGTTAGAAAGTCCGGTCATCAGCCGGAAAATGTTCAGCCGGCGGGTAATGGTGCCATCAAAGGCCGTATCGTGGACTTTGAAACCTCACAGCCACTGCCCGGCGCTACTATCAGTATCCCGGAAGCTTCACAAACAGTGATATCCGACGAAAAAGGATACTACCATTTCAAAAAAGTGCCAGCAGGTACATATACCCTGGTGATCACCTATACCGGTTACCAGAAAAGAACTATGCAGCAGCTGCACCTGCAGGCAGACCGGGAGATGATAGCCGATGTGAAAATGCAGGCAGGTAAAACACTGGAGGAAGTGGTGGTACAATCGGGCGTTCGCAGAGTAAAAGCAGTGACACATTCTACAGAAAGAGAATTGCTGAATGAGCTGCGAGGCGCTACCGGTGTGGTATCCGGTATCTCCAGTGAACTGATCGGCCGCACCGCTGACCGTAACGCCGCAGAAGTGGTAAAACGTATTTCCGGTGTAACGGTAGTGGATAATCGTTTTATTGTGGTAAGAGGGATGAACGAACGTTACAATATCACGTATCTGAATGATAATATCGCTCCTTCTACAGAAATGTACAGCAAGGCATTTGCTTATGACCTGTTGCCCAGTAGTATCATCGACAAGATCCTGGTGTTTAAATCACCCCGTCCTGATCTGAATGGAGAATTTGCCGGAGCTGCCGTGAAAGTATATACGAAAAATGCGGTGCCGGTAAGACACATCGATATTGGCGTTCAGCTGGCACACCGCCCTGGCTCCACTATGACGGACATCGACAGCTACCGCGGCGGAAAACTGGACTGGCTGGGCATAGACGACGGTACCCGTAAAATGCCAAACCTCGCACCTACTTATTTCCAGTCGGGCAAGGATACCAGGCATTTATCTCAGGCTGATATCCTGCGTGAATTTTCTCCTGTGTTGTCAACGCAACGTACTACCAGTACGCCGGACATGCAGGTATTCTTCAACTATTACAATGCCTTTCATCTGGGTAAAGCCTGGTTATATAACCTGAGCTCCGTTACCTATACAAAAGAAACTACCGGTTTTGATGTATACCGGCAAACCGGCAATACAGATGCCTACATGACTGCAGATGCAGACCTGAACCTGGGTACGAATAACCAGCGTATCTGGTCAAAACAAAGCACCGAAACAGGTAAGATCAACGTACTGGAAAACTTCACGCTGAAGCTGAATCCGCGTCATACCCTGCAATTCAAAAACTTCTTTGTAAATGATGGCCGCAGGGTTACCAATATCAATGATGCAGAAGGCAATGTTACACCACGGATAGATTCCGCTCAGTACATGAATAACCGGGAAAAAAATATTCTTCTCTCTTTCCAGCAACGTATTCTGTATTCCGGCAACCTGGGCGGCACACATGACTGGGGCAGTACTCACAAACAACGCCTGGAATGGAACCTGGGATATACCTATGACCAGCAGAATGTTCCTGATCAGCGTATCAGCCGTTTTAAGACTGCATTTAGTCAATATTCTTCTGATGTGCCAGGGATGGCCTATACAGCCCGTGGTACTAACGGTAGTGATGCCGATGCTTTTCTGGGTATGGTTTCCCGGCTTTATGTAAAAAACAATGAAGATGTATATAATGGTGCTGTTGACTATACTTTTCATGCTTCCAAACAGTGGGAGCTGAAGGCAGGTTCCTACCTGTCATTCAAACGCAGGAACGTAAGCCGGCGTTTCTTCCGGGTAAACAGGGGCGGACTGGGACCGGGTGAAGTCAGCATGCCTGGCAATGAAGGTAGTGGAGCTGGATGGCCTCAGGGGTATGGTCTGAGTAACCCCTCTCTGATCTACTTCCATCTGCAGGACCTCGACCGGGTATGGAGCACCGATTATTTCCAGGAGAACAAGAGCGGACTGGAACTATACGATGCTACTACTCCGGTGGATAAATATGTTGCAAGTGAGCAGTATAATGCTTTCTACGGCATGGGATCATGGAAAACACCTGATGAAAAACTGACGCTGAACGGTGGTGTGCGTGTGGAATATGACCGGCAAAAGCTGGCTGGTGCCACTGCAGCAGATAATGGTTCGCTCCGCACCGTATTTGTTGATCATCCTAAAACATCCATTCTCCCCTCCGTCAATTTCAGCTACCGTCCGACTGATGCCTTTGTAGTCCGTACCGGATGGGGGCGTACGGTGAACCGACCTGAGTTCCGTGAGTTAACACCTTACGATGATTTCGATTTTGTGAACAATGAGTTGATTAGAGGTAGCCAGCAGGTAGTAACCGCAACCATTGATAATTATGATCTGCGTTTGGAATATTATCCACATAACGCAGAACAGAATGAGGTATTTAGTCTGGGTGTGTTTTACAAACACCTGCAGGATCCCATAGAACGTATGCGTAAGGAAAAGAACGGTTTAGCAGATGGTTATGGCTTTACCGGGATCAGTTTTGCCAATGCAAAGGACGCTACTGTGTATGGCCTGGAGGCGGAGATCAAAAAAAGCCTGGCTTTCCTGGGAGATGGTTTCTTCAAGCGCCTGAGCATAGCAATAAATGGTACATGGGTGAAAAGTACCACCCAGCGCTTAGTTACAGATCACTATACCCCAGGTGTAGGCATGGATACCTTGTTAGTGTCCGGAAGGGCTTTACAAGGGCAGGCGCCTTATGTAATCAATGCAGGACTTTTCTATGAACATCCGGGCACTGGTACCAAAATCGGTGTTACCTATAACGTGAATGGTCCGGTGATCTATGCCAAATCTATTGCCAGCAAGGATGTACAGTTTTCGCAAGAGGACAAGAACATCTTTAACAGTACACGTCCCGACCTGGTACAATTACCGATGCACCTGCTGGACCTGTCCATTACACAACGTATCGTAAAATCACTGAAAGTGAAGTTCAGCATTCAAAATCTGTTGGATCAGGCTTATCGTATCGTGGAAGATCACGACTACAATCAGCGGTATAACAAGGAGTATCCTGTGCAGAACCGCCGGGGACAGACTTACTACGAAGGGGATAATATCTATACCCGTTATAAGCCCGGGCGCTATTTTCAGTTGGGGTTCACCTATGCTTTCTAAACAATCAAAAAAGATCACATGCGTATCATTTACTCATACACAAGACTGGCGGTAATAATAGGCCTGCTGTTTGCGACAGCCTGCCGTCAGCAGGATAATGACCTGCAACCGGAGGACGCGCAGATCGGCTTCTACAACGCCTCTGAATATATACGGCTGCAACTGAAGAACACCCCCAAAGCAAACTACCTGTTTGTAGATACAAAGGATACGGTGCCTTCAGGTGCTGTCCCCCGTTTCACCAACAGCGATTACATTAATCAGTTTCCCAACAAGTTCTACTATGTTAATCACCCGCAACCATGGTTGAGTTACATACGGGTAGCGCCAGGCGCCCATCAGCTTATTCTCCGGGACACCAGTATGCGCCGTACGCTGGTTATTGATACCGTGCTTTCCCAGCATGGAGAGCCTATGACAGTCTACTTTGCTGATGACAAAGGTAAATTCCGTACCTGGAAACTGTCTGACCAGGTAAATACAAAAAGTGATTCCATTTATCTGCGGATATTGAATCTCAGTCCGGATGCCGGTAAAGTGTTCCTCACTATTAACGGTAAAGTACCTACGGGACTTCCTGCTTCCCTGGACTATGGCGATGTGACCAGGTTTACAGGCAGAGCTGTTAGTGGCCCCGATACGCTGCGGGTGCGCTTTTATCAGCAGTCCGCTCCTGATGCGGCTATCATCAGTGCCACCCTGCTGACAACACCAGGCAGTGCTTACAACATAGTGCTGAAGGGCAATCTGATGGCTCAGTCATTCAAAGATCCTTTAACCGGCCTGGTTCTCAACTATGATGCGAGTCTGAAACTTGCATTGACACAGGTTAAGTAAAACTGTTCATCAACTTATAAATCAATAGCATGTTAGCAATACATCATTTTTTCAATCGTGCTGCACTGCTGTCGTTACTCCTGGTAGTACTTTTTTCCTGCCGGAAAACAGACAATTATGCTCAGGAAATAAACGATACTCCCTATCTCATCACCGGGGAAATACCACTGGGACCCAACAAAACGTACAGTGGTTTCAGGAGTTCCTACCTCGTGGGAGATACCGCGATGCTGATAGGAAGACTTTTCCTGGAAAGGCCAGGTTCCAGAATTCTTGTTGGTGGGCAGCCGGTAAAAATAGAGGACCAATCCAAACTTTCGTATATCCGGAACGAGTATACGAAACAAGCGGAGTCCCTGGATATCATACGTTTTGTGATCACTCAGGAAATGGGTCTTGGAGATCATATTCCGATAAGCCTTGTCGCCAACGGACAGACCATCCAGGCGCCGGAGATCAGCATCCGAAAATTTGCCGGCAGTATGCATCGAACAGATACTACTCTTTATGTGGATCTCCTGACAAACTGGAAGCCCGCAAACAGCAGTTTATATCAGCAGAAAAACAGGCCGTTGATCAACAATGTCAATCTTACTTCCGAAGGAGATATCTATTTTAGTAATAATACAGAGATCGATGTTTATAAAGGTGGAAAGATCACCCAGCTCATTAATGTAAACGATCAGTTCCAGGAAAATGGTACTACATTCGCTATCAAAATGATACAGGGTAGTGCAGTCGCTTATGATGGCAATACGCTGACCTTCTCTGCTGAAGTAACGGAAACTATACCCGAGGCGGCCACATCTTATATTTACAGGTTGTGTAAAATGGAACTGGCAACCCAAAAGATTACTACCATTAACCGGACCCTGGTTACCAAAGGGCGGGTGACTGTCAACGAAGTTGCAGGGCCGTTTGAAGGAGCCATTGGTACATTGAAAGTAGTAGCCACTCAGCTGAAAACAGATATGAATGGTGCGCTGTATTTTGTCAACAATTATGCGCCTGCCCGTACAGACTGGGTGAATGAAATCGACTGGTATAGTAATGGATGGGGACCTTCTTTCTACTATATCAGCCCAACTGTTTACGCCAATATCTGCCGGGTTGATGCCGGTGGCTCTGTAAAGTCCATTTTTAAGCTGGAAGAGTTCTTTATGGGGCCTTCCTATTACAACATTCCCGGTCGGCCACTGGAGCTGACCACCGATTACGTGCTCAGCCCCGACGGTAAAACAGCCTTTGGTACCTGTGCGGTGAATAGTATGGGAAGCATCTTCAAACAGGCTGCATATGATCTGGAGCATGACGAGATATTAATGATGCCAAAGAGTTTCTATTTTGAGCCTTACCGCTTCTTCTCTTATGATACCGCTGCGGTTACCGGTTACCATAAATCCGAAATGTCATTCGGCTATTCTCTTAATGATGAAGTATACCTGAACCACTATTGTTTTACTACTGAGGGTGAACTGCTTGCAGCAGATGGTGTTTCCATAGCAGCTGTAGATCTTGTTAATAAATCCCTGTACTGCTATGCAGGAACAGAAATGGGTATTGGTACAACAAATGCTCCATGGCAGGATCAAAAAACCGGCCCCGCCAAAAAAATTAATTTTGGTACAGAGACAATGATGATCGGACAGGATAAATACGGAAATGTTATTTATACCGGCTCGCGAAGTAACTATAACCAGGGAGTTACTTTTTACAAGTTACATTCCCGCAAATAAAGCAAGGAATTGAGCTAAAGACTGATATTGGTATTTAAGACTGGAAATGAGAGAAGACAGGCCGCAGTAGTATCTACTGTGGCCTGTTTTTTTGTTAGTATAGCTAATTACCTATTCAGTGCTTAGTGAAGTGAGATTACTGCCTGTATGCTGTAACTTTCTTATGCCTAATGTCAAACCCATCTTCCAGACGATATACGTTTTTGTAATTAACCCGTAACCATAAAAACAAAAAAAACATGAAAAAAACCCTCCTCTTAACAATCCTGTCATTGCTGGCAGTAGGATCATTGTTTGCTCAGCAATCTACCGCAGTACAGCTTCGCGACTCAAAAACCTTCAGGGTATTTAAAGCTGACCCCGTACTCGGTACCGTAATATCTATCGACTGTGGCTCAGCAGTCGTGAGACAAGGTGATGCACCTTTCAAAAACGGTGTGGCAAATATGAATGTCTGGTATATTCCTTACGTTGGTGATGTTGCCGGAGCCATTCCTGCAGCCGATGCCGGACCTATTGCTTCTCAGGGTGTTGAAGGCTTGCAGCTGGTACTTCTTGATGGGAACATAACCTCCGGAACCTGGGCGGAAACTGTCGGAATATGGGGAACACCTACCTCCTCAGGAACAGCGTCTTTTCCTATCCACTTTGGAGGCCAGTCTTGTACACTGAGTGTGACTGTGCAGCCATAGCTATCTTCTGTGTTGCTATTCTGCAATGCTGTTAGATTATACAACAAAATCCGCCTCATAGGCGGATTTTGTTGTATAATAACCATTTTGAGATTGATTCAGGCTTCTCTTAATAATTTCGGTTTGAATAAATTTAGAAGAATATAACTTTGATACTCGTTATTAAATTCTGATATTATGAGTATTCCCAGACCTAATTTATTTAAAATTTCTACAAAAGAACTTTCTCAGGATGCAATCATTACCTGGCTTTTACAATGGGCAAATCCGGAAGTGAGATCAGAAGATAAAGCACTCCATGAATGTGGTACCGCACTGTTGAGATTGTTGATAAGTAATTACCCGGGATTGTCAGAAAAGAATATTGAACGGGTGGAAGCAGGCCGGCAATGGGAAAAAATTGATATCTGGGCGGAAATTTACTTTCACAACGGAGAAAAACTCTTGTTGATTATTGAAGATAAAGTATTCGCTGGCGAACATGCTGACCAGTTGACAAGATATAAGGAATATGCAGAACAATGGTGTAAAGAGAATGACTTCGGTTTAATATGTGCATTCATCAAAATAGGCAGTGAGGCTCAATCAGTATTAAAAAAGATTGAGGATAAAGGATACAATGTGTTCACCAGAAATAAGATACTTGAATGCTTAAAGGATCACCTTCACACTGACAATAATATCCTTGAAGACTTCGTTTTATATATTCAGGGTATCGAAGCTGCTCATGAATCCTTTCGGGAACTCCCGCTTAACAAATGGTATGATCAATCCTGGATCGGCTTTTATCAATATGTGGAATCTCAGATAAAAAATGTTCATTGGCACTATGTCAATAATCCCAGTGGCGGCTTTTGGAACTTACATCTAACATGGAAATATTGGATCGATATTCCGGTTTATATGCAGATTGAGCAAGGGCGGTTGTGCTATAAGGTAGCTCTTTGCGATGATGAAACGGGGCTGGGTTTGAAACCAAAAGATATGAATCTGGTGCAAGACCATATTCACCGATGCCTGGTTGATTTTGCTTTAAAAAATAATTTTAATGAAATTGTTAGACCCAACAGATATACTAATAGAGGTAGCTACCGTACAATAGGCGTCATTTACCACAATGATTGGTCTGGAGATCCTGAAAATATACTTGATAAAGAGTTGGTAATAAACAATCTTAAACGTTACATTGACTTTCATGATTCATTCATTGATTATTTAAGGAGGTTTAATTACAAGGGCATTGGATTAAATCTGGAGGGAGATGTATCATAATTTTTTATTGACTATTAGCAGGTCACAAGAGAATCTATTCAAATTAGAAGGCTGATCCTTAAAATGATACTGGCCAAATGGTATTTAAACCATTGGGCCAGTGTTTTTAATCCAGATTATCTTCCGTATTTAATAGGTATATAATATTGGGTCATCCTCCAGATATAAGCGGAGAAAATCATTAAGCGAATCTGTGATGGGTACAAATGATTCTCCATGTGGAAGAATCCCTATAGTATATTTATCTGTTTTCCTCTCAAAGAGCAGTGCATAATACCAGGATGCCTGTAGGTAATCGATAAAAATAATACATACCTTATTCTGGTCAAAAAAGCCTAGAGGGTCACCTCTGAAAATTTCATTGTAATTCTCCCACCTTTCCAATGGATAAAAGGCGAACCCGTTGTCATCCTCATCATTCAATCCATTTACACTGGAATAGAAATCAGATAACTCATGACTGAATCGAATATCAAAATATGCTTCCGTTTTTTCTATTACAGCAGCAGTGGCTCCCTCAACAATTGGCACGCCGGTGGCGCGCCAATGTTCTTTAACTTTTTGAATAACTGATATTACCATAAAGAGAGTATTTTCTCCATTAATGCTTTTCTGGGGAGCAAATTAATGTTGCTACCTGCTTTTCTTGGATCAGCTAATGCCTTACCATAAGACTCCAGCTGTTTCTCTACCCATTCTTTAGGTAATCCTAATTCTTTCAATTCTTCCACCACTGCTTTGGTCAATTTCTTTGTCAGTCTTATAGTAATCTTAGCAGCTTTAGGCGCCTGACTCTCTCCCCATCCTATCATCTCTCCGAAAAAGGCACTTGTGCCCGGTGTTTTCAGGGCTACCCTAAAGGTTATCTGATAGCCTGATAGACCAATGCTCTCAAGTCCTCCCAGGGCAAATCCCTCTACGACAGGAGCAAAGTAATCCGTAACAAAGATAAACTGTTTGTCATAGCCTTTTATTGCATCCAGGAAGCCCCACCAGGTATCATTTCCACGATAATTTTTTAATGCATTGGTGTGATACTTCCATGGGAACCCTCTGTACAATCTTTCTGCGGTAACTTCCACCGGTTGTGCCCAATATCCCAGCCAGGGCTTAACCGGACCTGCCGTTCCTGGAGGATCTCCATCCAATCCTCCATTCGGATCTGTCCTGTTAAACGGATCGTTGCCCATTGACAAATAAGGAGAAGCGTACTGGAATTCCGGATCAATAGATAGCCATCTTCCGATTCTGCTGTCGTACATCCTTAGTTCAAAAGCATTCCAACCTGTTTCCGGATCTTGTTCGGAATACTGTCCCTGGTAGCCATACCGGTAATCCTGACTGCCACCGGTTCGTGCAACAGAGCCAAATGGATAGTAATCTGTATACTGCTTAATGTTCCGGCTGCCATCTATCACTGCTCTGACATTGCCGAGATGGTCACTTAATTCATACTCGTAAGTGCCTGCTGCACGTCTGAATAATCCAATTCGTCCATCACCACCATAAAGCGCTACTTCAGCTTGTACGGGCGTAGCTGTACCTACCTGGTTATAGGTAGCCAATATATTTCCATTCACATCCGGAACGTAATACGTAGTAGTATTATTAACCCAGTCTTTCTTTACAACTCTTATTCCGGCCTCATTGTAAAGATAGGTTACTTTGCCTTGAGTCAAGGCTGCATCTGTATACAGACCGGCCACTTTATTGGTGAAATCATATTTAAGGTAACGGGCGGCCGCACCAGTCAGCGTTTCCTGAATTACTCTACCCAATGCATCATAGGCATAGGTATCAAATAAACTGGTTCCATTTTTTATGTCCAGCAGCTGATTACCATTGTTAGCATAGTTGTAGGTGAAATTATCCGTTATAGCACCAGTTGCATCCGTCCGCTGCAGATTAATAATATTTCCATGGCTGTCGTAGTTAAGTACTTTTTCGTTGAATGCAGACGATGCACTAAAAGCAGGAATGCCGGCGTAGGACGGCGTGCCCCATGTAGCCGTTTTCATCTGTGATTTATTATCGTATGTTAATGCATACATTGCTGGATTTTCAATAAGGCTGCCGGAAACAGCCAGAACACTGGCGGGCTTGCGGGAATGCCAGCTTAATCCTTTCTTTGTGCCGTTAAACAGATCTGTCGCATAGGTACCTGGTATCTGAATACTGTTTATATTGGTATTATTCCTTTGGTAATCCTGATCGTAATATTCCAGGTTCATGCCAAAGACGTCTTTCGCGAAACCTGCGTTAACACCACTGATACCGTCCATCCCCGGATCCATGTCCCGGTTGCTGTTATTGATTGCCTTCAGATCTCCCTTCACGGTATAGGTATAGTCTAGTCCCTGTACATTTCCGCCTAGTTCGATACGCTTTAACGGCCCGTGGAGATAATAGGTGTATTTTGCCTGCAGTTTTTTCGACGCATTATCATCTGTTGTATTGGTATAGACCGCCTTTAAATCCTGATCTTGATCATATTCATAGTAGTGAACAAATGTTTCTGCCGAAGATGTTTTCTGATATATTTTCTTCACTATTTTACCTAATGCATTATAGGTATAATCGATTGTTTTAGATCCCAGCCCCGGAATATTCATGATGCGCCATATTACTTTCCCTTGCTCGTCATAATTATACCAGGTTTTAACGCCGGCTGCATTTTCTGTATAGGACACGTTTCCTCCTAGATAAATTTCATCCTGCACGTACCCGCTTACAGTACCGGCAACCGGAATATCGTAAACGGTTTTCACCCAATCTGATTTAACACCCACTCCAAGGCCTCCGTCGTTTGTTACCACGTCTATATTACTCATGCCAGCTGTAGAAAAAGAAATCCCTCCACTTCCCGGTGTAAATTCACCGCTTTCTGTATTCCTTCCCAGCTTATCAAAATTCGTATATGCATACCTTCCAGTAGGACGCTGTACAGCATTCTGAGAAAATCTTGCCTTACCGTCTGTTGTGTAAACAAATTCTGTCCTTCCCGCTTCCTTATTGGTAACTGCCGTCAATTGTCCTTTAAGATTGTACTCTTGCTGCGTAATAAATGGGATATCAGCACGGTTTGTATAATTGTTGAGTCCTGTCCCTAATAATTTTTTCACGCCCTCCGGTGGAACGATGGCAACTAATTGCCCAAGCTGATTATAGAATTTATAGCTTAAATCTGAAAAACCGGATTGGTAGGTAACTGTTACCGCGTTATCGATGCTATTTGTTATCACTTTATAATAACCTGCTGGTAATGAAGCCCCGCTGGTAAAAGCAACCGGTTGTTCATTATTGTTCATATTCAGGAGCGTCCATCCTGATCCGGAAATATTAACAGCTGTAGATTTATTCAGATAAAAATAGCAATACTTGCGGGAAACCGGATCGATATACTTGTATGATGGCCGGTAAACCGTCTTTATTCCAAATGGTCCTCTTTGGCCAACAGCTAAGGAAAAGGGTTGATCCGATTCAATCCTTACCGGAAATGTTATGTTGCCTGAAGGTGCTCCGGATGAAGGTCCCTGATAGATTAATACTGGCGTATTGTTTGTGTTATTGTAAACGCGCACATTGGCATAACTTCCATCCCAGTTGTAGAGATAATCCCTGCCTCCGCCCACTTCCACAATATGTGTTGCAGGATTTATTAAATGACTGTTATCAACTTGTAAATCGGCTCCGGGCAGACCTGTCATTAAGGTTTTCCCATTCTGATCAAGTATTGAGATATTTTCCTGTCCATTTTGATCATGTTCTATAACTTTGGTGGCGGCCTTATTCAGATCAGCAGGTAATGCTCCCAGTTCGGCGGTTGTAAAAAACTTATTCCTTAGGCTGATGTAGTTAGCCAGCTCTCCTGCTATCCCCAGCGATATTTTCTGTAATTCGTGTCCACCGCCCATTTTAAGGGCTTCGCCTGGCGCAGAAATGAATTTTGCTGCACCGCTTCCATCTTTAAAATAGCTGGTATTTGAGTAGGGATATCCGGTTGCCCCAACATATGGCTCCAGAGTATTGTTATTGCTGTAATACCATCCCAGTGTTCCTGCTACATTATTTCCTACTGCATCCGGATTAAGCTGTTTGGCTTCGTCAAAATTGGCAGCATTGTATACACCTCCGGCTGTATTCGTCACAAAATCACTTTTGTAATCCAGCTTGGTTGTCATTGTTGGCGCCAGCAATGTTTTTATCGTTGGCCTGTCGAAATAATCATAGATGTACTGACTGGCCAGTACCATACCAGAGGTAAGGTTTTTGCGCTGGGTTTGCATTTCACTCCCCTTCTCATTATAGAAAGTAATCACTTCACTTCCCAGCTCACCGGTGGCACCAAATGTCCTCGATAGCCGCCAGTTCATGTTACTGTTTGTAACAATGTCCCCGATAGAGAATGTCACTTCAGCACCAAGCTCAATGGTGGTATTGGGTAGTATTTCAATTTCCTTTGCACTTATATAAGTTATCTGTTGACCCGCTGTAATAACTTTATCACTACCAGCCTCCGGAATGGTAATCTTCTCAGCGCTTTTAATAAGCTGGCCGGATACATGGGTATTTGCCGAAAGCAGCATCACTACCATAGTTACAAGAGGCAGCAACCGGCTATTTATATTTCTTATTATCTGATTACTCATAAATCATTAATAAAACAATTAATACTTGGTTTAAGAAATAGCATTTTAGTAGCTACACTCATATCAACCCGAGATTTTTTTTATAGAAGGAAATTCGTGGTAATGCCTTTCCAGCAGTGCTGGCAATACATCCTTTCCCATAGTTGTATTCGAATTCTGAAGTTTTGATCACCCCATTACTGAAGGTTTCGGTATAAGTACCGGTGAGCTTTCCGGCTGCATCAAACTCATATCGTTTGTACATATTATTGCCATCAAGGATATAGGCAACTTCTCCGCTTGTTTTATCATAAACATAAGCCGTAGCAGATGCATTGAGCGGCTGTATGAGGAAATCATCAAAGAATACATCCGTGCTTCCATTGTTGATACATCCGAACTTAATACTATTACCAGTGGTAGCAGCAGCGGAGGCTGGTGTTACAATATTCAACTGGTACCATTCTCCCGCTTTGCGGGTTGCTATTACAGTTGCGGGAACTTGCGTACCATTATTTACCTGGTAGTAAAGAGATGCCGACGGTGCAGCTCCTGAACTGCTCTTCACCCATACACTTCCACGATATTGCCGGTTGAGTTGCTCGTTATTCACTACGACGGTAAAGCCAAATCCTTCTTTCCCAGCGGATGTTTTCAGACTACTGTAACCCGTATGTGCTGTTGCTGCAGGGAAAGATGTGCTACGTTCAATGACACCATTTCCGAGCCCAACACCTGTTTCAAAAGTTGATCCTATCAGGTCGTCCTCTGCACTGGAATAAGCAATTTCATTATATTGTGCGGCCTTGCCGGTAATTACCAGCCTGCTATCCTGGTAGCCATATTTAACTGCTGAATAATTCCCATTGATATCTTTGGATTCCAGCGGATGAGAGTTAACACTATATAAGGTAAGTTCTTCCGCTTTACGCCATGCAATATTTGATGACTGTGGATTGGCCCAGTTGAAGTCAATGAATTGCGCCAGCGGCATTATTCCATCTGTAGTATTTCCTGCGGGCTGCCAAATGTAGGAGGCTTGTTTTCTCCATACATTGCCCAGAGCAGTTGTTTGCTGCGTAATGATACTGTTGCTGTTGTCCGGATTTCTGACTTGCAGATTATTGCTCCATACCTGTGCCTGGGCATTAATGACACCTGTTTTGGTATCATTAGCGTCCAGTTTGTAAGTATAGGAAGCAGCTACCTGTGACAGCATATTCTTATTGGTGGTGTTGTTTATCTTCAGCCCCATCTGTGGATAAACGCGATATGCCGGAATAATTTCTGTCATAAAACTATTCCCATACGTGTCCTGGGTTTTTGTTTTAGTTACTTCTCCGCTATAGAAATCAAATCCAATATTTCTGGTCTTTGTTGTAATGCCCGTCTTATAATCTATCTTGTCCTCTCCTGTTTTAATTACAGGATACTGCTCCTTCGCACTCATTGTCAGCATGATCTTGCTTTTCCCTGTGCTGAGATTATTCACATATTTTTCCTCTACGTCACGTTCTATTATAACTCCCTGGTAGTTGTACCTGGACAGGCCTCTGTCGAAATAATCGGTTAAGAAGTAAGAGGAGGAATTATTAAAATCATCATGCAGATAATTGTTGTATGTTGCTGATAATTTATTCCCCTGATTATCATAATTGATAATACTCCGCAAAGTGCCTACAGCGCTGGATAAATTTTGAATGGACTGGTTGTTGCCGATATTGACCATATCTGATGGAGTACCATGATAGTATCCCACAGTAGTGCCCTTACCAACTTTTCTCCTGGTAATCATATTTTCATTGAATACCTCAAATTCATAGGCAGTACGTCCATCCACCTGATGTTCCGATCCATCGGGGGCTATAACTTTTTTGCTGACAGCAATATTTTTGTAGATAACGCCGGGTGCAGGCACTTCCCTGGCGATGGTAAGCAGGTAATTGATTCCCTTGTAAAGCTCTTTCTTATATCTCCCCGCAACGGGTGCCAGGATGGCGTAGCTTGAGACTTCGTCGTAGTCAAAAACAGAGGGTTCAAAAGAAGTAACGCCCGAACTCAAATCTGCCTGATCCGGAATACGATAATCATAATCATTCACAACCGTGTTCTGCGAAGTTGTAACGGATAATGATTTAACGCGAAGACCGCCACCAAACTGGTTAATATTATTCGTGTAAAACAAATTTCCGGTTAAAATATTATGGACTTCAACTTTCGGGTCTGTAATATCCATTAGATTGATGGAATGGCAACTAACTGTAATGGTCATATTACTATCATCAATAGCCGTAATAGTAAAGTCGGTAGGATCTGTAATTCTAGTGTCTTGTGTACGGAGAATAAGAGGTTGCGGGGTGGGATAGGTTCCAAGGAGCCAGTATATGAGCTCCTGTGCTATAATTGCGTCTACCTTGCTTCCTACCTTGTAGATAGAGCTAAGGGGAACATTTTTATCTGCATTGGAAACAGTGAATTTAAGTCTGCGTGTATTGTTATCAAAAATGAAATTATTAATTACATAAGATCCCACTCTGTTTAACACTGCTTTACTGTATACATCGGACTCATATTCCACTTTGATTTTGGATCCAAGTGCTGTATTCACCGCACGTAATGACCAGGCGTCGACACTTGCTGCGGAGATAACATTGGTTACCCCTCCAAGATTCGCATTTTTAGCTGCAAGAGCCGGATTATAATCAGATTTGAACATTCCCCACATATCTCTTGCCTTTTGCTGATAAGGAGGGTTTTTAGTCAGTTGGCAAGGCATTTGTGTTGCTCCGGAAGAGGAAGGTGCATAGCCCGGAAAATATTTGATATCAAAATTGACGGCTGAATATTTTTTTATAATTACACCACAATACAAATTCTGATTAATGGTAAGTATATCACCAATCTGGTATCCGCCATTCGGTATAGTACCTGTAGTAATTTGCCCGATCCCTGATCCCGGATCCGGAGCGGCCATACTTACTATCATTCCTGCTTTTACGTTTTCTGGCTCATAGATAAAATCTGTTGCCGGAAGCATACAAGCTCCGCCTCTTCCTTTAACAAGCATCTGCGTTAAAGTCAGTTTCCCTCCGGTTGATGCGGGATTTGTTGTAAAACTGTTCAACGTACTCTTACAAAGGCTATAATCATATTTCAAGTCGATAATCCTGAAAGCATTTTTTTCAAAATCAGCATTTGATACATCATATTTATCCAATACGTTACTAGCATAGTGTTGGTTGATATTAAGCGGGCTGGTACTGGTCATATTCACTGCCGGCATGTCAGCATTGGCATATAATAATATCCTGTCCAGCTTGAGTGTATATGCTGATGTATTATCATAGTAGCCACTATTTTCTGTGTCTCCGCTGGTTGACATGATACCAGCAGCAGCTCCTCTTCCATCATTCCTGATATCTTTCACAAATAGCGCGGTATGGCTTCTTGTCTTGATGGTATTTAAGTAATAGATTTCTTTTTGCCCTTTGGACGCATTCTGAAACTTATTATCAATGTCGGGAGTGAAGCCGGCCTCCGGATTTCTCCAGTAGTAGCTGTCTGTCCATTTACCATATTCAAATTTTACCCAGTATCCCCAATCGCCTTCATCCAGTACACCGTTTCCGTTTCTATCTACATAATCGGGTCCTGTAACACCTGTTAAATACCAGGTATAAGCATATTTACCGGGTTTTACCTGACGGTTAAAATTCTTACTCATTCCATTGCCTTTACCGGCATCTATTTTTTCTGAGTAGATGCTCTCATTGAATGAATATGCAGGCAGGCTATAATGATAGGTAACACCGGAGGAATTAGTGATGGCATATCCTCCAATACTTTTGTTCAGTGCTGCATCATAGGAAAAACCGGTAGTCCCGGAAGGATAAAGGAATCCTTTTTTGTCAGCTGCACTAAATAAAGTAGCATAGTCTATCGTCCGGATACTGCGGGACCCTGCCAGTTCTGTTGTAGCCGGGTTATATGCGGTCATGCCGTCACCATTGCCGTATACAGGTGCCGGGTCAAAAGGAGCCGGGAGTTTGTTCCCCCAAACATTTTCAAGGTCGAAGTCGTTAAACTGCTGCCTGTATTGGTTAGAGAAATCATTATCAAACCGGAACTGGGGACGGACGCCCATCATAGTAGTTGAATTCCCTTGCCCGGGGCATACGTATGTTAGGTTGATTGAATTTTGATTACTCCTGTTCTGTCTGGCCACATATCCCTGAAATATATAAGGGCGCATCGTACCTGCCATGCCCTGTGCTGTTACATGGTAATTGTCAAAATCAGGATATGTTCCTCCCTGTAAAAGATCAGCATCATTATTATCAACGATATTGGTACTATCCATATAAGCCGGATCATAGTTAAGCAGGGAATAAGTATCAAAAGCATGTGATTGGGTGATCATATCCCATCCAGGCAGGTTAAGACTACCATGTACCGGAACATTTACGGATTCATCAGACCAGTAACGTGTATAATTATAACCTAAACGTACGTTGACCAAATAGGTAATAGGAATGTCTAAACTAAAGCCTGACTCATCTGTCTGGATATTACCAGCCTGGTTATTACGTGTATTTGCGGTGTACCCACCAAGTGTCAGGCTGCCTTGGGGATTATTGGAGCCCATCGAAACTCCCAATACTGTATTTCCCTTAACATCATATCCTGCACTTCCACTAATAGACGTACCATTTCCACTAATACCTACATTCAAGGATGCTCCTAATCCGGGGCCATCGGGGTTTTGGGAAAGATTAATTCCCAGACCTGCATATTCATCTCCATATGGACTAATACCTGCTGATACACCAACAGATACATTACCATACTTTATGCCTGCGCCAACGTCCATACCTACACCAAACCCTCTATAGGTATCTTGCGAAAAAGAAAGACCGAAGCTAACAGTTGCCGGTGTACTGGCAATACCTACGCTTACACCAATATTGTAGCTGGTTGTTTGTCCTCCTTCCCAAAAGTCCCTTCTTAACGCTGTTTCAGAATACCAGTCATCCGGATATCCGTTTACGTTACGTGTAATGGCTCCCGGGTTCAAACTCCAGCCCAGCCCTGTCCAACTGGCATCTTCACCTGGCTGAATGCCTGCATGATATGATAATGCCAGTGGGTAACCGCCTTCCGGACCAGGTACTTCCAGTAAAGGGATATTGTAGGTAAAATCCCCCGTTTGAGGATTCACCATTTCTGTTGTGTCTACAGGTTCAAAGCTTGTCGCCTCAGGTGCAGTAGGTCCTGAAGTAAGCGCATAGGCAACTGTAGGAAATCCAATCTGGAACAGTAATGTGGAAAGGAAAAATAAGGCAAGAAACTGCCTGCATCCTTTTTTTCGAATAAACATAGGTAGTCAGAATATAAAACGTGTGATAGAAATAATGATACAGAAAGAATGGGAAATAGTATCCGTGATGATTACTATAACCAATGATATAAATATTTCGCCGTCCGTATTGGCAAAAAAAACTTACTTATGGCCACTGACAAAAGGGACAAACAAAAATTCATAGTATAAGCTTTAATATTTGCACTTATTTTATATAAGGAATTCGTAGTACAAGCAAAAATTATATCCCATAGTCTTTATTGCCATTGTGGCTCCTCATACACTCATATTAAAATAATAATCAGCTAATATCAGTACAGGTACTAAAATCAAGGTTTGCAAGAGGATATATAATATGTTATAGCTACAATGAATATATGATCCAAATATATAACTTGCTAGTTAAAGCGTTCTTTTTTTTACATAGTTTTTTTATCCGAGACCTCCAAAGTAAAACGCTTTGATCTAATTTAAAAATGGTGACGTGTAGGCGATAGGGTTATCCTGTCACTAAAAAAGGCAATAACAGTTTGATAAAATCTGGCAGGCAGATAAATTGTAGCGCACCTTTATCATCGGTCGTATACTTTTCATGAGCATCTGATTAATGAAAATCGAAGTTATTTCTACTTGGGAAATCTGAATCGACTTGTAGTCATTTGCCCTTCCTGATTTAATCCTCTGGGGCCAGGGTTAACAGGTTAAAGTATTTTGGGATACATGATGGGGGATACGAAACTTTGCTTTCTCTTTATTCCGTTTAATTCCGCTTTCCGCTGAAATCCGCGTCCGGTAAAGAAAAACGCCCAACCTTAGTAAGACTAAGATTGGGCGAATTAAATAAAAAGTGACCCTGTAGGGACTCGAACCCTAGACCCGCTGATTAAGAGTCAGCTGCTCTACCAACTGAGCTACAGAGTCAAAAAATCGATGCCAACAAATTTAACTGTTCTACAGCATATTTATGTAGTTTATTTAATTAAATTTGGTTAGATGGTAAAATGTGGATAAAAATCCATCATCTTGATAATCTAACCGTTAGCTCATTATAAAATTATTTTTTCATGCAAGAAGCGTACATAGTAGCTGGATACCGCACTGCGGTGGGAAAAGCTAAAAGGGGCGGATTTCGTTTTTACAGGCCTGATGACCTGGCAGTAGATGTTATTACCGGTTTGCTGAAATCTGTGCCGCAACTGGATCCCAAACGAGTGGACGACCTGATCGTTGGTAATGCTGTCCCTGAAGCAGAACAAGGCCTGCAGATAGGCCGCATGATCTCTGTCAGAGCATTGGGCATTGATGTCCCGGGTATGACTGTCAACCGTTACTGCGCATCCGGCCTCGAAACAATCGCTATTGCAACCGCTAAAATACAAACAGGGATGGCCGACTGTATCATCGCAGGTGGTACAGAAAGTATGAGCCTGGTGCCTGTGGCAGGCTGGAAAACTGTGCCCAACTACACTGTGGCCAGCACCACCCCTGATTATTATATAGGCATGGGACTCACCGCTGAAGCAGTGGCCAATGAATATAAAGTGAGCCGCCAGGACCAGGATGAGTTCTCTTTTAATTCCCATCAGAAGGCTATACGCGCTATTAAGGAAGGTTATTTTAAACCCGGTATACTCCCCATTTCAGTGGAAGAGGTATATGTAGATGAAAAAGGTAAAAAACAAAAACGTTCCTTTACAGTAGACACCGATGAAGGACCACGTGCCGACACCTCAATGGACGCACTGGCTAAATTAAAACCTGTTTTCGCCGCCGGTGGTTCCGTTACTGCTGGTAACTCCTCCCAGACATCTGACGGCGCTGCCTTTGTGATTGTGATGAGTGAGAAAATGGTGAACGAGCTGGGACTGAAGCCTATAGGCCGGTTGGTATCCTGTGTATCTGCGGGGGTGCATCCCCGTATTATGGGCATCGGCCCGGTAGCGGCTATACCCAAAGCATTGCAGCGTGCCGGTAAAACACTCCAGGACATTGATCTCGTTGAATTGAACGAAGCTTTCGCCTCTCAGTCTATTGCAGTGATCCGCGAATTGGGTATCAATCCTGATATCGTAAACATCAACGGCGGTGCTATCGCACTGGGACATCCGCTGGGATGTACCGGCGCCAAACTCACCGTACAATTACTGGGTGATATGAAACGTCTAAAGAAGAAATACGGCATCGTTACCGCCTGCGTAGGAGGCGGACAAGGTATTGCCGGAATTATTGAAAACATCGACTGATTTTCGTAATACATTATAGCTCAAGGCCGCAGGATATTTCCTGCGGCTTTTTTGATGCCTGCCCCTATTATTTTAATATAATTTAATCAAGATGAATTAAATTTTTTGCTAATTTGGCTGAATAATAGGCTATCTCCCTATCTCAACCATATCGCTTTATGGATCGCAGACAATTCCTAACCTTATCGCCCTCCCGCGCTGCACGTAACAGCAACGCTGTTGCCCGTACAGCTACAGGGCTCACTCCTTATACAGGCAGTTGGGGTACCCAACAGCTGATACATCTGCTCAAACGTACCACTTTCGGTGCTTCTCCCGAAAACATCAAAGCACTCAAAGGAATGGGTATGCAGCAGGTGGTGGATACACTTCTCACTGCGCAGGCTGATCCTCTTCCGCCGGTAAACAACTATGGTGCAGACAGTACAGGCGTGGCTCCCGGTGCTACCTGGGTGAGAGCTGCTATGGGCGATGATGTGCTGGAAAGACAAAGGATCGCTTCTTATAAAGCCTGGTGGGTAGGGCAGATGATAAGCCAACAGGCAAGTATACACGAAAAAATGGTGCTCTTCTGGCATAACCACTTCGTGACGGAAACGAGCACGGTCCATGATAGCCGTTTTATCTACCAATATAACCTTACCCTCCGGCATTATGCATTGGGCAACTTTAAGGCCCTCACCAAAGCCATAACACTGGATCCGGCTATGCTGGTGTATCTCAACGGTTACCTCAATTCCAAAGGAGCTGCCGATGAGAACTACGCCCGTGAACTGCACGAGCTTTTTACCGTTGGTAAAGGCCCGGATTCCCACTATACGGAAGATGATGTAAGAGCTACAGCCCGTGTACTGACAGGCTTCCGGGTAGACCGCAGCGCCATCGTCAGCACTTTTAATACTACACAGCACGATATCACCAATAAACAATTCTCCGGCTTCTATGGCAACAAAGTCATCTCCGGTAAAACCGGCCCGGATGGCGCCACTGAAGTAGACGACCTGTTGACGATCATCTTCGCACAACCGGAAGTGGCTAAATTTATCTGTCGTAAGCTGTACCGCTTCTTTGTATACTACGATATAGACCAGGCCACAGAAGATAATGTGATCCTGCCGCTGGCAGAGATCTTCCGCAGCAGTGGATATGATATCAAAGTAACACTCAATGCACTGTTTACCAGCGAACATTTCTTTGATCCGCTCAATATGGCCTGCCTGATAAAAAGTCCGGTGGACTTTTGTATTGGCTTGTGCCGGGAGTTTGGTATCGTCTTCCCATCAGACTACACCACGCAGTATGCGCGTTGGACTGACCTGCACAACATCATGGCACTGATGCTGCAAAACCTCGGCGATCCGCCACTGGTAGCCGGATGGGAGGCCTACTATCAGGAGCCTGCCTTCCATGAGTTGTGGATCAATACCGCCACCCTGCCTAAAAGGAATCAGTTGAGCGATGGCATGATCACTACCGGTTATAAAAATGTAAAAATAGATCCATTGGCTTTTGCTGATAAATTGTCCAATCCCGGTGATCCGGTAGCATTGGTCAATGATTCGCTGGATATCCTTTATCGTGTAGGCGTTTCCGATAATGTGAAGACTTTCCTGAAAGACAAGATCCTACTGGCCGGACAAAGTACTAACGCTTACTGGACAAGTGCCTGGAACAACTATAAATCCAACCCCGGGGATGCGGCCAACACAAAAGAAGTGACGAATCACCTGCAGGCGCTGTACAAATACATCATGAACCTTTCGGAATACCAATTATCCTGATTCCTGAAAAACCTTTCTATGAAAAGAAGAGACTTCCTCAAATATACAGCCCCTGCTACGATACTGCCAACGATTATCAATGGCTTCTCTATAAAGGCTTTTGCAAACTCCCCTATGCTGGCAGCGCTGAATAGTGCTGCTGATAACGATCATGTGCTGGTGATGATACAGCTTACTGGTGGTAATGATGGTCTTAACATGGTCATCCCCCTGGATATTTATGGCAAATACCAGGCTGCCCGTACCAACATCGCTATTCCGGAAGGGAAAGTACTGCGCCTGGATAATTATGTCAAATCAGGACTGCATCCTGCGATGAAGGGACTGCAGCAGTTGTATAATGATGGGAAAGTCAGTCTTATTCAGAGTGTAGGTTATCCTTCTCCCAATTTTTCCCACTTCAGGGCAACAGACATATGGCTCACTGGTTCAGATTCCAATGAGGTATTGTCTGCCGGTTGGGGAGGCCGTTATCTCGATACAAAATACCCGGGAGCGCTGGACAGCTATCCTAATGCAGACAACCCCGATCCGCTGGCGATACAGATAGGGTCTATCGTTTCTCCGGCTTTTCAGGGAGCAGAGGGCAGCAGGGGGATGGCCATTACCAGTGCTACTGATTTTTATAATCTGATTGACGGGGTGATGGACCCAGTCCCGAATACCAAAGCCGGAAAAGAACTGGAATATATCCGTCTGATCGCTAAACAGACTAACAGTTATGAGAAAGCGATCAAGTCGGCTGCAGCCAAAATCACCGCCCAGGGCGCTTACCCGGCCAACAACTATCTGGCAGATCAGCTGAAGATAGTAGCCCGCCTCGTAGCTGGCGGCCTCAAAACCCGCATGTATATGGTGAGTACTGGTGGCTTTGATACCCATGCCAGCCAGACAGAATCCGGAGATACTACGCTGGGCGGCCACGCCAAACTTCTCGGAGGTGTCTCCGATGCTATTAAAGCCTTTATGGATGACCTCAAAGGCTTGAAAGCCTCCCGCAGGGTGGTGGGCATGACTTTCTCTGAATTCGGCCGCCGTATCAAATCCAATTTCAGTATGGGTACAGACCACGGCGCTGCAGCTCCCATGATCGTCTTCGGGGATTATGTGATGCAGGGTGTGCTGGGTAATTCTCCCGCTATCCCTGATAATACTACGGTAGCCGATAACGTGCCTATGCAGTATGACTTCCGTTCCGTATATGCCTCTATCCTGGAACAGTGGTTCTGTGTAGATCAGACCGATCTGAACAAAATACTGCAGAAAGACTACCAGCGCCTGCCATTAATCAGTGGTGTGGCCTGTGGTGTTATTACCGGTTTGCCCGATGTTGTTAATGATGATAAACACCTGATCACCAACAGCCCTAATCCATTTACAAACGCTACCACCATTACCTATATTACCGGGAACGGTAATACCATGATCCAGATTTTCGATACGATGGGCCGGTTGGTAAGTGTGCCTGTCAATAAAATACATTCTCCAGGGACCTATACCATTACTTTTGATGCGGAGTATCTGCCTACCGGCGTGTATTACGCCCGTTTCCAAAACGGTTCTGTTCAACAGGTGAGACCAATGCTGAAAGTTAAATAGTGCAAAATAAATGCAGCAATGTTGCAAATGAGTAAAGTTTATTACCTTTGCTGCTGTGTATAAAAACTACATACAAAGAGTATTAGCTATCATCCTGCTGGGAGTATTTACATTTAATACGCTCCCACGGGAATTTATACACGCGTTTGCCGGTCACCACGATACAAAAGACGAGCGTTGCCCGGCCGGCGGAATAACGATTTCAGAGCACCACCGCCACTGTGAATTTCTGCAGATAGGGGTAGAGCCTTACGAACAATATACCACAACCTTTATAGCACCGGTATGGCTGGTGATTTGGGTCTTTCATCCGCAGGACCTGCCGGAAACCAGCTATGATACTCACCGGGACCTTTCTCCCAGGGCGCCACCATCCGGAATCGCCTGATTTCTTCTTTTACACTGCACTGTTTACCTGGTTGTCATGAACCAGCCAGTGGTATTTATTGTTTTCTTATTTCTTATTCGTCAATTATGCATTATTTGCGTGTATTTATACTCGGATTAATGGGCGCCCTGTTGTTGATACAACCATCCGCCTATGCCGGAAACCCAGAAGAGGGTACTTTTTCCAATGTGCTCACTGGTAAAGTGACAGACAAAAACACACATACGCCTATCCCCGGTGCCACCATCTATCTGCCGGATCTGCATGTAGGCGCAGCCACGGATAACCAGGGAAATTATACCATCAAAAACCTGCCTAAAGGAAAATATATTGTGGAAGTGCATTCCATGGGTTATGCCGCATATACGGAAACGGTTAACATCAGCGGAAACACGGCCAAAGATTTTGATCTGTCTGAAACACTCATCGAAAAAAATGAAGTAGTGATTACTGGTGTGAACCTGGCTACTTCTGTGAAAAAAACACCTACACCCATCAGCATTATCCGTCGGGATTACCTGGATGATAATATCTCTACCAATATCATCGATGCGATCGCTAAAGTGCCAGGAGTGAGCCAGCTTTCTACTGGCCCGGCTATCTCCAAGCCATTTATTCGCGGTCTGGGTTACAACCGTGTAGTCGTGGTGGGTGATGGCATCCGTCAGGAAGGACAGCAATGGGGCGATGAGCATGGCATCGAAATCGACGATTATAATGTCAGCAAAATTGAAGTGCTCAAAGGCCCGTCTTCCCTCGTATATGGCTCAGATGCGCTCGCTGGCGTTGTAAATATCGTTCCTCCTGCTACTTTGCCTCAGGGGAAAATAAAAGGTAATGTAGAAGCCAACTATCAGACTAATAACGGTCTGATGGCCTATCACGCTGATATTGCCGGTAATAACAACGGTTTCAGCTGGGGCGCCTATATCACACAAAAACAAGCCCACGATTATAAAAACAAATACGACGATTACGTATTTAACTCCCGCTTTAACAACACTAACTATGGCGCCAACATTGGTATCAATAAACAATGGGGTTTCTCCCGCCTCAGCTTTACTTCCTTTAATCAGCACCTGGGCCTGGTAGAAGGAGAACGTGACAGTGAAGGGAGATTCCTGAAACCCATCAATAATAACGGTACAGCGGAAGAAGTACCTACCACCGGTAGTGACAACAAGTCCTACAGTATGACGGTGCCCAAACAACAGATCAACCACCAGAAGCTGGTATGGGACAACAGTCTGTATCTACACAATGGAGGTCGTATCGGGCTTACGCTGGGTTATCAGTGGAACCAGCGCCGCGAATACGGAGATGTGCTCAATCCCAATACCCCCGGACTCTGGCTCAATCTGAAAACATTCAATTACGCTGCAAAATACTATCTGCCTGAAATGAAC
Organism: Chitinophaga flava; assembly: GCF_003308995.1. NCBI lineage: Bacteria > Pseudomonadati > Bacteroidota > Chitinophagia > Chitinophagales > Chitinophagaceae > Chitinophaga > Chitinophaga flava. The sequence goes on along the minus strand of NZ_QFFJ01000001.1, from coordinate 2,318,390 downwards.
GGCTGGCAGACCAGTGTAGGCGTAAATGGTATGCAACAGAACAACGGTAACAAAGGAGAGGAATTCCTGATTCCATCATATGACCTGTTTGATTTCGGTGCTTTTGCAGTAACCAGCAAAACATTTAAGAAGCTCACCTTGAGTGGTGGTCTGCGTTTTGATACCCGTTCCCTGCATTCCCAGGCACTGTTTCTGGATGCGAACGGGAAACCGGCACCAACCGGTGAAACCAAATTTGAGAAATTCAACCGTAACTTTTCCAATGTGTCCGGAAGTGTGGGCCTCAGCTATGAAGCCAGTGACCGTGTGGTGCTGAAGTTAAACGCTGCCCGTGGTTTCCGTGCACCTAACATTGCCGAACTGGCTGCCAATGGCGTGCATGAAGGAACTATTAAATACGAATATGGAAACCAGGACCTGAAGCCGGAAGTAAGTACACAGGTGGACGCGGGTGTAGATTTTAACACACAGCACGTATCCCTTACCGCCAGCCTGTTTTACAGTCACATCAATAATTTTATTTTCTCCCGCAAACTGTTCAATGCTGCGGGGACAGATTCCATTCCCGTGGAGAACAATGCTGAAGGCTTCGCCGCCTTTAAATACCAGCAGGCAAATGCAAACCTGTATGGTGGTGAGCTGATGCTGGACATCCATCCTCATCCGATAGACTGGCTGCATTTCGAAAATACATTCTCTTACGTGAGAGGTACTGCATCCAATGCTACCGATTCTACTAAAAATCTGCCTAATATCCCTGCTGCGAGATGGTTGTCTGAGTTGAAAGGCAAATTCAAAAAAGTAGGAGGACCGTTGCGTAACGCTTATATCGGTGTACAGATGGATATGAATTTCGCGCAGAATAATGTTTTTGATGCCTACGAAACAGAAACATCCACCAAAGGATATACATTGTTCAATGCCGGACTAGGGTCAGAGTTTGTCAACAAACATAATAAAACACTGTTCTCGCTGCATTTTGCTGTGAATAACTTCACAGACGTGGCATATCAGAACCACCTGAGCAGGCTGAAATATGCTCCTGTTAATGAATTGACAGGTCGCCAGGGAGTGTTCAATGTTGGTCGTAATTTTAGTGTTAAACTGGCAATTCCTATTGATTTTAAATAGGCTTTTGTCCGGATTATTTCAGTCATAGCAGGCTGGCCATATTTATGGCCAGCCTTTTTTATATCATCGGTTAAACACGGGTAGTGTCCCGTGTTTTGGTGTAAGTGGCTTTGTTGTCTTTTATCCTGAAGCGGAATGCATCTTGCCGGATATTGAAAGTGATGACAGTGTCTTTCCCATTGATCGTGAGATAAGGCGTAGGCAACACTTTCTCTGTGGTATCAAAAGCCCGGATATAATTGATCAGCCGTTTCTCATTTTGTTGAATGCTGATAGTCTGAAGAGCTTCAGTTGTATTGACAAACGATACGGTAATGCCTGATAAAGCAAAGGTAGCATTACTGCTGTCAGGATGCCCGCCACTCAGTTTGAAGGCTGTCGGCTTGGCCACCCTGGATGACATAATACCTTTACTGTTGCTCTGCTGGCTGCCGGCCTCAGTAGCAGGATTACAGGCTACAAAGGATAGTATGGAAAAAGATATGAGGATAATAGCTCTATTCACGGTACACGGTTTATTTCGGTATAAAGCTATTGAATTTTTTGTCTTCATAGGGTACGTTTTAATACATAGGATTTGCTGGTATCCTCCAGAATGGCACTGGAAATAATATAATATTGATCAGCTTTTTTGAAGATTTTGAATAAGGGCGTATTTATTTGTTTATAGAGCTGGAAGCCACGGGTGTCATAAGCATAGTAACCTGTAAGCGTATCATTTTTCTCTGAAAGAGAACACATGTTGCTAAATGCATACTGTATGCCGTTGGCAGTAAACAGGCAGCTATCACTGTTGATGTTGAGCTCATAAAAGGTACCAACTTGCATGTCATTCATGATTTCATCTCTCGATGTGCTGAGTTCATAATGTCCTTGCCACATAGATAAATTATTAAAGCCAGATATTGGGTTGCATCCATTAATGAAAAATCCCAAAATGACTTTCGAGAAAATTTGTTCAAGTATTTTTTGCATATTGATTGTTTTTATCAGGGTTAATAATTGGGTATTGATTAAGTTCTTTTATCAATTGCAGCGGGTCTATTCTTTGATCCAATCCTCTTCCTACCTTGTCACTGACACGAATTTCAAAATGTAAATGCTCCTGTTCTGTTCTCATATGAATAGCATTTCCGGTTTTTCCGGTGTAGCCAATAATACTGCCTGCTTTTACATTAATTCCTGGTTCATAAAGGGGTTTGTCTTTCAGGTGAGCATAAAAAAAGTAATAACTTTCATTGTCATATTCGCCATTAAGTATAACAACATATCCATAAGAGTCTGAATAATAGGACTCCGTAATAACTCCATCAACACAGGCGTAAATAGGGGATCCAATAGGAGCATAAAAATCCAGTCCCTGGTGTTTTCCGCTTTTTCTTTCAGGGATATATCCATACTTGCTTCTTTCCGGAGCCCAGCAATCATACCATCCCCTCAGCTGTAGGTGGTCTGTCGGATGGTGCCATTGAGATTGATGAGTTGATTGTTCATTAAGGTGTAGAGGGCAATTAACTGAACATTCGTTTTTGTAATTTAATCCTTCAGTATATTTTTTGTGAATAATAATGCTGACTTCTTTTTTGGTTATAATGGTATCGTTATTAAAGTCAAGTCCTTGATTTTTTTCATACCATTGTTTTCCCATTCTTTCATCTAGCGCTTCACTAAATACCACATATTGCTCGCTTTTGCCTGTTCCTTCTGGTTTTAAGATGGTCATATAAAAGTCTTCCAGTGTATTTAATTTTCCTTTGAATTCCAGCAGGTAGAAATAGACGTACTTCAGTTGTTCTTCTGCAGTCATCCGGACGAGTTTTCTTTTGGAAACATCCAGTTTCCATCGACTGTTTAGATGATCAATACCCGTTCCTGTAAACTGCACTAACCCTACCGCATGTTTCCCCAATTGTTTATCCGTAATGGCTTCAGGTGCTGGCGTATTCGCCGGCCGGTATCCGCTGAGCAGATGTGGGAGGAAGGATCCACCAGTTTCGAAGGCCATACAGGTCATCAGGTGGTTAGGATCGGCTTGAAGTTTTTGGGCAATATTGATGACTTTCTTCCTGAAGGCACAGCTTACCCTGCTGCCCCAAACAAGAGATTCACAAGACTGCTGACGACGTATGGAAACCCGTTCTATGACTGTGCTGGCACTGGCTTTTAGGGGATCTTTTAGTTTTATGCATTCGGCGGGATACACTAAAATTTTCGGGGTGTATACAGCATTAAATCCCGGCAATTTTATCAATGCATAGATCAGCGAGTAGTGCTGAAGGGTGTTGAGTGGTACTTTCAGGAAGACAGTTCCTTTTTTATCTACAGTACATTGACAGCGGTGTAAAACGGTATGCTGAGTGAGCTGTGGCTGCAATGCTGTAATAGGGTATAGTGTAAGAGGACGTTGCAGGTGGTGGGGGCTCTGCAGGCGTAATAAGGTGATGTCGAGGACAGTATTGTTAAGATTGATGGCATATATTTTTAAAGCTATTTCCCGATGATGATCAGTAACAAAATAGGTGCGTTGCTCTTGCATATCGGTGAAATAGGCTTTCACGATCTGTTGTTTTTCGGTGATCAACAGATGTTCTGTATAGTTACCAGGAAAGGTACGGTCACTATGTAAAAGAGGAAAGGCGGTTGTTTTGATCTGAAAGTAGAGATAGGCTTCCCGGCCGTTCCATGTTTGAGGAATTTTTTGTTGGAGGCTTTTATGGGTGTCTAGTTGGTAATATACTTTTTTACTGGCAGGCAGCTGTAAGGTCTCTGCTAAAACGAGGATCGTTCGTAAAGTTTGTCTGGCATATATTTCCAGCTGTACCCTTTGTGTTTCCAGTCCGGTATGTTCAAAATAAAGGCCGATTTCCTGGTCGTACCCAGCCTGACGGATCACCTGTCCGTCAGCATCAATCCACTTACCGCTATGTACCATCGCTGTTTTTACGGTGAACTGCAGTTTTGCTTCCTGGTGTATATCGTACAGATAGGCATACAGTATATAATTCCCACTTAATGTAAAATGATGACGGAAGTCCTGTAAGCCTTGACAGTGGATGTTTTCCGGACCTTCCAGTTTCCAGTGCAATTTATTTTTCTCAGGAAGGTTCATCTCCGGAAATACCATCTGCTGAATATGAAAAATGATAGTGGAACCGGTGATGGTAGGCTGATCTGTATGGATGGATTGAATCCGGTTGTAGCAGACCGTAATAGACTGCTGCCAGGTTTGTTGCGGAGTGATGGCCTGTATTACATAGCTGCCGGGCTGTACAAAGGTCTGTTGAATACTGTTCGTGGATGTTGTTGCAAGGGGGCTACTGTTGCTTTTTTCATCGGTTTGTATCCAGTTTATGGGATGGTCTGTTGGGTTGGTATGGAGGGTGAAGGTGACAGTTTCTCCTGGTCTGCAAAGCGTATGTGTGCTGCTAAGGCCGGATGGTACTACTTCAATCGTTTGGGATAACATGGTTTCAGATGTTGCTCCACCAAACACTCGCAGGGTAAACTGACCATGTATCTGGAAGCGGTATGTGAAACGGATGTTTCCATGCAACGTATTTTCCTGATGGCCTTGTTCATCTTCCAGCACCCAATGCAGGAGGCTGATATCTTCCGGTGTGGGTGGCTGGGTAAACTGTACTTCCCAGGAACCTTCTGTTGTTACCGTATCCGGGCCGGAAAGGCTTACAATGGTGTTGGAACGTGTTTCCGGAAGATCAGACGACGGGACCGGAGGTATTGTGGTAGTGTTGTCTGATGATGGTAAGCTGTCTGGTTCAAACTGGCTGTGATGGCTGCTGTCGCCGGGCAGCTGTCCATGTGTCAGTATATGTATTTGCCCTCCTTTAGCAATACAGGTGGCGGTTGCATTGTCTGGCAGGGGATAGGCCCCATTGGCCAGCTGTATACGCTGCTGGGAGACAGGAATACGCCATAATAGTGCCGCTGTGCAGGGTAGCGGTGGGCTGGTGGCCAGGCAACTGCCGAAATTCAGGGCACGCTGATCATTTTCATGACTGGTCACTATCAGCCTCGAAGTTCCGATGCCATGAATATAATATCGCTGATGTGAAATGACTTTAATCGGTATGGGCGCTGCTGCTTTGTCGCAGCTACAGAGGGCGCCTTCGCAAACCAGGTGCCGGGCCGGGGTTGTGGGGGTAACAGATTGTTCGGTCATATCAGGACAGTTTTATTTTTTCCACACTGTTAATAGCAATTGTCCCCGACGATACCAGTGTCAGGTCTTCCTTGATACTATTGAGCAGGATACTCTCTGCCTGTTCTTCCAGTCTGCGCGAGGTGCGCGTAAAACTTTCCTGCGCCTGTTGTATGATGTGGGTAGATAATATGGTTGTATGGTTACCTGCATAAAGACTAAAGTTTTCTCCGGCTCCCTGGGTGATGTTTTCTCCTGCATGAAGATCGAGCTGTTCGCTGGCTTCTATGCTGATCTGCCGCGCTTTAAGATGCAAATGCCCGGGAGAGGTGATAGTGATATTACCATGATGGGTATCCAACTGAATAATATTACCGTTGTGGTCGTGTATCTGCAGCTGTTCTGCTCCCTGGCTGTCATCCATCTGTATGGTGTGCCCGCTGCGCGTTTTGATAATTTTGATATTGTTGTCGGGATCACTGAATTTCGTATTGGCTTTACCGTTATAGACGGTTCCGGTGGCAAACGGAAGTTCCGGATCTCCTCCTTCAAAGTCGACCCATACTTCTTCCCCTTTTTCGGGTATAAAATAAAAACCTTTGCCGGCGCCACTATGCGGGGTTATCAGCCTTATCCAGGGTGAACTGCCCTGCTGCTGCCAGTGATGCCGGATGCGGATGCGTCCCATTCCTTCCGGATCATGGTTGTCGGTTACAATGGCGCTCTGTGCTTCGCAGTAGGGGGGAATGCCATTATAACCGGAGGGAATACAGCTGTCGCTGGGAGTGCTGGTGAACTGGTTATAGTACGCGCCATCTCCCTGGCAGTGATGGATAAGATGTGTGACGGTGAAGGTTCCTTCCAGGTCCTGCGTGGGGATTGACTCTGCTGCCTGTATAATGTCGCCGATACGGATACCGGGGTTTTCACTACAGCCGGTTAGCTGTACACTGGTTGATTGTTGTCGTCTTTCGTGTAGCCTTGCCTGTGTTAATAAATCTGTTATAACGCATGTCCGTTTTTCTGTACCGCCCTGCTGATAAATTTGCCGGCTGGCTTGTTGCGTAATGCTCGTGAGGGGATGGGTGCCGGCATTGCGGGCGGCAGGTACATCATGACTAATGCTGCTACCCTGATGATAATCATAACTGATGAAGCAGCGGTTGTTCGAAACCAGTTGCAGCCGGATATCAAAGTTCACTAGTTCGGCAGGATGCTGCAAGGTGATTTTTGCCGGAGCATAGGAGCCGAAAACCATCTGCTGGCCATTATAGAAGAACCATTCACCGAAGCGTGCCGCCAGCCGCTGCAGAAAAATAAAATTACTTTCCTTGTACTGCACCAGATAGGGATGGGATGTCGTGTTACCAGGAGCTATCAGAGAATGGCTATAAGGCGCCAGTGGTTTTAAACAATGCCGGGCGATATCTGCCAGTGTCTGGACTTCATATACCTGCAGCTGTGGCTCCCCGTCGAGTACGATGCCCGGGTCTGTTCCTTTCAGTACACAGAAACCCTGTGAAGTATCACCTTCTTTACCGGTATGGATTGCAGTGATCAGCCCTTTGAAATGCAGGGCTTTTAGATGAGGTAAAGTATCGGCAGGGGCAATATGAATACAGATCTCTTTGCCCAGGAGGTCTTTCCCGCTGCCCGGAATATCATCTGACTGAACAACCAGCCATTCCTGGTTAATATATAATTCAAACGTATGATGTCCGTCTATACGCTGATCGATGGTCAGCTCCCGGAAGTGGAAAAAAGTTTTCCCGTCAACAGATATACTGGTTAATGTATTTAAGGGCATAAACAATAAAATTTATTGGGTTAACAGTGAAGTATATACGAATATCGCTTAGGGCCACGGATTCCGGTATACAGACTGATTCAGCAACAGCTCACGGGCTGAAAGCTTCATCTTCACCTGCATAGGATGTGCTCCGCTGGCATTAAAATATTCGGTGTACCTGACGCAATACGCATCGGAGAACCGTAATTCTTTCATCCGCGACAAGGCATCACGCCGTAAAAAAGTAATCACACCGCTTTTAGTGCTGGTATTGGAAATCATCCAGTCAAAAAGCCGGGTGCTCCCGTTAGACTCGATAATAATAATAACGGTTCCCCCGCGAGGCTTGTGGGAGGGCTTGCCGCTATGGTCTGTAGGCTGTGAAAAGGTAAAATGACATTCCAGTACATTCATTTCTTCCCCTTCCAGCAGCATGGTTGCTTTAAAAGACATATAGTTGCTGGTTTATTTGTTAATAAACAACAAGTATATAAGATGAAGGCTGGTGGAGAATTGGATATGGTTTTTTGAGTGAATTGAAGCAGCTGTGTTAACAAAATTTCATCACAAAAAACTGGTTACCGCCGCTTATCCTGAAGTTACAAATATTCTCTTTACAAGATTAATTTCACCTATGTTTTTTTTCAGCTCATGGTTAAAGATTTGCCATTTATATAATTTTGTGTTCGGAATTTTAGTGGAATTCGTAGCTTCGTCCTGCTTTTAGATAGTGTGATTGATTGTCCTGCCCGAATGGCTAAGCAGTTTTCCCTCTTTATTTATTATTTGGTTTTGCAGAGTAAAATTTTTCTGACCACCATTGGTTCAGATTTTGGTTGAAAAAGAAAGGGGCTGTTTTTACAGCCCCATACTATTTTCAACAATATTTTATTTTAGTTTTTCTCCGGATGATGATGTGCCTGTGCTGGCAGGGACGCTGTATCCTCATCATAATAAACAAAGAAATACAGGTAAATAACCCTTGAAATGCGCATCAGCCATGGCTGTATCAATACCAGCAAAACTCCGTTTATACCCAACCATATAAATATACTATTGTCTCTCCAGCTGATACCAAAAAAAACGGCAAACCAGATAAGATTGAATACACTGAATGCCACGGAAAGTGCATAACTCACATAACCCGTCCCAAACCAGAATCCCGTTTCCAGTTCAAACTTCTGATCACATACCGGACAATTGTCGTACATGTTGAAGATCTTCGAAAACTTGACATGAAAAGGATTTTTGTCTTTATACATATCTCCTCTCCGGCATTTGGGACATTTCATCGTTAACAGGCTGACGAAATAATTTGGGCGTTTGTGTTCCATAGTTTTTACACTGATTCGGTGCAAAAATAAGTTTTTTAATTCACTAGACGGTTTCCAGCTTGCGTTCGCCTATCTGCTGGCGCCACATGGCATAATACAAACCTTTCTCTTTCAGCAATTCCTCATGTCTGCCCGTTTCCACAATACGGCCTTTTTCCAGTACATAGATACGGTCGGCATGCATAATGGTGCTCAACCGGTGCGCAATCATCACTGTAATATGCTGTTTGCTGGCGGTTACCTGTCTTACTGTTTTGGTGATCTCCTCTTCTGTGATGGAATCCAGCGCTGAAGTAGCTTCATCAAATACCATCAGCCTTGGCTTACGCAGCAATGCTCTGGCTATAGACAACCGCTGTTTTTCTCCTCCGGAGATTTTAATACCTCCTTCGCCAATAACAGTCTCCAGTCCTTTGTCAGCCCTTGCCAGCAAAGAATAACAGGAGGCTTTGTTCAATGCTTCCATGACCTCCGCATCAGAAGCTCCCGGATTCACAAACAACAAATTTTCCCGGATAGTGCCGGCAAACAGCTGCGTGTCCTGCGTTACAAAGCCTACCTGGTGCCGCAGATCTTCCATGTCTGCTTCATTGGCATCTACACCGTTGTAAAGGATATGACCTTCATTAGGTTTATAGAGACCTACCAACAGTTTTACCAGCGTGGTTTTACCGGAACCGGAAGGACCTACGAAGGCTACGGTCTCGCCTACACTCACTGCAAAGTTCACCTGGTCCAGCGCCTTGGTGGCCGCTGTCAGATGTTTGAAACCTACATGACGGAAAGTGAGCTCGTCAATGTGGTTGATTTTTATTGGGTGGGCCGGTGTCTCTTCTACCGGCGTGCTCAAAATGCTCTGGAAATTCAGCAGCGATACCTGTGCTTCCCTGTAGTTCAGGATAATATTTCCCAACTCCTGTAAAGGACCGAAAATAAAGAAGGAATACAGCTGCAGCGTCATCAGCTGGCCAATGCTCACATAATCACGATAGATGTAAAACAACAGCAGAAACAGAATACTCTGACGCATCAGGTTCACAAAGGTACCCTGTACAAAGCTGATACTGCGGATACTGCGTACTTTCTTGAGTTCCAGCATCAATATTTTGATAGTGGTGGAATTCAGCCTTCTGATCTCCTGTTGCGTAAGGCCAAGGCTCTTTACTAACTCTATATTCCGCAGCGATTCGGTAGTAGAACCAGCCAGCGCTGTGGTTTCCTTCACGATCGTTTTCTGGATCACCTTTATTTTCCGGCTGAGCAAACTCATGAGTATGGTAAGCAATATGCAGCCTGTCAGATATACCAGTGGCAGTGTCCAGTGTACTGTGGCTGCATATATCATCACAAACACCACTCCGATCATGGAAACAAACAATACGTTTACAAAGGAAGTGATGAACTTTTCGCAGTCTGTCCGCACCTTCTGCAGAATCGCCAGTGTTTCACCGCTACGCTGGTCCTCAAACTGCTGATAAGGCAGTCTTAGAGAGTGTTTTAACCCATCGGTATACACCTGTGCGCCAAATTTCTGCACAATTACGTTTACGGCATAATCCTGGAATGCCTTGGCAATCCTGGATACCATCGCTACCCCGATAGCAGCGCCAACGAGCAACAATACGCCTGTCAGATATTGCCCCTCCGGCCTGAATATAGTGCCACCTTTTAGGGTACTATGCGGATGTGAAGCAAACCGGTCAATTATCCAACCAAAAATCATCGGATCCAGCAAAGAAAAAAGCTGGTTAACACTCGCCAGTACCATCGCCAATACAACGAGCCATTTATATCTCTTTAAATAATGCAACAATAATTTCATATATCGATTTTTCTCGGAGCACAAAGTTACTGCATGTTGTAACATATTATGGGTAATGTTAAGGTCATTTTTTGACCAAAAATCGTTAACTTAATAGTAGTTCTTTGTTAGGCAAAGGTGATAATCGATTACCTGATTAAATCTCCACATATGAAGACGTATGATGAAAAACATATCAAAAACATCGTACTGTTAGGCGCACCCAAAAGCGGCAAAACTACCCTCTCCGAAACAATGTTGTTTGAAGCCGGTATTATCAACAAGCGCGGAACAGTAGAAGAGAAAAACACTATCTCGGACTACCACGAAATAGAACACGAGCGCGGCAACTCTGTCTATGCCACTGCACTGCACACCGAATGGAAAGACTACAAAATCAACATCATTGATACCCCTGGCCTGGAAGATTTTATAGGAGAAGTGATCTCCGCCATCCGCGTGTGCGATACTGCTGTGCTCCTGCTTAACGCTCAGTATGGCGTGGAAGTAGGCACAGAACTGATCTGGGATTATGTAGACAAATACCGAAAGCCTACCATCCTGGCAGTCAACCAGCTCGATACCGAACAGGCCAACTTCAATAAAACAGTTGAAGACGCCACCCGCATCCTCGGTAATGCAGTCACTATCATGCAGTACCCCGTCAATCAGGGACACGGCTTCAATGCCATTATCGACCTGCTCAAAATGACCCTTTACCGCTTCCCGGAAGATGGTGGCAAACCCGAAAAACTCCCTATCCCCGATAGCGAAAAGGAAAGGGCCGAAGCCTTGCACAATGCTCTCGTGGAAAAAGCAGCAGAAAACGATGATACCCTCATGGAACAATACTTTGAAAAGGGCAGCCTCGACGAGGACGAACTGCGCCAGGGTATCAAAATAGGCATGCTCAAACATCAGATTTTCCCGGTATTCTGCCTCTCTGCAAAAAATGATATGGGCAGCGGACGCCTCATGGGCTTCATCGACAATGTAGCCCCCTCCGCGTCCGAAATGCCGCCGGAAATCACCATCGATGGTAAAGAGATTCCCTGCGACCCGGCCGGTCCTCCCTGCCTCTTCATTTTCAAAACCCTGCAGGAACCCCATATCGGCCGCCTCTCCTTCTTTAAAGTGGTCTCCGGGGAAATAAAACCAGGGATGGAGCTCGTCAATGAAGAGGCTAACACCACCGAGCGTATCAGCCAGCTGTTTATCGCCGACGGAAAAAACCGCAACAACGTTGATTCCCTCAAAGCCGGCGACATTGGCTGCACCCTCAAACTGAAAAATACCTACACCAACCACACCCTCTCTGAGAAAAACCTGGCCGCACAAATAGACCCTATACAGTTCCCCACTCCTAAAGTACGCGTGGCCATCGAAGCCAAAAACAAAAGCGACGATGAAAAAATGAGCGAAGTACTCGCCGAAATCCACATGGAAGATCCCACCCTGCTGGTGGAATTCAACCGGGAACTGAAACAGGTGATCCTGCACGGTCAGGGAGATTTGCACCTGCTGGTCACCAAATGGCGACTGGAAAATATCTACAAAATGCAGGTAGCCTACCTGCCCGCCAAAATACCCTATCGCGAAACAATCCGTAAGCCGGCACTGGCATCTTATCGCCATAAAAAGCAGTCCGGCGGCGCCGGCCAGTTTGGGGAAGTGTATATGAAAATAGAACCCTGGTATGAAGGAATGCCCCCGCTGAAGGAATATCCCGTCAGAGAAACTGAAGAAGTGCCACTACAGTGGGGCGGTAAACTGGTGTTCAACAACTGTATCGTAGGCGGCGCAATAGATAACCGCTTCCTGCCTTCCATCCTTAAAGGAGTGATGGAGAAAATGCAGGAAGGACCACTTACCGGCTCCTATGTGCGTGATATAAGGGTAAGTGTCTATGATGGAAAAATGCACCCGGTAGACAGTAACGATATCTCTTTTAAGATCGCCGGTATGATGGCCTTCAGAGAAGCCTTCCACCAGGCTGCGCCTCAGCTGCTCGAACCCGTGTTCGACATCGAAGCCACCGCTCCCGATGCCATGATGGGCGATATTATGAGTGAACTGCAAAGCCGCAGAAGCGTAATAACGGGAATGGATACACTGAATGGCTATCAGGTCATCAAAGCCCGTACGCCACAGGCTGAGCTGGACAAGCTGTTTGCCGCCCTGCGCAACGTTACCCAGGGAAAGGCCAAGGTTCATTCTTCCTTCGCGGAATATGCACCTGTCCCACCCGAAATACAGAAAAAACTAAGCGAAGAATACCAGAAAGAAGAAGTTGTTTAACTCATAACCCATAATTCGTAATTTTTTTCAGTTGCCCCATCCTTCCCGGTCCAGGCTTCTGTATTGAATAGCTTCCGCCATATGCGGTACTTCCACGCTTTCACTGCGGGCGAGGTCGGCGATGGTACGGCTTACTTTTAATATGCGGTCATAGGCCCTGGCCGACAGCTTTAATCGGCGGATGGCATCCTTCAGCAGCTGGTTGCAGTTGTCGTTGATGGTGCAGTGTGCTCTCAGCTGCTGGCTGTTGACCTGTGCATTGCAGAAAATACCGGGATAGGCTGCATAACGCCGCGCCTGTAGCGTCCGCGCTGCTATCACACGCTCACGGATATACGTACTTTTTTCTTCTTCCCTGTTTTCTGTCAGGGCGCTGAAAGACACCGGCGTCACCTCTACATGTAGGTCTATACGGTCCAGCAGCGGACCTGATACCCTGTTGAGGTATTTTTGCACCATCCCTGGTGAACAACTGCATTCTTTTTCCGGATGGTTGAAATAACCGCAAGGGCAGGGATTCATGGAAGCCAGCAACATAAAACCCGCGGGAAAGTCAATGGCAGAACGGGCGCGGGAGATGGTCACCCGCCGCTCTTCCAGTGGCTGACGCATCACCTCCAGCACTTTGCGCTTAAATTCAGGCAGCTCGTCGAGAAACAATACACCATGATGTGCCAGCGAGATCTCGCCAGGTTGCGGGACACTGCCGCCGCCCACCAGCGCAGTATCACTGATGGTATGGTGCGGCGACCGGAACGGCCGCTTCGATATCAGCGAAGCATGACCAGGCAGTTTCCCGGCTACAGAATGAATCTTGGTGGTCTCCAGCGCTTCCTGCAGGGTGAGCGGCGGCAAGATCGTGGCCAGCCGCTGTGCAAGCATGGTTTTGCCCGCTCCCGGCGGACCTATCAGGATCGCATTATGTCCTCCGGCTGCAGCTATTTCCAGCGCCCGCTTGATATTATGCTGCCCTTTTACATCGCTGAAATCCACATCAAAAAGAGATTGCCCTACACTAAAATGCTCCTGCGCGGAAACATGCACCGGTGTAAGACTGTCTGGTTGCCGGAAAAACTGCAGTACCTCCGAAAGATGAGATACACCATACACTTCAAGGTGCTCCACCATGGCTGCTTCCCGGGCATTGACGGCCGGCAGCACAAAGCCGCTGAAACCCTCCTGCTGCGCTTGTATGGCCATAGATAACGCTCCTCTGATAGGCAGCACTGTGCCATCCAGCGATAACTCTCCCATCAGCAGATAACGGGCAAAAGATCCGGCAGGTATCTTACCTGAAGCCCCCAGTATGCCTACTGCAATCGGCAGATCATAGGCTGCACCGGCCTTACGGATATCGGCAGGGGCCATATTCACCACCGTTCTTGTCCTGGGCATCTTAAAGCCCAGGTGACTAATGGCCGACTCAATACGCCGCTCACTCTCCTTTACTGCACTGTCTGGCAGTCCTACCATGTAAAATCTGTTTCCTTGTGAAGATACGTTCACCTCTATGGTGATAGTGATGGCATTGACGCCATAGATGGCGCTGCCGAAGGTTTTAACAATCATATGGTTTTGGGTTAACAGCTACTAATATAATGTGTTCATACAAAGCGGCCAAAGTATAACGGTTTTCTACCGCCCGGAAAAGGTCTTTCACCGAGCTTTTGGGTTGATTAACCTAGGGCAGATTGTCCGGCGTGGTACCTCAGAATAATTTTACAACATGAAAACTAACACCGTTCTGATCTCCGGTGCCAGTATTGCGGGCCCGGCACTGGCCTACTGGCTTACTAAATATGGATATGATGTTACTATTGTTGAACGTTCTCCTACTATCCGGCCTGGTGGTCATGCTGTAGACTTTCGGGGCGCAGTGATGCCCATATTGAAGGAAATGGGTATTTGGGAAGAACTGCTTAAATATGAAACCAGGTCCGGGAAAATCACGCTGGTAGATAAGAACAATAAGAAGGTAGCCCGTTTCCCGGATGGATTTACCAGTGGTGAACTGGAAATCATGCGGGGCGACCTGGTAAAGATAATGTACGAAACAACCCGTCATCAGGTAAATTATATCTTCAACGACACCATCACCGCGCTTATACAGGATGAGGAAGGTGTGAATGTCACTTTCAAAAACAGTAAACCCGCCCGCTATGATTTTGTATTCGGCGCCGACGGTCTGCATTCTCAGGTAAGGTCTATTGCTTTTGGAGAAGAAAACAGTTTTTCATCCCATATGGGAGTATATATCGCCATCTTTACTATACCCAACTTCATGAACCTGGGTATGGACGGATTGTATTACGGCACACTGGGCAAACGGGTGGGTGTTTTCGGGTCCAAACAAGGTACGGAAGCAAAAGCTTCATTCTATTTCTGCGCTGACCGTTTTCATTACGATTACAGAGATATCGATCAGCAAAAGCAGATCATCAGAAAAAACTTTTCCGGAGAAGAATGGCAGGTACCACGTCTGTTAGAATTGATGGATACATCTTCTGATTTTTATTTTGATTCCATCAGCCAGATTAAAATGGATAACTGGTCACGAGGCCGTGTTGCGCTCATTGGCGATGCAGCTCACTGCGCCTCTCCAATGTCGGGAATGGGTACTTCTATGGCTTTTATCGGCGCTTATATCCTGGCAGGAGAGCTGAGGGCAAACAACGGTAACTATCAGCAAGCCTTTGCTAACTATGAAACAGCGATGCAGGGCTTTGTAAAACGTTGCCAGGAGCTGGCTGAAGGGCTTGATTGGTTTGTGCCCAAAACAAAATTTAAGCACTGGATGAGCCAGCAATTTTGGAAGATATTACCTTATACTCCCTGGAAAAATATGATGATAGAGATGCCCTCAAAGATTGCTAATTCTATTTCCCTCAAAACATATCATTAGCCCAGGACTTTTAGCCCAGGACTTCAGTCCTGGGCCCTTAATTAATTAATCTGATTCAACAGGTCGAGTACTTTCTCCCGCTTCAGGATCAGATAACCGATTTTTTCTTTGGCAATACCATCTTTCAAAAGATAGGTAAAGTGCAGGTTATCATCAATCACTTCTGATTCAAAATATTTAAACAATATCCTTTGTTCCTGTTGCAGTTCATCCGCAATCTCATACAGGTGAGTGGATAAGATAAACAGACAGTTGGAACTGCGCAGCAGTCCCCGGATAACGGCCAGGGAACAGTTTTTCGCGTCTTCCACATTGGTCCCTTTAAACATCTCATCAATCAGTACCAGCCAGTTTTTACCGTTGTTAATTTGCAGGATGGTATTTTTGATACGTTGTACTTCGCTGTAGAAATAACTCTCTCCTTTGAAGATATTGTCCTGTACTTGTATATTACTGAAGATGCCATGGAAAAAGCTGAGTTCCATTTCTTTGGCAGGTACGCCCATGCCTATATGAGCCATGAATACGGCAATACCTACTGCCCGGATGAAAGTGGTTTTGCCGGCCATGTTGGCGCCGGTGAGAAACAAAAAGTGATTTTGTTCATCCAGGGTGATATCATAGGCTACCGGTTCCTGCAGGATAATATGATACAGCTGCCTGGCTTTGATAGCCGGTCGCGGATTGTTGGTGAAAGCAGGAAACCCGAGCTTATAATGTTTGATGGCTTTGGCCATAGCATAAAAGGCGTCCAGCTGATGATAAAGGGTCACCAGTTCCTCTACTACTTTTTTATGTCTCTTCCTGATATAATTGTCATACCGGAGAATTTCCACATAATTCAGGTTCCCCGCAGCCTCTGTTTCCAGGATATCGCTGAAATCCTTTTTATGTAGCAGTTGCTGTGCCCTGTCCAGTAATACCTTTAATACTTTCGGCGTCTGATCTGAATTAAATACATCCACAAAGGTGCGGAATCCGCGGAGCAGGTTCACCAGCTGGGTAAAGGAAAACTTGATATACCCGAAATCCGGCGCGTACAGGGTTTTATTGATGATGGCCTGGAGCCGTAATGGTAGTCCTTCCGTGTTGGAGATGGGCTCAATCTGGGCTTCCAGGTAGTTGTCCACCACTACAATGGTACCGTTGGAAATAGTGGATGGCCAGTTGTTTTCCAGGTCCAGAATATATTGCAGGGCTTTTTGCCGGTTCTGGATGGCGGTGATGTCCTGTAAGGGTGAGCTGAAAAGCTGGCGCAAATAGTCTCTTCCGCCTGCAGTGGTAGTAAAATCGAGCCGGTGAAATAAGGAGTATTCTTCGTCCCTGTTGAAGATTGACAGGTCATAATAGGATGTTTTGTCCAGCTGCATGCGACATCTTTTTGGTGAATATATAGGGAAGATGCTGGGATCAGGATTTTCCACATGGATTTTCCCACTTGATTACTTAAATATTTGGATATTTATTTCAGTGAAACACAGGCTTCAGGAAATAAATATCCAAATAAAGTAATTCTAAAATAATCAAATCTCCTGATTACTACCGTTCAAAACGGAGCCGCTGTCCTTTTACAGACTCATCAAACTGACCATTTGCATAGGCCAGGTGCCCGCTTACAAACGTGTGGGTGATGGCTGCCGGGAAGACATGGTTTTCAAACGGGCTCCATCCGCATTTATAGTAGATATTTTCTTTGGCTACAGGCGTTTTATCGTTCATGTCCACGATCACACAGTCGGCGTAATAGCCTTCTCTGATGAAGCCTCTGTCTTTTATCCGGAAGCAGATGGCCGGTGCATGGCTCATTTTTTCCACTACTTTTTCGATGCTGATAGTACCCTTTTTTACGTACTCGAGCATCAGCAGCAGACTGTGTTGTACCAGCGGAACACCTGATGGTGCCTGGAGATAAGGCTGTTGTTTTTCTGCCCAGGTATGAGGAGCGTGGTCGGTGGCGATAATATCCAGCCGGTCGTCCAGGAGGCCCTGCCAGAGGGCAGCTTTATGCTCCGGTGCTTTGATGGCCGGGTTGCATTTGATCAGGTTGCTGTACAGTTTATAATCATCGGCTGTAAAGTGCAGGTGATGTACACATACTTCCGCAGTAATACGTTTTTGTTCCAGCGGCATCATGTTGGTAAACAGTTGCAGTTCCTTGGCAGTAGATATGTGGAGGATATGCAGACGTGCATCATGTTTTTTTGCAAACTGCACAGCTGTCCAGGATGATTCGAAGCAGGCTTCCACGCTGCGGATCAGCGGATGGTCAGCGGCAGTAAGGCGATCGCCTTTTTCCTGCTGGAAAGCCTCCATATTGCTGCGGATGATCTTCTCATCTTCACAGTGTGTGGCAATCAGCAGTTCTGTGCCGGAAAAGATTTTCTCCAGGGTGAGATAATTGTCCACCAGCATGTTACCGGTAGAAGAACCCATGAATACTTTCACACCGCATACACGGTCTTTTTTCTCATTGGTTTTCAGCACCTCTTCCACATTGTCGTTAGACACGCCCATAAAAAAGGAGTAATTAGCCAGGGAATGTTGCTGGCCGATGGCATACTTATCTTCCAGTAACTCCTGGGTGAGGGCAGCGGGTTTGGTGTTGGGCATTTCCATGAAGGTGGTAGTACCGCCGGCAACGGCAGCGCGTGCTTCTGTATAGATAGTAGCCTTTTCGGTCAGTCCCGGTTCGCGGAAGTGTACCTGATCATCTATCACGCCGGGCAACAGGTATTTACCTTCTCCGTTGATTTCCTGGTAGTTGCCGCTGACAGTGAGATTGGGCCCCGTCTTTTCTATACGGCTGTCTTTGATCCATACATCCTGTACTGTAGTCTTGCCTTCGTTGACTACAGCTATGTTCCTGATGAGATAGTTTTGCATGGTTACAAAGATAGCTCAAGTGCGGGTTCACGCAAAGCGGTAAAGATTTTCTGACATTGATATCACTTATCCTTCCAGATGTATGGAGAATACGATCATACGGGACTGCAGCTTTTCAATGACATTAGCATAGCGCAGGTTGGGATCTTTTACCAACACGTTGCCAAAGCCGTTACTGATTTTAAATTCAGGGGAGAAGATGAAGCTTTCGAAGTAAAATTCGAAGCCGGCGCCGGCCTCATAACCATAATCGCTCTTTTGGATTTTGATCAGGTTTTCTGCGCGGCGGGCGCGTGCATTGGAGGCCAGGTCATAATCGTATTTCAGGCCGCCGATCACGTATACACGCATATTACCGATGCGGTCCGACTTGAATTTAAGTTGCAACGGAAAGCTCAGCAGGATAGATTCGATCTTTTTATCGCTGTCTGTAGGTTTGGGATAGGTATCCCGGTAATACAGGTTCTTGGACGCAAAAAGCAGCTGTGGATTAAACCGGAGGTCAAAATGCTCCGACAGGCGGGCATTGGCCAGTAATCCCAGGTTAAACCCCATCGTTTTCAGGGGCTCTGCCACCATAATAGAGTCTGTTGCCAGAAAGGCAGGAGAATGGGCGAGCTTGAAAAACGACTGGTTGGCGGCCAGTGTTATGCCGAAATAATAGGGTTTTGCATCATGGTCTATCATATTCAGGTTGGTTTGTGCTGATGCCGGCAGCACAAACAGGATCAACAGGGATATCAGCGCGTAGCGCAGTAGATAGAACATATGCCGAATGTGAGCGTTTTGCATGTAACGGCCTGGAATCCTGTGTTATGTAATATGGTTCGCATTTCTTCGCCCTGCGGGAACGCTTTCACGGATTCTGGCAGATAACTGTAGGCCGCTTTGCTTTTGGCCACAAATTTCCCGATCAGAGGTACGATAAGACGAAAGTACGAATTATATAATTGTTTAATAGGAAAAACTGTAGGGTTCGAAAATTCGAGGATCACAAGTTTTCCACCTGGTTTCAGTACCCGGCGCATTTCAGACAACCCTTTTTCCAGGTTTTCGAAATTACGTACACCGAAGGCTACCGTTATGGCATCAAACGTCTGGTCCGGGAAACTTATTGTTTCACTATCGCCCAACTGCAGGGTGATTTTATTGTCCAGTCCCAGTTTTTTTATTTTTTCCCGTCCATGGGCCAGCATACCTTCGGAGATATCGATGCCGGTAATGCTTTCGGGGTGCAGCTTTTTCTCGGCCATGACAGCAAAATCACCGGTACCGGTGGCCACGTCCAGCATCTTTTTCGGTTGCAGGCTCTTTAAATAGGAAAGTGCTTTTTTACGCCAGATGATGTCTATACCGAGCGACATAAAATGGTTAAGAAAGTCATAACGGTAAGCAATATCATCGAACATGGAGGCTATCTGCTCCTTCTTGCTTAATTTTGATCCTTCAAAGGGAACGATCTTCTGAACATTTGTTTCTGGCGACATGGCCGCAAAGTTAAGTCATCTGAAGGAATGCAAATACGGAAGAAGCGGGATTTTTAATGGAACAAAGTATATCATATGGTTATTAAGTCAGCAGAATATCTTATCAGTAGCCCCGATTGGGAGCAATGCCCCACTCCCAACATGGCAGAATACGCTTTTATCGGCCGTTCCAACGTGGGAAAGTCTTCACTGATCAATGTGCTGGCCAACAATGAAAAGCTGGCCAAAACTTCCGGCACACCCGGAAAAACAGTGTTGATCAACCACTTCCTCATCAATAAAGAATGGTATCTGGTGGATTTGCCCGGATACGGTTTTGCCAAAAGAAGTATGTCCCAACGCAAACAATGGGAGAAGATGATCGAAAACTATCTGCAGAAACGGTCCAACCTGGTAAATGTTTTTGTGCTGATAGACAGCCGTCACAGCCCGCAGAAGCTGGATATCGACTTTGTCAATCAACTGGGAGAATGGAATATTCCTTTCAGTATTGTATTCACAAAAGCCGATAAAAGCACACAGGCGGAAGTAAGCCGCAACGTAAAAACATTCCTCCAGAAAATGCGGGAAACCTGGGAGTTTCTGCCACCTCACTTCGTGACATCTACCGTTAAAAAAACAGGGCGCGACGCCATCCTGGGATATATTGAAGAAATGAATGCTCAGTTCAGGGCTATTGCCTGACCTGTCAAAAGCAGATTGGAGAAGCCTGACGTTTATACGAAAACGTTAGGCTTTTTTATGTACGCATAGAATCGGCTGTCTCTGAAAGGAGATAGCTGTCAAACGAGTGCAGTAAACGGCTGTTGGTAGCAGGGAAACGGTTAGGTAAGGGGGAGGAAATCACCTGACGTGCGGAACACATCAAAAATCTGAGAGAGGTACAATATCATTAACAGGTGCGTGGGCCTTACTAGTTCACTATTTTGTTAGCACAGCTGCTGCTGGCGAAGGCTTCAGGCTTGGCTTTAAAAGCGAAGCCCATACCAAGAATATAACCCATGGCTTCACGCAGGGCCAGGTTACTTTTGAACTGAGGATTGGTATTGATATCGGCATGTACTTCCATATCTACATCATATTCGGTAAACAGGTCGCACAGTTCATAGGCGATTTCAATACTTTTGGCCACTTCCACCAGCATACGTTCCTTGATGGAATAGCAGTCCTTGGTTCTTTCATTGTGGATAAACATAAATCCGCCATGACCTTCCCGGAGGAAAACAATCACAGTGGCAAACTCAGTATCCAGTCCTTTTACCTGAGAATCGGTGCCAATGCACACTTTCAGGCGAAATCCCCGGGCAGTCTCCCGGATAATGGCATCCCGCACTTCTTCCTTTATAGGAAGGTGGATTGCCTCTCCATTAAATCTTCTCCATTGCATAAAATATATATTAAAGGGTGAACATGCAAATGTTTCAGATATGAATATTGCCAGCCAAAAGAAGTAGTGCCAAGCTATTTGGGTCAACAAGATGGAATCTTTTCCATTGGGGTTACACGGCTAATATATAATTATCGAATATACGAAAAAGCTGTTAGTTTTTTGGCTAACAGCTATGAATAAAAATTTTTCAGGAAGAAAAACCGAAAGCGCATTAAAACTGTCCGGTGCTCAACAGCACGAGGGTACAGGCTTCCAGCGGTTGTATATTGTTTTTTCGGGCCAGTTCTTCCAGTTCCTCGTTTTCGGCGCCGGGATTAAAAATAATCCGTCGCGGCCGCAACTGCAGGATATAATCATAGTATTCTTTCTGTAAACCGGGGTTGAGGTACATCGTTACGGTATCAACATGTTCCAGCGGTGGATGGTCTGTAACAATGGGAATATCACCAATGACAGCAGACTTTTTACCGATCGCTACTACCGGATGGCCTTTGTCGGTCAGCCTGTTAACAGCCATATTGCTATATCGTTCCGGATTGGGCGAGGCTCCCAGTACCACAGTGAGTTTCTTATCGTTGATGGTTTCCATTTAACTAAGATACGAATTTCAGAACAAGTGATAAGCGCTTCGGGGCATATGGGCCAGGATGTCGGGGAAAGCCTTCTCCAGTGTCGGGTATTGGAAGGAAAACCCTTCCCGCAGGGCTTTTGCAGGCAATACCCACCTGCTTTTGAGCAGCAGCTCTGTTTCCGTGCCTATAAGGGCCGCACCAATGGCCAGCAATGGAGCTGGCGCCGGTAACCCGAAGAGGCGGCCGGCACTTTTCCGGAGCAACCGCATAAAGGTTTTGTTGGGAACAGGATTAGGTGCCGTACAATTGTAAACACCACTGGCCTGATCATGTTGGTACAACCAGTCAATCATACGGCATACATCCACAATATGCACCCAGGTAAACATCTGCCGGCCATTGCCCTGATGCCCGCCCAGACCGAATTTCACCAGATTGAGATAAGGTTGCATGACACCGCCCGGCTGCCATCCTAAGGTAACGCCTATACGAAGAATTACTTTACGTGTATGCGGCAACGTTATTGCATCAAAAGCGGCTTCCCATTGTTTGCATACCTGCACAGAAAAATCATTTTCGATCTCTCCGTTATACTCATCCATAGGGCGGTCTTCGGCATGGCGGTATATGGTAGCGCTGGCAGCATTGATCCAGAGTTTTGGCGGCTGTGTCAGCGTTCGGAGAACCTCTCCGAGTATAGTGGTGGCATGTGTACGGCTATCAAAGATTTCCTGTTTGTTATGGGAATTGTAACGGCAATTCACACTTTTACCGGTCAGGTTGATCAGTAAATCAGCGCCTTCCAGAGCAGCAGCCCAGTCGCCCCTGGTACGGCCATCCCAGGCCAGGTATTGTATGCTGCCCCGTGTATGGGTGATCTCTCCATCTTTCACTGCGGTAACAGCTGTCGCTGGCGGATTACGGGTCAGTATGACTATATCGTTGTCAGTACCAAAGTATTCTGCCAGACTTCGGCCAATAAAACCGCTGCCACCCGCTATAATGATGCGTTTATGTTTCATTGTTTTTGTTTTTAGTATTCAGAATTTTCAGAAAATATTGAAAGATCATGACAAAAAATTTTAGGCTTACTTGATCAGCTTGAGCAGACTGCTATAAAACCAGTTTTCTTCTGACTTAATAAAGGCACTGATAGTTTTGTCAGTTTGTTGGGCAAACTTGTTGATGTTGGAGATAGATTCCTTGAAAGCCTTCAGTTCCCGGTCTTTTGGATCTCCTTCGGCCTGCTGGAGTTGCATTAACACCTTCATGATGGGGTCCAGCTCACGCTTCTTGCGCTCTCTGGCGATATAAGTGGCTACTTTCCAGATGTCTTTTTCTGCTACAAAAAATTCTTTCCTTTCGCCGGGGATCAGTACTCTTTCTACCAGTCCCCAGTTGATCAGCTCCCGCACGTTCATATTGGTATTGCCACGGGAGATGTTCAGCTCAGCCATAATATCATCGGCACTCAGCGGATCAGGCATCACCAGCAGCAACGCGTGGATCTGAGCCATGGTACGGTTAATGCCCCATTGCGCTCCTAAAGATCCCCAGGTTTGAATAAACTGCGCTTTTGCGTCCACTAAATTCATGTAAATGCTGATTTATTTTTCCAAAAATACACCAAGTTTTTGAACTTTCAAAAGGTAATGAAACAAAATCGTAAAAATGGGAGGAGAGGAGATGGCTGAAAGTGAAAAGGAGCAGCCATCTACAAGATGGTCATGCTCAGCGCCATTGCCGGTAGTGATATCTAATGATACTCATATTAGGAGTCGCACGAACGTTGAGGTCACTATTACGCTAGCGGCATTTAATAATACTCCTGTATAGTTGTAGCGTTGGTTCCACCCTGGTACACCATTAAGCCGGCTACATTTAATGACACACCTTCCGCAAAAACAAAGACCGAAGCTATTGGCTTCGGTCTTTATATAATCAGATGATAATTCGTAGTGAATACTTACACCAGCATGGTCACTGGATTTTCCAGGTAAGTTTTCAGTGTCGCCAGGAAGCGGGCGCCTACGGCTCCATCCACGCTTCTGTGGTCGCAGCTCATAGTCAGCTTCATGATATTGGCGATTTTCACCTGGCCTTTTTCTACGATGGCAGTTTCTTTGATACCACCTACAGCCAGGATAGCAGAATCCGGCGGATTGATGATAGCGGTGAACTCATCGATACCCAGCATACCCAGGTTGGAAACGGTAAAGGTATTACCGCTGAAATCCTGTGGTTGCAGTTTTTTGTTTTTTGCTTTGTCGTACAGGCCTTTGGCTTCACCAGCGATCTGGCTCAGTGATTTCTGGTCTGCAAAACGGATCACAGGTACAATCAGACCATCTTCGATAGCTACGGCAGAACCGATATGCACGTGGTGGTTGTGACGGATAAAGTCACCCATCCAGCTGCTGTTAACATCCGGATGCTGACGCAGCGCCAGGGCGCAGGCCTTGATCACCATATCATTGAAAGAGATTTTCACCGGAGACATCTCATTGATGGCCTTGCGGGCTTCCATGGCTTTATCCATGTTAACATCAATCTTCAGGTAGAAGTGAGGTGCAGTGAATTTGCTTTCACTCAGACGTTTGGCAATTACCTTACGCATCTGGGTGAGCGGAGTATCAGTATAACCTTCCTGACCAGCCGGAACGAAGGCAGGAGCAGCAGGTGCAGCGCCGGTTTTGGCAGCAGCAGGAGCAGGAGCAGCGGCAGGAACGAAGCTGTCCACATCTTTTTTCACGATACGGCCATTGTCACCGCTACCAACAACCTGGTTGATATCGATACCTTTATCAGCAGCCAGTTTCCGGGCCAGCGGAGACGCTTTTACACGGCCATCAGAAGAAGCTGTAGCTGCAGGAGCAGCAGCGGCAGTACCGGTAGTAGCAGCGGGGGCAGCAGCTTCTGCCGGAGCAGCTTTCGCAGGAGCAGCATTTTCAGCAGCCAGGATGGCATCCACATTGGTGCCCGCCTTACCTACGATTGCCATGATACCATTAACTTTGGCAGCCTCTCCTTCGTTTACACCAACGTACAGCAGGGTACCATCAGCATAACCAATCACTTCCATGGTAGCCTTGTCGGTTTCCACTTCTGCCAGTACATCATCACTTTTTACAGTGTCGCCTACTTTTTTATTCCAGGCAACTATTTTTCCTTCCGTCATCGTATCGCTCAGCAGCGGCATACGGATAACAGTCGCATTTTTCAGTGCTTCTTTTAATGCAGCATCATCAGCGGCAGGCGCAGCGGCCGGTGCAGCTTGTGGTGCCGG
Source organism: Chitinophaga flava (assembly GCF_003308995.1). Lineage (NCBI taxonomy): Bacteria > Pseudomonadati > Bacteroidota > Chitinophagia > Chitinophagales > Chitinophagaceae > Chitinophaga > Chitinophaga flava. Next base: position 2,293,358 of record NZ_QFFJ01000001.1, on the reverse strand, counting down.
TGCAGCGGCTTGCTGGGCAGGTGCTGCAGCAGTAGCGCCGGAATTACCTTCCAGAAAAGGTTTGTAATCTTCACCTGGTTTACCCACGATGGCTATAATCTCATTAACCTTAGCTGCTTTGCCTTTTTCCACACCAATGTATAATAATGTGCCCTCTACGTAGCCCATTACTTCCATCGTTGCTTTGTCCGTCTCCACTTCAGCAATAACATCGTCTGCTTTTACTTGATCGCCCACCTTTTTATGCCATTCCGCAATCACCCCTTCCGTCATCGTATCACTCAGGAGGGGCATTCTGATAACTTCTGCCATAGTGTTTATTAAAAATTTTGCTCAAACCTACATGTTTTTGCGCAAAAACGCAAAGAAGGAATGCTAAACGGTTTAAAAATGTCTAATGATCGTTAATATAATAATATACAGAACCTGCTTAAAAATCGAGCTCCATATTAAGTCTGTCTTTTAATTCCTTTACCAGCGGAAACTGTTCCGCCATCTGCTGGAATTGTTCCCTGCTGGAAAGCGGTGCCGGACCCAGGTCCTGGACCTGCTGGCTTTCATCCAGCTGAAGGGTGAGGATGATAGCCGGGTTGTTGAATTTCTGTTTGAAAAACTCTGATATCGCCAGTTTCTCCTCTTCCATAAACCGGTACTGCACAATGTTACGGCTCACGATGCCTATCTCAGCGGTATCCAGCAGCTTGAGGTTAGCCAGTGCCAGATTGCTCACCACCGTCATTTTGTTGGCCTGTCTGAACCTGTCAATGAATTCTTCCCAGTACACTTCCACTGCGCCGGCTGTGAGCGGAATACTTTGTACGGTGCTGGTGGTCTGCTGTTTGGCTGCCAGGGCTTCTTTCATGGCTGCCAGCCCTGTCAGCTTGCTGGCTGGCGCGGCTGGTGTAGCTTTAGCTGCTGCCGGTGTAGCCGTTGTTGTAGCATTTCCCTGCATGGTGGCAGGTGCCGTATGGGTGACTGGAGCCTGTGTGTTGGCTGCCGGTGCGGTGGTCGTATTCACTGGCATAGCAGGCTGGGCCGCTGTGGTCGTGTTAACGGCAGAAGCTGGTTGTGCCGGGTTGGCTGATGGCATGGCTGCTGGTGTCTCTACAGTCAGTCTGGCTGTTTCAGGAGACTGTGCCGCGATACTGGCACTGGTCGCAGGTTTGTCAGTCAGGCTTTTGGTCGTTACCGGCTGTGCTCCTGGTGCTCTTAGCCGCTGCGGAGGTGTTCCGTCAGCTACCAGCTTTTTTTTTACGACCTCGCCGTTATTGTCGTCACTTACCAGGCTGACTGCCTGCTGCAGAAAACAGAGCTTGATCAGCGCCATCTCCACATGCAGCCGCTTGTTGCGGGCCAGCCGGTAGTTGATCTCCGTTTCATTGAGTAACTGAAGGGCGGTGATCAGGTAAGCAGGGCTGATCTGGCCAGACAACTGTTTATATCTTTCTTTCAGGTTGCCCGATACTTCTACCAGGTGAAAAGCTTTTTCTTCTTTGCTCAACAGCAGATTACGCAGAAACTCCGCCCAGCCGTTCAGGAAGTTGTCGCCTTCAAAACCTTTCTGTAAAATTTCATCATAGATCAGCAGTGCATTGGCCACATCCTGCCGTAATACGGTATCCATGATCCTGAAGAAATAATCATAGTCCAGGATGTTCAGGTGCTCCAGCGTATTCTGATAGGTGAGATGCCCGCTGGTAAAACTCACGATTTTGTCCAGGGTGCTCAGTGAGTCACGCATACACCCATCTGTTTTCTGGGCTACCAGATGCAGGGCATCAGCATCTGCCTGGATATGTTCTTTGGTACAGATCTCCTGCAGGTGGTCTACTGTATCCTGGATGGTGATACGTTTGAAGTCAAATATCTGACACCGGCTCAGGATGGTCGGTAATATTTTATGTTTTTCTGTAGTAGCCAGGATGAAGATTGCATAGGAAGGCGGCTCTTCCAGCGTTTTCAGAAACGCGTTAAAGGCCGAGGAGCTGAGCATGTGCACCTCATCTATGATATAGATCTTGTATTTTCCGGCCTGTGGCGAAAAACGTACCTGCTCCACCAGGGTACGGATATCATCTACCGAGTTGTTGGACGCGGCATCCAGCTCGTGAATGTTGAAGGAACTGCCTTCATTGAAGGATTTGCAGGAATGACATTCATTACAGGCTTCACCATCCGGCTGCAGGTTTTCGCAGTTGATGGTCTTCGCCAGGATACGGGCACAGGTGGTCTTTCCTACGCCACGGGGACCGCAGAAAAGAAAGGCATGCGCCAGCTGACTGTTACGGATGGCATTCTTGAGCGTGGTGGTGATATGTGCTTGTCCTACAACCGTTGAAAAGTTCTGCGGACGGTATTTACGGGCTGAAACGATAAAATTCTCCATATGACTGCTACGCTTTCGCGTGCGCCGAAAATACGCACAAATTCACTAAGAGAAAAATGATAGCCACCATAGCGGCTTTCAGCCCGTCTCAACCCGGCTCCAAAGTCAGCAGCAACTCCAGGTAGGACTTCTTCAACAGGATATTGCTGTTGTTATATTGTTCCATAACAGCGGAGATCACCTCATGCAACTCCTGAAGGGCTGCATAATCGGGTACTTCCTGTTGTATAAAAACACATTCCTGATCGGTAAACCGCTGCACCTGCTCATACAACTCAGGACTGAGTGTGCCCGAATAGCCGGTAGATACAGTAGCTTCGTGCAACAAACGCCTGAAACGCCAGCACTCTGCATTCAGCTCCTCCAGCCACGGACCCAGTAAGGGCAAGGTATCATGGCCAATATTAAATATCTGGCTGATGCCATGGATAATGCTTATCACCTGATCATTCAGTCGCTGCGCGAATTCCTGGTACAACAGGATGTCCTGGTATTGTTCTTCCTGCTGCCGGGCTATGTCAGGACCCTTCTCCAGGGCGCGCTGATAATGATAACGGTAAGCCAGCTGGTCGTGCGACAGCAGCCAGCTTTGTTCCTCTGCCACATGTATGGCCAGTTTACGCAACAGCACCCGGGCTTCGGCCGCCTTGTATTGCTGACCATCAAATTCAAAGACACGGGTCTGAAACTGCCCCGATGCAATGGCCTGCAAGGTCTCCACATCCTGTTTATCCCGGTAATACCGGCGCATCCGCAGGATAATGTCCGGATGATACAGCTGGGCAAAGTTCAGGGTGGCAGCAGTTTCCGGTAATGGACCGTTATGCTGGACCGGTGGAAAAGACCGGTTGTCATAATAATCGTTGAAGACTGTGGGGTATTCGTATAAACGGTGTTTCCGGGTAAGGTCTTCTATGAATGCTGCCGGTTCTATCCAGAAGTCCTCCTGTATATCCGGCGCTGATAGGTCGTATATTAGTTTTGTGTTTTGTTCCTGCAGGGATTCAGGGTTGTTGAACAGCTGCCAGGCGCTCCCGGTGGCCTCTTTGCAGGATACGGCTGCAGCCAGATACCGTTGTTCCCTGTCTTCCCGCGTAGGATGGGTTGTCCATTGCTCCCGTAGCTGTACCCGGCTTTTCAGAAAAGTCTGGAAATAATTGTCTGTTATTACTGGCAGGCCTGCTGCATCAATGGAAAGATGGTTCTGCTCCGCAAAATAATCCATTACAACCCTATGGGTGCTGAACAGGTTGCGGAAACGCTGTCCTGCAGCCTCCGGATCGGATAAACGATGCATACAGTAATCCATACAATAGCTGCCCATCTCCAGCCTTCTGGTGCCACTGACCGCTGCAGCTGTGCCTGCCAGGGAAACAGCCACAGCATCGGCCCGGAACTCCATTTCCCGGCTTAATACCAGATATTGCCGGTTGATCAGATGGTATACTTTCTTCAGCAAAAACTGCATACTGTTCACAATCATTCTGGTCAGGTGAGCAAAAAAGCCGGGAAGACTGCCATGACTGCTCCAGCGTATTACCAGCTCATTCCAGCTGTCATTTTCATAAAGCATGTTGTATAACACCTTGTTCAGGGTATACACATAACTGCCCAGCTTCATGCTGCGCCGGGAAAAATGCGCAAACTCATGTGCCAGCACCATTTTAAACTCACTGATATTAAGACTGTTCACCAGCCCTAGTCCAATCTCCAGGTTCATGGCGGAGGGCCATAAAAGACTGAAAAAACTGGTATTGTAAAATACCGATGCCTGTACTTCCGGTACAACAAAAATCCTCTTCGGAAAACGAATCCGCGTCTCCTTTACCAGTCTGGAAATAAAATCGAATAAACGGGGATGATGGTCTGCATCAATCAACGTACGATAGGGGTTGACCGGTGGCCGCTGATAAAACAGAAACTTAATCAGAAAAAACAGTACCATGCCTCCCAGCAATAGGAGGGCCGGCCCTACAATGAAGGTGTAGATACTCGGATAATAACCCGGTAAAGCTACGCCGGCTGCAACAAAGCCAGCGGCCAGGGCTACAGCTGTCAATAATATGATCACATACAACAGAAAAAAGAGCAATATAAAGCCGGTAACCTTGACAATCTGCAGCCTAAACAGCGCCGAAGGCTGGAAGAACAAAGGATCTTTCACCCCCGGACTTTCAGGATATAAGTTGGTCATAACAAAACATCAGATTAAATACAATACGTATGGTCGCTGTTAAAGGGATTTAAATATAACCATAATTAAGGGATTTATTTTCCCCGCAAGCGCAGGTAAGATATTGATATGGTGTAATGAAGTCTGCTGCTGTGGCCGGTTACGGCAGTCATACATCTCTCCTGTCTAAAGTTGTCATGCCCTGAAATAGAACGATGGTGTGAGGGGCTCCATATCCCATTCAATAAAAAAACGCGAAGGATATTTCCTTCGCGTTTTTGAAGTAGTATATTTTACAGGGATGCCCCTTTTTTATTCTAAAATCGGATGTCTTTCCACTGGTATGCTGGGATCAAACATACACCGGTAGGTGGTCAGCGTCCTGGTAGGAGATGCGCCAAGGCTGGCTGCCACGTTCAGCATCCGGGGATTGAAGTCCCCGACCCATTGCATTTCATAAGACTCATAAGGCATGCTCCGGGGCTGTATCACTCTGGCGCCTTCCATAATAAGGTAAGCATCCACTCCTTTACTCTGGAACTCCGGCACTATCCCGAAAATGATACCCACCATCTTATTACATTGTCTGGTGAGTTTCATCCATACAAACAAGAGTTTGCCCCACAGGCCCATTTTCCCGTTCATATGCTTTATGTACTGGTTCAGGTCGGGCAGATTAAGCCAGATGCCGATCGGTTCATCTTTATAATAGGCAAACCAGGCAATTTTTTCGTCCAGCAGCGGCTTCATCTGGTTGAAGAGGCTCAGTGCCTGCCCCTTGCTAATTTCCTTTCCGCCGGCATGTTGCGCCCAGGCTTTGTTATATACAGTGCTGAAGTCTTCCGCGAATTTCTCCAGCTGGTTTTTGCGGATATGTTTTGCGCTGAAATTAGGATCCTGGCTAATGGCGGCATGCCGGGTATGGAACTTTTGGGCCAGCTCACCACGGCTTCCCATACCGTAACATATCTGATTGAAAAACAGTCTGAAGCCGTAAGTCTCAAATAACCGCACATAGTAGGGTGGGTTGAAGTTCATGCAATATAAAGGCTCGTGATAACCCTGGGTCAGTAATCCCCACCAGTTGTTACGCTCCCCGAAGTTGATAGGGCCGTCCATGGCTTCCATCCCTCTTTCCTGCAACCATTTTTTGGCGGTATCAAACAGTTGGTTGGCCGCTTCCTGGTCATCGATACAGTCGAAAAAGCCAATACCTCCAACTTTTACCTTATCTCCTTTATTGGTATACTTTTTATTGACAAATGCAGCGATCCTACCGGTCAGTTGGCCCTGTTTGTCTTTCATGATCCACCGTATGCACTCCCCATGCCGGAATGCCTTGTTCTTCTGAGGGTCAAAAACACCATCAATATCCTTGTCCAGTGGCCTGATCCATCCAGGTACGTCTTTGTTTAATCTAACGTGTACTGCCAGGAACTCCGCTGCCTTTTGAGCGTTGTCTACTAAAATCAATTCCATTGATACTATTTATACAAAAATAATAAAAACAGTCGTTGGCATTATTTTTTCTGAATGCCACCGTATGAAGCGAAATTATATAATCCCTTTGATACTAAGCACACTTACCATAATCCTGGCCCTTGGTTATTGCCGGCAACAAACGCAGGTACGGAAAGTACTTGCTGAAAACCAACGTTTAGGGAATGAAAACAGGGACCTTCGCAAAACACTGGAACAATACAATAGTGTAAACCATCAGATAGCCGACCGTCAGGCCGTTCAACAGCGGGTGGCCGGGCAGTTCATCGAAAGACGTACCTATTACCGCCGCAACTGGCAGCAGTTCATCACTGTAGGGGCCAGCGATTACCGGACCGGTTTTCTGGGCGGTATCAAAGGACTTAGTATTATTGTGCGTAACCAGACAGAATACCCAATAGATAATGTGGTGGTTACTGTACAATATATGCGTAATAATAATGATATCTTTAAGACAGAACAATATACCCTCAACAATATCCCGGAAAAAGGGGAGCGAAGCATCGCAGCGTCCAACAGCCGTAAGGGTAGTAAGGTCAATCTGCAGCTGGTTAGTATCACCAGTCAGGCGATGAATTTCTGCTGGGCAGCAGACAAACCCGCGCCCGCAGGTAACCCTGATCCGTTTGAATGTGTGCCCTCCGCCCCAAAGAATCCGTAATTTTACCGCATGATTACATTAAAACCTGTCAGTACCCCGGATGAAGCAGTCAGAGAGCTGTATGAAGAAGCTTTTCCCTATGAAGAGAGACGGGATTGGCCGGTAGTACTTTCCCTGATGGAAACAGGCAAACAACGGCTGCTACATTTGACCAAAGACGGACAGTTTGCCGGTTTTGTATTTTACTGGCCACTACCCGATTTTACCTTTATTGAATATTTCGCGGTCCATACTGCTACCAGAGGTGGTGGTATTGGTACCTATATCATGGAAGAGCTGGAGAAAATGTTTGGCCGGCTGGTGCTGGAAGTAGAGCCACCCCTCACTGAACAGGCCCGTCGCCGGATCGTATTCTATGAAAGACTGGGATATAAAATGTTTGATGAACCTTATTTTCAGCCCCCTCATCACGAAGGATATGCTGAGCTGGAACTGCGTTTAATGAAGAAAGGTTCCACACAGGGTGAAACCTTTCATTCCATTAAAAATCAGATATATCACTATGTTTATAACCTCAGCTAGTCTCTTCTGATCCTTTCTCCATTGCCACTGTTATTGGACTCACGTGGTTGTGGCTGAGGTTGAGATTGTCGTTGTACTTGTTGCTGCTGACGCTGGATCCTTTCCTGTTGCTGCTGTTGCTGTCTCTGTTGTTGCTGTTGTTGCTGTTGCTGTTGTTGCTGTCTCATCTGTTGATCTCTCTGCATTCTTTGTTGTTGTTCCACCTGTTGCTGCTGTTGTCTCGCCTGTTGATCTCTCTGCATTCTTTGTTGTTGTTCCACCTGCTGTTGCTGTTGTCTTGCCTGCTGATCGCGCTGGTACTGTTGATCTCTTTGTACCCTTTGCTGTTGCTCCATCTGCTGCTGCTGTTGTCTCGCCTGCTGATCGCGCTGGTACTGTTGATCTCTTTGTACCCTTTGCTGTTGTTCTATCTGTTGCTGCTGTTGTCTCGCCTGTTGATCGCGTTGGTACTGTTGATCTCTTTGCATCCTTTGCTGTTGTTCCATCTGCTGTTGTCTTATCTGGTCGTCACGCTGAAACTGCTGGTCCCGTTGGATGCGTCCTGGCTGCTGTATCGGTTGTTGTTGTGTAGGCTGTTGTTGTGTAGGCTGTTGTTGTATCGGTTGACGGTCATTGCCAGGCTGTCCTACTCTGGAAGGACGGCCTCCGGGGTTGCCGGGTATATTATTGCCGCTGTTGTTGTTATTGTTGTTAATCACCGGTTCTCTTGAAATACGGCCATTGTTATTGTTACCGTTATTGATATTTCCGTTGTTGATGTTACCATTATCACGGGCTGGCCTGTTGTTGCCTCTGTTGAGGGCAGCAGCATCCGGACGGAAGATCTGATACTGGTTGTTCTGAATTCTGCTGGCGCCGGGTCTGTCGGTGCTGGCTACTCTTACAGGTCTGATAGCGCCGCCGGTATAACGTTCCACTTCATTAGCACTGGGACCTCTGGAAATTCTGCCGGAGGAACCATAATTATTGTTGATGATAGTCGTGTTGTTGATGATGGTAACGTTACGGCTATTGTTGATATAGTAGTTGTTGACATGCGGACTGCTGATATATCTTCTGGGTACAAAAGACCAGTAAGCAGTAGGCATCGCGTAGGATGCAGGGCCCATAGGCGCCCATCCGTAATAGTCTCCTCCACTTCTCCAGTCTACCCATGCAGGTCCCCATTCGTTACCGGGTATCCACATCCAGCCATACATGCCGTCGTACATCCAGCGGCCATAGTGGAAGGCTGCCCATCCCCAGCTGTAATCAGACATCCAGGTCCAGCCATAATCGGTGTAAACCCAGTGCCCGCCGGAATAATATGGCCTGAAGTCCGCGCCTGCATTCGGTATCCATACCTGATTGTAACCAGGGTAGCTGACCCAACGGCCATAGGGGCTTAATTCATCATAAAATGAGATAGACGCGCCAACCTGTACCTGTGGTCCGGGGCTGTATGCAGAATAAGTGGTGGCGCAGCTGCCCAGGAAGAAGGATATAAGTAAGAGAGATAATGCTGTATTTTTAAATAATCTGTTCATAGCTCCTGTTTTTTAGTCCTGATTGGTTTCGCTGTTATTAGACTTTGCGGAGACTCAATGGCTTGTTTATTTTCCGGTTTAAACTTCAATGATCTGCTAACGGGATTGGTGTTTCAAACGCGGTCTAAATGCAGTTTGTCCACTAAGACAAATTGTTAGGAAATTTGTTAAAATTTTTATAACGCTTTGCTGCAGGTAGAGCGTTATATCTTAACTATGACAAAAATGATTCCAATTTATTCGAAGACCGTAACATATACTGATACAATGTTTTAAGAATTGTGTATTATTGAGGGATGATCGATTTTCTCAATATTAAAACATCTAACCCACCAACAACCTTTGCCCTTCACTTTTTTCTGATTTCCTGACTTTTTTAAACCTATATGAACCTATGTTAAATGAACTAACGTTGAAGTATAAACGAATTTTTAGAATATTGTTGCTGCTGTTTACAGCGATGTTTTTATTCCGGTTATTATACGGATACTTGTATAAAGACAATACCCCCGCAGAATTGGGCGGAGACGACTTTTTCTCGAGTATTGTAAAATACCGGAGGAACTATGCTTCCGAAAAAACAAAATCATTTGCAAAGTCAGGTGCAGAGCCGGTGGCGATCACTTCCGGGCAGAAATACGAAAAGGTGGCCAATGTACGCTCCCGCTCGACTAACTTCACAGAAGAAGAGAAGCTGGTACATGGTACTATCCGTCAGTTTGGCGCCATTGTGCAGTACCAGCAGGAGTCTGGTAATAAAGGCAGCCGTGAAATACAGCTGCTGATCGGAGTTTCGCCGGAAAAATTCGATTCCTTCTATTATGCAGTGCAAAAAATCGGTGTCATCAGATCTACAGAAATAAAAAAAGTTGATAAAACGAATGAATACCGTAAACTCAATGCCAGCAGGGTTTCACTGGAGAAAAATCTGGAATCGCTGAATAAGCTTACCTCACAACCGGGTGAAATTGATGAACGGATTCAGTTGCACGAAAAAATATATGAGGTAGAAAAACAATTGCAGGACCTGGGCGTGGAGCTGGGTAATTTTGATACAGAAAATGAATTCTGTACCGTCCAGTTTTCTATGTACGAAGGAGCTGTGGCGAAGACAGTGAGCCTGTATACCCGTGTAAAGGTTGCACTGCAATGGACCATCAAATATTATCTGATGTTGATGGGAGGATTGTTTTTTGCATCAGTAGGTGCCTGGCTGCTGGTGGTGATTGTAAAGAAGCTTGATCTTGATAAGAGCAAATCAGCATAAAAATTTTAGAAGAAGAAAAAAGACCCATTGAGATGAAATCAATGGGTCTTTTTCTTTTTAAACTTCTTCGATCTTCGCTTTTATCGCCGTTTATCAGGAGCATCAATAGTCATTGTCTTAATCACAGTTCCGTCGTCGCGGAGCATAGTGAGCACCAGTTGTTGCTGATCGGCTTTTATTTTGATAAGGGTGCGTTTGCCTTCCTGGGGGCCACCGCCTATAACCAGTGGGTAGTTGTGTTGACCGGGTACAGGATCGTAGGTTCCATATTGATGGGTATGGCCGCATACCAGTAAGTCTATTTTGTATTTATTGAACAAAGGGCCGAAGAGGGTGCGGCAGTGGGTGGCGCCGTGCCAGTCCCCGCCGTGGTAGTGTGGGATATGCATCAACACTACCTTATATTTAGCTTTTTTGTAGGCGGGGCTTTGCAGTTGTTTTTCGAGCCAGCGGGCTTGTTCTTCGCGGTAGCTGTCAAAGTCGGTGATGCCGGCGTAGACGGGGGCGCTGTCTTCCTTGTCTTCGCCGGTGTCGAGCACGATGGCATGTACAGGGCCCCGGGTGAAGGTGAAATAACTGCCATGGCCGGGGTTATCGAAGTATTGATGCCATTCGCGGGCGTATTTGCCGCGGGTTTCGTGGTTGCCGCGTACATACATAAAAGGGATATGGGTGGAAAACGTATCTCCGCAGGGTGCCAGCAGGTGGTCGATGATCTGTTGTTCATCTGACTGGTAGTCGAACATATCGCCGTTGAAGAATACGAAGTCGTATGGATCGTTGCCGTTCAGCTTCAGGAGGTGAGGGATGGACGCAGGACGGTCGTGGATATCGTTGAGCATCAGCCATGATACTTCCCTGGCCTGCGGGTTGGGAGCGGTGAAGGCGTAGGTATCGCTGGTGATGGTATTGCCGTAGGTAAGTTTATAGGGCTGGAAGTCGGTGATTTCTTTGGACAGTACGCGGTAGCTGTATTGTTTGCCGGGCTCCAGGTTATCCAGTTCGATACGGTGGAGGCGGTTGTTGGCGTCTACCAGTCCTTTGGTGACATGATGGGCTTTGTGGTTGAGTTGACCATCAGTACCATATTCTACCCAGCTGTAGCAGGGGCGGGAGGTGAGCCACATGACGGCGATGGTGTCTGGTGCGGGCACCTGCAGGTAGGGTTTGCAGAGGAAAGCATGTTCGGGGTTGTCTGGTGTGGCGGAGACCCTGACTTTTGGGCTGGCGGCGCTTGCGGCAAGTGGTGCCAGGCCGGTGATGCCTAATAACCCGGCTTTGGACAGGTTGCCCAGGAAGCTGCGGCGGGTTTGTTCACTGTTTATCTTTTTCATATTATATATTACACATATGTGAAGGATGGCTAAAAATAGCCAAAGGGGTAGCAAAGAGGTGTTTTTTTTTATGAGCGGGGAAGAAGTGGCGAGGGAATCCGATAAATAGTTATAGATGAGTAAAAAATTATATTTGACAGTTCCTTCTTTGTATTGCTGGGAATCGGAGGGTGGATAATGGGAAAAACGGCGTAAAATGGGCCTCAAAAAGGATTTTTTTCCTTAATCGCTTTTTGATTTTCCCCCATTTACTATTACCTTTGCGCCAAATTTTAGAAATTGTTGCGTAGCAGCGATTTTTGAGGAAATAACTTTTTAGTATTTTATAAACCTCTTTAAAAATATGCCTAACACAGGTAAGATCAAACAAATTATCGGTCCCGTGGTGGACGTGCACTTTGAAGATAAGTTGCCCGAAATCTACAACGCATTGGAATTAACCCGCGAAAATGGTCAGAAAGTAGTATTAGAAGTACAACAGCACCTGGGTGAAGACAGTGTACGTTGCGTGGCAATGGACTCCACCGACGGTATGGTTCGTGGAATGGCCGTAGTGGATAAAGGCGCGCCTATTAAAATGCCAATTGGCGACCAGGTTAAAGGACGTTTGTTCAATGTGGTAGGTGAAGCAATCGACGGTCTGGGTGATATCGCAACTGACAGTGGTTATCCTATTCACCGTCAGCCGCCTAAATTTGAAGAGCTGGCTACAGATACGGAAGTACTGTTTACCGGTATCAAAGTAATCGACCTGATCGAGCCATACGCAAAAGGTGGTAAAATCGGTCTGTTCGGTGGTGCGGGTGTAGGTAAAACCGTATTGATCCAGGAGCTGATCAACAACATCGCGAAAGGTTACGAAGGTCTGTCTGTATTCGCTGGTGTGGGTGAGCGTACCCGTGAGGGGAACGATCTGATGCGTGAGATGATCGAAGCTAACATCGTAAAATACGGTGACAAGTTTAAAGAATCCATGGAACACGGTGGTTGGGATGTAACTGCCGTAGATAAAGAATTACTGAAACAATCACAGGCTACGTTTGTGTTTGGTCAGATGAACGAACCTCCTGGAGCACGTGCTCGTGTGGCACTGTCCGGTCTGACCCTGGCAGAATATTTCCGTGATGGAGATGGTACTTCAGGTGGTGGTCGTGATATCCTGTTCTTCGTAGACAACATCTTCCGTTTCACCCAGGCAGGTTCCGAAGTGTCCGCTCTGTTAGGCCGTATGCCTTCCGCGGTGGGTTACCAGCCTACCCTGGCTACTGAGATGGGTCTGATGCAGGAACGTATCACCTCTACCAAAAACGGTTCCATCACCTCCGTACAGGCGGTTTACGTACCTGCGGATGACTTGACCGACCCTGCTCCGGCTACAACCTTCTCCCACCTGGATGCTACCACCGTATTGGATCGTAAGATCTCCGACCTTGGTATCTACCCGGCTGTGAGCCCGCTGGACTCTACTTCACGTATCCTGTCACCAGCCATCGTTGGTGAAGCACACTACAACTGTGCACAGCGCGTGAAAATGATCCTGCAACGTTATAAGGAATTACAGGACATCATCGCCATCCTCGGTCTGGATGAGCTGTCCGACGAAGATAAACAAACTGTTGCCCGCGCTCGTCGTGTACAACGTTTCCTGTCACAGCCTTTCCACGTAGCAGAACAGTTTACTGGTCTGAAAGGTGTATTGGTTCCGATCGAAGAAACCATCCGTGGCTTCAACATGATCATGGACGGTGAAGTGGACGAATATCCTGAAGCAGCTTTCAACCTCGTAGGTACCATCGATCAGGCTATCGAAAAAGGTAAGAAACTGCTGGAAGCAGCTAATAACTAATTCTGAATGGTCCCGGTCTCCGGGACCATTTTCCCATCACCATTCACGATCATAACATGCTATTAGAAGTATTAACACCAGAAAGAAAATTATATGCAGGTGAAGTGTACGGCGTACAGCTGCCTGGCATTGACGGTTCTTTTGAAATACTGGATAAACATGCGCCCTTAATCGCTGCTCTTGGAAATGGTAGAATGAAAGTGCTGAAAGATAAAAATCACAGCGAATTCTTTACCATCACCGGCGGCTTCGTGGAAGTACTGCGCAACAAGGCTACCGTGCTTGTAGAAGGTGCTGTAGCTAACGAAAAATAACATACTGCCTTTAGTATAAAACATAGGCCGGGTAAGATTACCCGGCCTTCGTTTTGTCCTAACTATTCCAATCTTAGAAGACCCGAAAGCATAGTAAGAATACCTGCCGGGATTTCCGCTAATCATCATTTCTGCACAATACACGCCTTAACGGCCCAACAATGCTGTCAGACCGCAGTCATGTACGTACATCCATGACCAGCCCTTTCACAGGCTGCATATATTACCTAATGAATAATCTTTACTGTTGAACTTATTAGTTAATTCCTATCGTTGTTTCAGGTAAATTCGGGCGTCTTTCTTTCTACTGAAGGTGCAAAAAAATGTTTTTCATAGGTGTTACCCTGCCTTCATAGGTGTATTCTATCGGTTATTCTTACCTGATTATAACGGGTTATTTTGTGTTGTTACTTTAGCAAGATATTTAATTTGTTGCAAAAAAAGCCATTCATTTTTATCCATTTTTGAATTCGGGGCCGGCTGGCAACACATCTGCCTCTCTTTCAGAATATTAGGTGGTTAATTTAAAGATGGATCAATAGGGAAATTTGCCATCATGGCAAAATTACTGCCAAGATTTCGGAGCGCCTGCTGCCATATCTGCTGCTCTTCAGCCTCAAATATCAACGCCGGCGTGCTCTCAGAAGGGATCCATGACTTCTCTTTCAGCTCTTCTTCCAGCTGCCCTTCGGTCCACCCGGAATAACCAATAAAAAACTTGATCTTCCGCAGATCCAGCGCACCCTTGTTCAGCAGCTCCACCACATCATCGAAACGGCCGCCCCAGAACACCCCGGGAGACACCTCCAGACCACCCGGAATAAGCTCCGGCAACCGATGCATAAAATGAATCGTATCCACTTGCACCGGCCCCCCGTAATGTACCGGAATACCCGGATAAATCACATCAGGAATCAACATGTCCAGCTGCTGATCAAATAATCGGTTGATAACGAAGCCAAAACTACCCTTTTCGTCATTTTCACACAGAAAAATTACCGTACGGGCAAAGTTGGGATCTTTCAGAAATGGGTCGGCTATAAGCAAAATACCGGGCGACAGGCTTACCATAATACATACGTTTTGATCGCTAACCAAATTTAAATAATTGATTACAAAGCAGGAAAGAAATCAACAGGAAAAGAAAAGCAGTTAGGAAAGGAAACAAAATTTGCTTGAAAATGAAGGAAATAAAAAAGGAGGCTAGAAAACCTCCTTACCATTTTATCAACCAAAATCTAAATCGCTTATGGAACGAATCCACGTCGATGTATGTAGAAAGTTTAATTACTTTGTTATAAATTGTTACTAATCAAATTTAGTACCAATTCTGTAAAGCAAAGGTAAGAAAACAAACAATAATAAAATCAGCAGTTGCCCGTTAAAATTACGTTAAAGTAATATTGTATTGTTGTTAAGAAGCCCGCCAGCCTGCGTAACTATTTAATTTTGTATCATAGTTGCTATAGCAAATATCTTTTTTAACAATATTTAAATTTGCAGGTTAAGTATATTTAAGGCCTGACTTAACTTTCATGATACCACTAAAGAAAATTTTTCCTGTCATCGTTGTACTGATCACTTTATCCCTGCTGGGTATTATCTATATTCAGTTTAACTGGATCAAAAATGCCATCGCTATCAAAAAAGAGCAGCTGGTAGAACGCTCCGTCAACATGATCAGTGATGTGCAGAAAGAAATGCTGATGGAACGGAAAGCCCGTGTTATGTTCCGCATCAACGAAAAAGATCAGAACACCCTTAAAGGATTCAACCTGGACCTCGACCGTGGTATTCCGTATCTGCCCCCTGCCAGCGAACTTTACAACAATGTCCGGGAAATGAGGATTCTCATTCGGGACAAGATGAGGAAAAACCACCTCGACACAGCCAATTTCGAGTTCGCCATCCTGGCCCCTGTGCCCGGTATTGGCTCCCAGCTCAAAGTACATTCTCCCAACTTCGAAAGAATTTACAGGGAAAACGAAAAAGACAGCGCCAGCGAAATCAAACGTTTTCAGGTGACCTATATCGCGCTGGACGACATGATCAACCTGGGTCCACAGACCGAAAGCCTCATGGTCATCATGAAATCAGATGACTCTATCGCCCGCCAGCTGGGCTTCATGATCACAGGCAGCGTACTGTTTACTTTCATCCTTGTAACAGCATTTGCCCTGACAGTCCGCACCATGCTCAACCAGAAAAAGCTGTCGGAAATAAAGTCAGACTTTATCAACAACATGACCCATGAGTTGAAAACGCCCCTGGCCACTATCTCCCTGGCCATCGATGCTATCGGCAACGAAAAGGTAATGAGTAAACCCGATAAAATCCGCTATTTCTCCGGTATTATCAAGGAAGAAAATAAACGGATGAATAAACAGGTGGAAAGTATCCTGCAATCAGCCCTCCTGGAGAAAGATGAAATTGGCCTCAAACTGCAGGCAATGGACGTACACCAGGTGATCCGCACCACCACCGACAATCTGCAGCTGCAACTGGCTTCCAAAAACGGAACAATAGACCTGCAGCTGGATGCCATCAACCCTGTCATCATGGCCGATGATGTGCATTTCTCCAACGTGGTGTTTAACCTGCTCGATAATGCCATCAAATACTCCAAAGACAACCTGGAAGTAAAAATACAGACCTATAATACCCGCAAAAGTCTCTTTATTGTCTTCTCGGACAATGGAATCGGCATGAGCCGG
The DNA here is from genome assembly GCF_003308995.1 of Chitinophaga flava. Classification (NCBI taxonomy): domain Bacteria; kingdom Pseudomonadati; phylum Bacteroidota; class Chitinophagia; order Chitinophagales; family Chitinophagaceae; genus Chitinophaga; species Chitinophaga flava. The sequence continues at coordinate 2,277,115 of NZ_QFFJ01000001.1, read as the reverse complement.
GACACTATTTCCCGTATCTTTGAGAAATTCTACCGCGCCCACACAGGTAACGTACACAATGTAAAAGGCTTTGGCCTCGGTCTTACCTATGTTAAGGCCATCGTAGATGCTCATAAAGGAAAAATCAAAGTGGAAAGCACCGTAGGCAAAGGCAGTAAGTTCACCCTCGAATTTCCACAGGAATAGTTAAAGGTTCAGCGTATGACACTCAGTGAAAAAGAATTACAGCATTTTAAGCATCCCATCGCGGTACCCGGTATAGGGGTAGGCATGCAGGAAAAACTGAATGGTGCCCGCGTACTGGTTGTAGGAGCCGGCGGTCTTGGCTGCCCGGTGTTGCAATACCTCAGTGCCAGCGGTGTAGGCGTAATCGGTATCGCAGATTACGGCGTCATCAACGACGAAGACATGCACCGTCAGCCTATATACCAGATGCAGGATATCCGTAAACACAAAGCCAAAATGGCTGCCAGCAGATTATGGGCGGTAAATCCATTCACCAAACATTATCCCATGCTGGTGCAGGCCAAACCCGCTAATATAGAGCTGCTGCTGCCCGGCTTCGACCTGGTGATAGACTGCTCCCAGCATCTGCCCACGCACCTGCTCATCAACGACGCCTGCGTAAAACATAACCTGCCCTTCGTGACAGGGGAAGTACATAACTGGATGGCCTGGTATGGTGGTTTTAATATGCCCCTGCCCGATGGTACCCGCTCAGCTACCTATCGTTGTGCCATACCCATCACCGAAGAATACCAGAACTTCGATGCCGGCGCCCTTGGTGCCACACATGGCGTTACTGGTATGCAAATAGTAGTGGAAGTGCTGAAATATCTCATGGACGTGCCCGGCGGACTGGCCGGAAAACTCTATGGCAAAGACTACCTGCACAACCTCACTACCGTGCATGACCTCACTGTAAATGCCGGAGTACTGGAGAAAACCGTGATGGATGGCATATTGACTGCAGAAGACTACGGACTGGACATTGTTCCGGATGTCGAAGACTAACGGTGATAAAAATGATACTTCTGATGCTCCTGATGGAGCGATGATAAAAGCGAAGCCCCCATTGAGTTTTATCAATGGGGGCTTCGCTTTTATTAGCTTAATAACGTATGCCGTTTGTACTTATTTTCGCTTTGCTCTGCGCTTATCGTCATCATCATCATCAGTCACAGACATCACCGTTTTCAGTTCGCCTACTTTCAGCTCATGTTTCATTCCCAGCCTCAGCGCGTAATTTTCAGGCTGGTGGCCGGATGGGAAGCCAAAGCATACCGGATAGTCATACTCTTTGACGATATTGTGGATAATTTCGTATTCCGTTTGTCCGAAAGGTATGTTCATGTCTTTGCCTTCGGTAAAAGACCCTACTACCAGGCCGGCAAGTTTGTCCAGCCATCCGGCACGCTTCAGGTTGTACATCATACGGTCAATGTTATAGCGGTATTCCCCTATATCTTCGAGCAGCAGGATTTTATCTTTGGTATCGATCTGGGATTTGGAACCCGAAGAATTGGCCAGCAGCGACAAATTGCCGCCTACCAGTATGCCGGAGGCAGTGCCTTCCCGGTTCAGTGTATGTGAGGGCGCAGAATAGCGGTAGGATTTACCTTTCAGAGCAGCAGCGAGACTATTTACATATTCATTATCAATAGTTTCGGGTGTAATGCCGCTGCACATCATAGAGTGAAGGGTAGGAATGCCATAACGCTCCTGGATATGTGCATGGAGGATGGTTACATCACTGTAACCACACAACCATTTGGGATGTTTGCGGAAACGGGTAAAGTCAAGTTTATCCAGGATACATACCATACCATAGCCACCCCGCCCAAATACGATTGCTTTTATTTCAGGATCATCCAGCATATCCTGCAGCTCTTCGAGCCTGAGCTCGTCCGGTGCGGAAAAATTATGAAAACTGGTGCCTACAGTAATGCCCAGGTGAACCCGGTAGCCCCATGACGATAACACTCCGGCAGCATATTCGGCCGCCTGCAGCTCCATTTTGCTGCTGGCGCACGTAACTCCAATCAGGTCGCCTTTTTTCAGATATGGCGGAATTTTTACCATTGTACTTTTGTTTACCTTTGCAGATTAGTGAATACTTTTACTATTCGCAAACTAAGGTGATAAATAGTTTGGTGATTCCAAAAACAAAAACGGGAAAAGACATTTATTTAAGCATTCTTTAAGATAGTATGGGAAAATTTAACAGATATCTAATAACTGCGGCATTGCCTTATGCCAACGGCCCTGTCCACATCGGACACCTCGCCGGCTGCTACCTGCCCGCAGATATTTACGTGCGTTATCTGCGCGCTAAAAAAGCAGATGTGAAATTCGTTTGTGGTACCGATGAACATGGTGTGCCTATCACCATCAAGGCCATGAAGGAAAACGTGACGCCCCAGGATATTGTGGACAAATACCATAAAATTATAGGCGACAGCTTCGCAGCCATGGGTATCTCTTTCGATATCTTCGCCCGCACCAGCGCCCCTATACACCACGAAACAGCATCTGACTTCTTCCTCAAAATGTACAATGAAGGCCTTTTTGAAGAAAAAGAATCAGAACAGTACTTCGACCCGGAAAAGAAAGTGTTCCTGGCCGACCGCTATATCGTGGGTACCTGCCCCAAATGTGGCAATGATAAGGCTTATGGCGATCAGTGCGAACGTTGTGGTACTTCCCTTAGCCCTGATGAACTGATCAACCCGCATTCTGCCCTCAGCAATGCCGTGCCGGTCAAAAAACTGACCAAACACTGGTATATGCCCCTTCAGAACTATGAGCCATGGCTGAATGAATGGTTGCTGGAAGGTCATAAAGAGTGGAAAAACAACGTATATGGTCAGTGCAAAAGCTGGCTCGACAGCGGACTGCAAAGCCGTGCGATGACCCGCGACAGCAATTGGGGTATCAAAGTCCCCCTGAAGGATGCAGACGGAAAGGTTCTCTACGTATGGTTTGATGCGCCCATCGGTTATATCTCTGCCACTAAAGAACTCACCCCCAACTGGGCTGACTACTGGTGCAAGGAAGATACCAAGCTGGTGCACTTCATCGGAAAAGATAACATCGTTTTCCACTGTATCATCTTCCCGGCCATGCTCAAGGCGCACGGCGGTTTCGTATTCCCGGACAACGTACCGGCCAACGAATTCCTGAACATCGAAGGAGAAAAAGTATCCACCTCCCGTAACTGGGCTGTATGGGTACACGACTATATCGCCGATTTCCCTGACCAGCAGGATGTACTGCGTTATGTATTATGCAGTACTTCCCCTGAAACCAAGGACAACGACTTTACCTGGAAAGACTTCCAGGACCGCAATAACAATGAGCTGGTAAACAACCTGGGTAACTTTGTAAACCGTACTATGGTGCTGACCCACAAATTGTGCGGTGGCAGAGTACCTCGTTTGCATGAAGAACTGCTGGATAGCGATGACAAGGAACTGCTGGCTGAATTCCAGGCTACTAAACAACGGTTGGAGACCAGCCTGGAAGCTTACCGTTTCCGCGAAGCGCTGGCTGAAGTGATGGAGTTTTCCCGTAAAGGAAACGGCTATATGCAGAAGAAAGAACCATGGATTCTTGCAAAAGCCATGGATAAACTTAAAGCTGGTGAAACGCATCCGACTTATACAGTAGCTGATCTGGAACTGTTACAGAACCGGATAGACAACTGTTTGCATATATGTTTACAGTTGATGGCTAACCTGGCAATCTTCACACATCCATTCCTGCCATTCACATCCAGAAAGATCTGTCATCTGCTGAAAGTGGTAGATCGTATGCTGGAGTGGGAAAATGCAGGCAGCATTAAACTGGTGAATGTAGCATATCCGCTGCGCGAACCAGAACTGCTTTTCCAGAAAATTGATGATGAAAAAATTGCAGCCCAGATAGAGAAACTGCACGCAGGCCTCATCAAGCCAGCTGCAGAAGCTGTCACTGCCGCTCCGGCCGCAGTAGAAGAAAAACCTGCTGCTCCTGCCAAACCTGAAATCCAGTACGATGACTTCGCCAAACTCGATCTTCGTGTAGGTACTATCGTTCAGGCAGAAAAAGTAGAGAAAGCAGATAAGCTGCTGAAACTGCTGGTAGACATTGGTACTGAACAACGTACAGTCGTTTCCGGTATAGCCATGCATTTTAATCCGGCAGATATCATTGGCAAACAGGTAACGCTGGTGGCCAACCTGGCGCCCCGCAAAATGCGGGGTATCGAAAGCCAGGGAATGATTCTGATGGCGGAAGATAATGGCAAACTGGTGTTTGTCAATCCCGCTGAAGCCGTAGCACCCGGTAGCGGAGTGAGCTGATATTGCACCCGGCAGACACATGTAATGATGTAATGTCGCAGTAATAAATTAATACACAAAGGAGTAGAGAGTATTCTCTGCTCCTTTGTGTTTTTTATTCTTCAAAAAAACTGTTCGTCTTTGTCGCTTTGTGTCTTTGCGTGACAAAAAAATCCTAAATTCAAGGATCATAAAAGGCAAAAGCTATGCAAAGACACATCAACAAAGTAGCCGTGCTCGGCTCTGGAGTAATGGGATCAAGAATTGCCTGCCATTTCGCAGGTATAGGCGTACAGGTATTATTGCTGGATATAGCGCCAAAAGAGCTGAATGATGCAGAAAAGAAAAAGAACCTGTCACTCGACAGTACCGTGGTGAAAAACCGGATCGTGAACGATGCACTGCAAGCTGCCCTTAAATCAAATCCATCTCCTGTTTATACCAAAGATGTGGTGAAACGCATCAAAACCGGAAACTTCACGGATGATATGAAACGAGTGGCTGAAGTAGACTGGATCATCGAAGTAGTGGTGGAAAACCTGGACATCAAAAAAATAGTTTTCGACCAGGTAGAACAATTCCGCAAACCCGGTACCCTCATCACTTCCAACACTTCCGGCATTCCTATCCATCTGATGACAGAAGGCCGCAGCGAAGATTTCAAAAAACATTTCTGCGGTACCCACTTCTTTAACCCGCCCCGTTACCTCCGTCTGCTTGAAATAATACCTACTCCACATACAGATGCTGCAGTGATTGATTTTCTGATGCATTACGGCGATCTGTTCCTTGGTAAAACTACCGTGTTGTGTAAAGACACACCGGCATTTATCGCCAACAGAGTAGGCGTGTATTCCATCATGGCCATCTTCCACATTATGCAGGAGATGGGCCTCGGCATCGATGAAGTAGATGCACTCACCGGCCCGGTAATAGGCCGTCCAAAATCAGCGACCTTCCGTACTGCCGATGTGGTAGGTATTGACACCCTCGTGAAAGTAGCCAGGGGCGTGAAAGACAACTGCCCTGATGACGAAGCAGCCAGCATTTTTGAGATACCTTCTTTCCTGCAGAAAGTGGTGGAAAACAACTGGCTGGGCGATAAAACCGGTCAGGGTTTCTACAAAAAAACCAAAGGAGAAGGAGGAAAAGAAATTCTTACGCTCAATCTGCAAACGATGGAATACGGGCCTAAACAAAAGCCCAAGTTCGCCAGCATAGAAGCAGCCAAACCAATCGAAGACCTGAAACAGCGTATCCGCGCGCTGTCTGCCGCTACCGACAAAGCCGGACAGTTTTATCAGCAGTTTCATGCCCGCCTGTTTGCTTATGTATCACACCGTATTCCGGAGATAGCAGATGATATCTACAAAGTAGACGACGCCATGAAAGCCGGCTTCGGCTGGGAGATAGGTCCCTTCGAAACCTGGGACCTGCTGGGGGTGGAAGCCTCCGTGAAAATAGTGGAAGAGAAAGGCCTTACCGTAGCACAATGGGTGAAAGACATGCTGGCAAAAGGTATCAAGAGTTTCTACAAAGCAGAAAACGGAAAGAAATTTTATTACGATATCAATTCCCAGGCTTATAAAACAGTTCCGGGTGAAGGCGAATTTATCATACTAGAAAACTTCTCCAACAATATCGTTTGGAAAAACAACGCCTGCAATCTGGTAGACATCGGCGACGGTGTAGTGTGTTTTGACTGGAAAACCAAGATGAACACCATCGGTGGTGAGGTACTGGAAGGACTAAACAAAGCGGTAGACCTGGCAGAGAAAGGTTTCCGTGGTTTGGTAGTAGGTAACGAAGGCACTAATTTCTCCGCCGGCGCCAATGTGGGCATGATCTTCATGCTGGCAGCTGAGCAGGAATACGATGAGCTGGATATGGCAGTACGCCTCTTCCAGCGTACCACTATGCGTTTACGTTATTCCTCCATACCTGTAGTAGTAGCGCCTCATGCGCTTACGCTGGGTGGTGGTTGCGAAATGGCACTCCATGCGGATAAGGTACAGGCAGCCGCCGAAACCTATATTGGTCTTGTAGAACTGGGCGTAGGCCTGATTCCTGGCGGTGGAGGTACCAAGGAAATGACCCTCCGTGCCAGCCTGGAATTTAAAGAAGGCCGTATCGAAGAAGAGCCACTGAAAGATTATTTCATGGCCGTAGCCACAGCAAAAGTGGCCACCTCCGGCTTTGAAGGCTTTGATATGGGCGTGCTTCGCAAAGGTCATGATGAAATTACCATGAATCCCGGCCGTCTGATTGCTGATGCCAAACGCAGTGTGATCGCACTGGCAGATGAAGGATATACCCGTCCTGTAGAACGCACGGATATCAAAGTGATGGGACGCAGCGCCCTGGGTGCCCTGCTGGCAGGCGTTTACGCGATGAAATTCGGAAACTATATTTCCGAACATGATCAGAAAGTGGCCAATAAGCTGGCTTATGTGATGTGCGGCGGTGATCTCACAGAGCCTTCTTTCGTGAGCGAACAGTACCTGCTGGACCTGGAAAGGGAAGCCTTCCTAAGCCTCTGCGGCGAACGCAAAACGCTGGAACGTCTGCAAAGCGTTATTAAAACAGGTAAACCGGTCCGTAACTAATTATCTACCTCATAGGAAGGGAAATACAGAGAAGATTAGCCATAAGATCTTTCTCTGTATTTCCCTTTATCTTTATATCCTTAATTCTATTTTCCTTGCCAATCTTATCCTTACAAAACATTTCCAAAAGGTTTGGTGCTGTACAGGCACTTTCCGGGGTATCCTTTGATGTGCCGCAAGGTGCTATTTACGGTATACTCGGACCTAACGGCAGCGGTAAAACCACGCTGCTGGGCATCGTTACCGATATCCTGAAGGCGGATACCGGTAGTTTTACCCTTTTTGATAAAACACCTACTGCCCGCGAACGCAGGCAGATAGGGACTTTGCTGGAAACACCCAATTTCTACCACTATCTCAGTGGATACAAAAATCTGGAGATCTCTGCAGCCATCAAACAACGTGGAAAAAACGACATCGCCCGGGTACTGGAGCTGTGCGGGCTTACAGCCCGGCAACATGCTGCTTTTAAAACGTATTCACTGGGTATGAAACAACGGTTGGCGATCGCAGCTGTCATGCTGGGAGATCCGGACGTGCTGATACTGGACGAGCCGACTAATGGCCTCGATCCTGCAGGGATCGCTGAGGTGAGAGAACTGATAAAAAATCTGGCCCAGGCGGGAAAAACCATTATCCTCGCCAGTCATTTGCTCGATGAAGTGGAAAAAGTATGCACCCATGTGGCTATTTTGCGGATGGGTAAATTATTGCGCTCCGGCAGTGTAGACGTGGTTATCAGCCGCCATGATTATCTGGAACTGTCTGCTGCTGATAATGAAGCGCTCAGTGCTGCTTTACAGGCGTATCCCGGATGTACCAGTGCGCAACAGAACGGTCACCTTGTAGTGGCTGTATTCTCCGCTCCGCCGGATGCTGCGCAGGTAAACAGTTACCTGGCCGGCAAGGGTATCTGGCTGCAGCACCTGCAGTTACGCAAAAAGAGCCTCGAAAAAGCATTTCTGGAAATAACCAACGATCCTGCATGAAACTACTCCTCTATACCGAATGGCTGAAAGTAAAGAACTACCGTACTTTCTGGATAATGTTGCTGGTAGCTGCTATCATGATTCCGGCAGGTAACTATGTCCCTGCGGAAGTAATGACCCGTGAAATGGGGCAGGCTACTAAAATGCTGGGGCAGTCGCCTTTCAGCTTCCCTACTGTATGGCAGATGGTCGCCAATCTGAGCAGCTATGTATCTGCGCTGTTTGGACTGATGCTGATTATATTGGTCACCAATGAATATACTTTCCGTACCAGCCGTCAGAATATTATCGACGGATGGGAGCGCCGGCAGTTTGTATGTGCCAAACTGATATGGGTGTTGCTGTTGTCAGTAATTGCTTTGCTGGTGGCCGTACTTACGGCTGTGGTTTTTGGGCTGGCATACGGTACTACCGGCTTTAGCCTGGAAGGCTTTGTTTATATGTGGTACTATTTTTTACAGGTAGTACTCCTGCTGAGCCTGGCTTTGCTGCTCAGTGTGCTGATGAAACGGGCCGGTTTTGCCATGGCTATTTTCCTGGGGTATACGATGATGCTGGAACAGACGCTGGTGCTGTTACTGAAGCGTTATGTAGGCAAGATAGGGAGTCTGTTGCCGCTGCAAACAGGTGATGAATTGTTGCCTTTCCCATTGGTAGGAAAGATGATGCCCGGTACCGACGGGTATAGTGACAGTATTTATTTGTTATGTTTGGTGGGCTATATTGCATTGGCCATCTATTTGGTTTTCAGGAAAGTATTAAAGTCGGATCTGTAAAAAAAGCTATATATTTCACATTCTTTTAAAGCGAAATGTTTGTGAGAGAGCTTAAATTTGTTGAGCAAAGTTAAAAATGTGAAATATGGAAAAACAGGAGCGGATTATATTAGTAACAAATGATGATGGTATAACGGCACCGGGTATACGTGCGTTGATAGAAGCGGTACGTCCGCTGGGTAAAGTGGTAGTGGTAGCACCAGACAGCCCGCAGTCCGGCAAGGGACACGCTATTACCATCGGGGTACCTTTGCGTTTGAATCAGGTAGATATTTTTGAAGATATAGAAGCCTGGCAGTGTTCCGGAACGCCGGTAGACTGCGTAAAGCTGGCCAGGGATAAGATCCTGCACCGCAAGCCGGATATTTGTGTAAGCGGTATCAACCATGGTGCGAATCATTCTATCAACGTAATTTATTCAGGGACCATGTCTGCGGCCATGGAAGCTGCCATAGAAGGTATTCCTTCCGTAGGTTTTTCTTTCCTGGAATACAGCTACGATGCAGACTTTTCACTACCTGCCAAAGTAGCCAGGGAAGTAACAGAACGTATGCTACGTTCCGATCTGCCGGCTGGTACATTGTTCAATGTGAACATCCCGGTTGTGGAGGAAAAGGATTTCAGAGGCCTGCGTCTCTGCCGGCAGGCAGACGCCAAATGGGTAGAAGAGTTTGATGAACGTCGCGACCCTCACGGTAAAAAATATTACTGGCTTACCGGACAGTTTAAAAACAGGGATACAGGAGAAGATACGGATGTGTGGGCCCTGGAAAACAACTATGCATCCATGGTGCCGGTACAGTTTGACCTGACCAACTACAGGCTGAAACAGCAGCTGGAAGCAGACTGGAAAGATCTGTAAAACTTACGGCAACCTTAATATCGCCATTATAATAACAGTATGTTGAAAAAAGACAACCTTTCCTTAGGAATTGTTCTGGGGTTGATAACCCCGCTGGTAGCATTTTTCCTGTATTATTTTTTCCTCATCAGACCTCATAACAATATGGGGCTGGGACAGTTTTTAAACATCCTGAAAGACAACAGGCAAATGATTCCCAAAATCATGAGTGTTTGTGTGTTGCTCAACGGGTTGGTCTTTTTTCTGTATACCAGGACCAGGAAAGACATTACAGCAAAAGGTATTTTCCTGGTAACGATGCTGTATGCAATAGGCATGCTGTTACTGAAACTGATCAGATAATTTTTAATAAACACCAGATTGAAATATTACATTATAGCAGGAGAGGCGTCAGGAGATCTGCATGGCAGCAACCTGGTCAGGCGGATGAAGCAGCTGGATACTGCAGCAGATATACGGGGATGGGGCGGTGATCTGATGGAAGCTGCCGGGGTAAACGTGGTGAAGCACTACAAGGAACTGGCCTTTATGGGTTTTGTGGAGGTAGTGATGAATCTGCGGACGATCCTGCGTAATATGGAGCTGTGCAAAAAAGATATTGCTGCCTTTAAACCCGATGTACTGGTGCTGGTAGACTATCCCGGCTTTAACATGCGCATCGCGGAATGGGCCAAACAGCTGGGTATTAAAACAGTTTACTACATCTCTCCCCAGGTATGGGCCTGGAAAGAAAGCAGGGTGAAGAAGATTAAGCGGGATGTGGACAAAATGCTGTGTATCCTGCCGTTTGAACAGGAATTCTATCGCAAATGGAATTTTGAAACGGAGTATGTAGGGCATCCGCTGGTGGAAGTGATCAAAAACGCCAAAGAAGCGCCTGCAGATGCGCCGCTGTCCAGCAAGCCGGTGATAGCCGTATTGCCGGGTAGCCGTAAGCAGGAAGTAAGCGTAAAGCTGCCGATTATGCTCACGATGGCCAAACATTTCCCGGATTACCAGTTTGTGGTGGCACAGGCCCCCAGCCTCGACGACCATTTCCTGGAAGGTCTCACCGGTCAGCATCCCAACGTATCGATGGTGAAAGGCAAAACCTACAGATTACTGCGCCAGGCAAAGGCAGCCCTGGTAACATCGGGTACCGCCACCCTGGAAACAGCCTTGTTTGGCGTGCCGGAGGTAGTATGTTACAAAGGCAATCCTATCTCTTATTTTTTTGCTAAAAAGCTGATCAAGGTAAAATATATCTCTCTGGTTAACCTCATCATGGACAGACCAGTAGTGAAAGAGCTGATCCAGCACGATCTCACTGAAGAAAACCTGCTGACAGAACTCACCAGTCTTCTTAAAAACGATGGTGCCCGCCAGCGTATCCAGGCCGATTATGCCGAGTTATGGCATAAACTCGGTGAAAAAGATGCCAGCGGCAGGGCAGCTGAAGTAATCGTGAATTACGCAAAAGGAAAATAATTTAAAGAGATTTATAAAAGGGAGCAGCCATTGACACCAGGTCAATGGCTGCTCCCTTTTTATCAAAAATCAGAATATCAAAAGTCTATAATCTCCGCGGGCTATCATCATACACATCACTATCATCACATACATCACAGTTCCGGTTAATGCCTTCTCATTAATCTTATAATCATCACAATCAAGGCGATGACGAAAAGAATAATGGAGATGCGGTTCATGCCATGCATCATAGCCACATAACGCGTTTTGGGCGCATTGGGGTCACCTTTACCAATATAGAAGTATCTTAATATTTGTCGCCACAAGCTTTTCATGTACCAAAGATCGTAAATCAATGTTATTTTTGGAACTGGTAGAAAAATCAAGTTATGAAATACAATAGATGGGGTCGATGGCTGATATCGATCTTTTTTTTAACCTGTTTTACTAAATCGATTTATGCAGCGGAGATCGTTGCTGATACACTGGTTTCAGGATGGGAATTCTCTCGTGTGGACGAAGGCATATGGCGACCGGCGACTGTTCCCGGCACGGTACATACTGACCTGCTGGCATTGCAACTGATACCCGATCCTTTTGTAGGCACCAATGAAAAAGCGGTGCAGTGGGTCGATAAAAAAGACTGGCAATATCGCAAAAGATGGAAGCTGACTGCCAGTGATCTGCAGTATGATGTACTGGAACTGGATTTCAAAGGACTGGACACCTATGCGTCTGTATACGTGAATGGGCACCTGGTATTACAATCTGCCAACATGTTTGTAGAACAGGTGGTGAATGTAAAACAGTGGCTGCATGAAGGCGAAAACGAATTGAGGGTGCTGTTCGAAAGCCCTATCAAACATGATATGCCACAGTTTCTGAAAGATCAGGTGATCTATCCGGCTGGTAATGATGCCAGTGATATTCCGCTCAGTGTATACGCCCGCAAAGCGCCGTATCATTATGGTTGGGACTGGGGCCCCCGTCTGGTGACTGCCGGCATATGGAAACCCGTATACCTGAAAAAATGGAATAAAGCGATCATTCGGGATATATGGTGGCAACAGCAGCAGCTGGACGCCGCTAAAGCTGCTATAAATGCAGTGCTTACGCTGGAAACGGTAACAGCAGGCACTTACAGCCTGAAGCTTTCCGCTGCCCTGCCGGGAGCCGGACAGCAAACCATCACCAAAGTAGTAACGCTGCAAAAAGGCACTAATACCATTCAGGTACCGGTACAAATCAAACAGCCGAAACTATGGTGGCCGGCAGGTTTGGGCGATCCTACCCGTTACACCATGTCTGCTCAACTGGTGGATAAAAACACAGTGTTGGCCACAGATCAACAGTTGATAGGACTCCGTACAATTGAAGTGGTGAATAAACCAGATAGCCTGGGCGAAAGCTTTTACGTGAAAGTCAATGGCCGCGCGGTTTTTATGAAAGGAGCCAATTATATTCCGCAGGATAATTTTCTGCCAAGGGTTTCTGAAAAGAAGTACCGGCAGCTGTTTGAAGATATGCAGTCCAGCCATTTTAACATGGTGCGTGTTTGGGGAGGTGGTGTTTATGAAGATGACCAGTTTTATGCACTGGCAGATGCCAGCGGGATTTTAGTATGGCAGGACTTTATGTTTGCCTGCACGCTGTATCCGTCTGATACGGCGTTTCTGGCCAATGTAAGGCAGGAAGCTGCATATACGATAAAACGTTTGCGTAACCATCCTTCGCTGGCGTTGTGGTGTGGCAATAATGAAGTGGCCGTGGCGATTAAGAACTGGGGCTGGCAGAGCGGTTATGCCTATACGGACGCACAATGGGCGAGCTTGCAACAAGGCTACGATCAGTTGTTTAAAGAGCTGTTACCCACTGTGGTGAAGGAAAATGATCCGGGCCGGTTTTATTTTCATTCTTCTCCTATCAGCAACTGGGGCAAAAAAGAAGATTTTACCAAAGGCGACAACCACTACTGGGGCGTATGGCATGGTATGGAATGGTTTGAAGCATTTAACACACATATACCGCGGTTTATGAGTGAGTATGGTTTTCAGTCATTCCCCGAAATGGCCACCATCGACAGTTTCGCGACCAAAGCCGATTACGATATTTTTTCCAATGTGATGCAGGCGCATCAGAAAAGTCCGGCGAAAGGTAATACTGCCATTAAAACCTATATGCTGCATTATTACCACGCACCCAAAGACTTCCCTTCTTTTGTATACCTGAGTCAGGTGCTGCAGGCTGAAGGCATGAAAGTGGCGATAGAGGCACATCGCAGGGCGATGCCTTATTGCATGGGTACTTTATACTGGCAGTTGAATGACTGCTGGCCCGGACCTTCCTGGTCTGGCCGGGATTATTACGGCCGCTGGAAAGCCTTGCAGTATTACGTGAAAGATGCTTTCACGCCATTGCTGGTATCTGGTCTGGTAGAAAACAAACAGCTGGGTATATGGCTGGTATCTGACGAAAACAAAGACCAAAAGGGAGATCTGGAGCTGATAGCCACCAACCTTTCCGGTCATCCGTTGTGGCAGCAAACGTTAAAGAATATCACCATAAAAGCCAATACCAGCAATAAAGTGATTGCTGTGGACACGGCTGCCATTCTGAAGGGAAGGAATCCTGCTGAGGTAATATGCTATGCACAACTGCGAATTGACAATAAGATTATCAAGAGGAATATCTTTTATTTTGTGCCTGCGAAGGAGATGGCCCTGGAAGAGCCGTCTGTTGCGGTAACATTCGGGAAGCAACCGGCGCAGGATAACGTGGTGTATATGACTGTTAAAGCGGAGAAACTGGCGAGAAATGTTTATTTACAGCTGGACGATGCTACGCCGGAAGAAAGGTTTGAAGAGAATTATTTTGATCTGCTGCCTGGCGAAAACAAAACTATCAGGATATATACAAAACGTAATCCGGTAGCCATCAGGGCTGCACTGAAGGTGACCTCTTTGGTAGATACTTATAAAAACTGATTTATGAGAAAATTATGGATGGCATTGGGTTGTGCATGGCTGACAATAAATGCGGCCAGTGCGCAAACAGAAGAATTGCCTTATGTGCCGGAAACAGATCCGGCTGTAGTGCAGAAACTGGATGAGTGGCAGGACTGGAAATTTGGTATGATCATTCATTGGGGGCCATATTCCCAGTGGGGTGTGGTGGAGTCATGGAGTATCTGCCCGGAAGATGAAGGGTGGACCGCCCATAACCCTAAGATGTCTTATTTTGAATATCTGCAAAAGTATGAGGCGCTGGGTAAAACGTTCAATCCTACACGGTTTGCTCCTGAAAAGTGGGCGAAAGCAGCCAGGGAAGCAGGTATGAAATACCTGGTGTTTACCACCAAGCACCATGATGGTTACTGTATGTTTGATACCAGACAGACAGATTACCGCGTGACCGCTCCTGACGTGGCTTTTAGCAAAAATCCACGGGCCAATATTGCCAAAGAAGTGTTTGAAGCTTTCCGTAAGGAAGGTATTCATGCAGGTGCCTATTTTTCCAAGCCTGACTGGCATTCCGATGCCTACTGGTGGAACTATTTCCCGCCCCGCGACCGTAATGTGAACTATGATGTAAAAAAATATCCTGAAAGATGGAATCAGTTCAAGCAGTATACCTACAATCAGATCGAAGAGCTGATGACTGGTTACGGTAAACTGGAGATCCTCTGGCTGGATGGCGGCTGGGTAAGACCTTTGCGTCAGCAGACCAAAGAATCCCTTTCCTGGAGCAAAACACCACCACAGGATCAGGATATCGATATGGGCAAAATTGCCAAAATGGCCCGGAGCCACCAGCCAGGCCTGATTGTGGTAGATCGCAGTGTACACGGGCCATATGAAAACTACCGTACCCCTGAGCAGCAGATCCCTGATAAGCCGTTGTCTTATCCCTGGGAGACCTGCATGACGATGGGCGGTTCCTGGTCCTATGTGCCGGATGACAAATACAAGCCGGTAGGTACACTTATTCACAATCTGGTGGATATCGTGGCCAAAGGGGGTAACTACCTGCTGAACGTTGGTCCCGGCCCCGATGGAGAACTGCATGAAGCTGCCTATACCACCATGAAAGGTATCGGAGAGTGGATAAAAGTGAATGGTGCTGCGATTTATGGTACCCGGGCGGTAGCGCCTTATAAAGATGGAAAGGTATGTTTTACCCGGAAAAAAGATGGCAGCGTATATGCGATATACCTGCTGGACAACCAGGAAAAGCTTCCGGCCACGATTACATTTAAGGGTCTTAAACCGGCCAGGGGTGCGGCTATGCAGTTGCTGGGTGCATCCGGTAAACTGGGATGGAAATCCGTAGGGGATACTGTTACCGTAAGTATACCTGAAAAGCTGCGTCAGCAGGCCTGGAATTACGCGGTAGCAATCCGTATCGAAGCTGTGGAAAAGATGTGAATATGATGTGAATACAGTATTCGTTCGCGTAAATAAGAAAAACAGGCTGTTGCTAACCCGCGGCAGCCTGTTTTTTGTTTTATAGATAGAATGTCCAAAAAGCTTGACTATGAACATGCAAACCCAAGTGAATAAGAACCCCCGTATTCTGCTTGCGGAAGATGATAAGGCACTCGGTGAAATCGTCAAAAGAAACCTGGAAAGTATCGGTTACCAGGTTGAGCATTGTGTGGACGGTGAAGATGCCTGGGCAGAATTTCAAAAGAAACGCTACGATTTATTGTTACTGGATATCGTAATGCCGAAAAAAAACGGCTTTCAGCTGGCCAAGGAAGTTCGCAGCAAAAACACGCTGGTACCCATCTTTTTCCTGTCAGCCGAAAAAACCATGGATGCCGACCGGCTCGATGGCTTCCGGCTGGGTGCAGACGGGTATATCGTAAAACCATTCAGCCTGCTGGAGTTGCAAAGAAGGGTCAAGGCATTCCTGAAATGGACCCGCCCCCCCAAATCTGAACTCCTCATCGGGCACGTGGTAGGTGAACATACCTTCAACTACCGCAAAATGAAAGTATATCCCAAAGACAATCAGACAGCATACGTCGCTACTTTCTCCCCCACAGAGGCCAAGCTATTGCGATATTTCCTCAATCGCCCCAATATCATCATCAAAAAAGATGAACTGCTGATGAAACTCTGGGGACGCGACGATGTCACCTCCAGCCGCAGTATGGACGTCTTTATCGGCAAAATCCGCAAACAAATGAAGCTGGAACCCAGACTTAACCTGGAAACCATCTTTAACGTTGGCATGCGCCTCAATGTCCCGAAAGATTTCATACTACAGAAAATTACCATCCCACTGAGCAATACAGCTATCCAATAACCCGGTTACGCAAAAGAACGCAAGGGATTTAAACCCCGTAAGCACCAAAGTTGTGAAAGGTTATATTGACTTATATGCTTATATACTTTTTCCTGTAAGTGATAAGTCTTTTCCACTTTTTACCCCTTTGTGTGCTTATTTTGTTGCGTTGTAAAACCTTGTGTACTGGCCCTTCCCTGTAGCGGGGAAGCAGTTTTGTCAGCGCTCGCTTTTCCTTCCCGGCCGCTGTTTCTTTCAGATTATATTAAATCGTAACTTTATGCCCAATGGAAACAGCGGCAGTTCAAAAATATAATCTCGACGAAGAGCAGGAGAAAAAAGAAATCGTCCGGCATTACCGCGCTTTATTAAGGGCGTTGAAACCCCGTTTGAAAAAAGGCGACAGGGAGCTGGTACGTACTGCTTTTGAAATGGCAGCGGACGCACATAAGGAAATGCGCCGGAAATCAGGCGAACCTTATATCCTGCATCCGTTGGCAGTAGCACAGATATGTGTGGAAGAAATAGGACTGGGCGTACGCTCGGCTATCTGTGCCTTGCTGCACGATACGGTAGAAGATACAGAAGTGACCCTGGAAGATGTGTCCCGCGAATTTGGTAATGAAATAGCCCATATCGTGGACGGTCTTACCAAAATATCCACGGTCATCGACTCCAATACCAGCACAGCACAGGCCGAAAATTTCAAGAAAATACTGCTCACTCTGGCAGATGATCCCCGCGTAATACTCATCAAGCTGGCAGACAGGCTGCATAATATGCGTACCCTCGACAGCATGAGCCGGGAGAAACAACTGAAGATAGCCTCCGAAACGGTGTTTATCTACGCGCCACTGGCCCACCGCCTGGGACTTTACAATATCAAGTCCGAGATGGAAGACCTGGCCATGAAATACACGGAACAACAAACCTACCGTGAAATCGCCAAACGCCTTAAAGAGACCAAACGCGAGCGTACCCGTTATATCAATGAGTTTATCAAACCCATCAAAGAGGTATTACAGGAGGAAGGCTTCACTTTCGAAATCTACGGTCGCCCTAAATCGATCCACTCCATCCACAATAAGATCAAAACAAAAGGCGTAGCCTTTGAAGAAGTATATGATCTCTTTGCCATCCGTATTATCCTGGATTCACCACTGGACAAGGAAAAGGCAGATTGCTGGAAGGTATATTCCATCATCACCGACTTCTATCACCCCAGCCCCGAACGCACCCGCGACTGGCTCAGTAACCCCAAGTCCAATGGTTACGAAGCCCTGCACGTGACCGTAATGGGCCCCAACGGTAAATGGGTGGAAGTACAAATACGCTCCAAACGTATGAACGACTACGCCGAAAAAGGTGTGGCCGCTCACTGGCGCTATAAGGAAGGTGCCCAGAACCCGCAACAGGAGTCTAAATTTGATCAGTGGTTTACCCAGATCAGGGAAATCCTCAGCAACCCGGATTCCAATACACTGGACTTCCTGGCCGATTTTAAAAGCAACCTCTTCACTGAAGAGATCTATGTATACACGCCAAAAGGCGACCTGAAAATATTACCGGTCAACTCCACCGCGCTGGATTTTGCCTATGCCATCCACAGTGCTGTAGGTAACAAGTGTATTGGCGCCAAAGTCAACTACAAGCTGGTACCACTCAGCCATAAGCTACGCAGTGGAGACCAGGTGGAAATCATTACTTCCAACAAACAGAAGCCGTCGGAAGACTGGCTCAACTTTGTACTGACAGCCAAAGCCAAGTCCAAAATCAAGGACGCACTGAAGGAAGAAAAAAGGAAAGTGGCCATGGATGGTAAAGCTGCGCTGGAACGCAAGCTGGACCACATGAAAATCACTGCCAGTCAGCACAATATTAACGAGCTGGTCCAGTTCTATAAACAACCGTCACCACTGGACCTCTACTACCAGATCGCGGTTAAGAACATTGACCTGAAAGAGCTGAAACAGTTTTCCCTCCTGGGCGACAAGCTGGAACAGCCCAAACCGGCCAAACAACCGGAACACCAGCCGGAAGAGCATGTCAAACATCAGCAGCTCCCTTCCAAAAAAGATGCAGAGCTGATCATCTTCGGAGAAAGTTCTGATAAGATAGCCTACAAACTGGCCAACTGCTGCCGTCCTATTCCTGGTGACGACGTGTTCGGCTTTATCACCGCCAGTGAAGGCCTTAAAATTCACCGTACCAACTGCCCCAATGCTGCACAGCTGCTGGCCAACTACGGCCACAGGGTGGTAAAAACCAAATGGGTTAAAAACAGAGAGATCTCCTTCCTGACCGGTTTACGGATCATAGGAATGGATGATGTGGGTGTTATCCACAAAATCACCAATATCATCTCCGGTGAACTGAAGATTAATATCTCTGCCCTCAGTATTGAGTCTAAAGAGGGGCTTTTTGAGGGGCTGATCAAAGTATATGTACATGATAAGGAAGAGCTGGATGAGTTGGTAGAACGGCTTAAAAAGCTGGATGGCATACAATCTGTACAACGACTGGAAGAATCGCAATTATAAAGTTTTCCGTAAAAGGGGGGCTTGCAAATAGCAAGACAGTGAAGCGCGCAAAGGATTTACTTTTGCGCGTTTTGCTGCGCTGTAACTGGTCATGTGCTGAGGTGCTTTGCCGGCTTATATCTTTGCCGGAAACCCCCTTAGTGTCTTTTACAGGAAATTTGAAGTTTGATTTTGTAGTATTTCAGCTTAATTTTGCCACTTCTTTTAAAAGCAACCTCCGATAATTAATTAAATCATTATGGTAGACGTTTTGTTAGGCCTGCAATGGGGCGACGAAGGCAAAGGTAAAATTGTGGACTATTTTGCCGGCAAGTACGACGTAATCGCTCGTTTTCAGGGTGGACCGAATGCTGGTCATACGCTCTATGTAAACGGTCAGAAAGTAGTTTTACGCACTATCCCTTCCGGTGTGTTCCATGATAAGACCATCAACCTCATTGGCAACGGTGTGGTGCTGGATCCTGTCGCTTTCAAAAAAGAGAGTGAAGATATCGCTGCGCTGGGCATTGACCTGACAAAAAACCTTTTTATTGCGGAAAAAACACATATCATTGTTCCTACGCACCGTGCGCTGGATAAGGCTTCCGAGATATCCAAAGGTTCCGAAAAGATCGGTTCTACCCTGAAAGGTATCGGTCCTGCATATATGGATAAAACAGGCAGAAACGGCCTGCGTGTGGGTGATGTAATCTCTCCTGATTTCCTGGCGCTGTATGAAAAACTGAAGCAGAAACACCTGCAGATGCTGTCCCAGTACGAGGTAGAAGGACTGGCTGAAGATATTGCTGCATGGGAAAAAGAGTTTTTCGAAGCCGTACCATTCCTGCAGAAAATGAATATTGTCAGTGGTGAATATTTCCTGAACGAGCAGCTGAAAGCCGGTAAAAAAGTGCTGGCTGAAGGTGCACAGGGAAGCATGCTCGATGTTGATTTTGGTACTTATCCGTTTGTTACTTCTTCCAACACGATCTCTGCCGGCGTATGTACTGGCCTGGGTATTGCCCCTAAATGGATCCGCGAAGTAATTGGTGTTACCAAAGCTTACTGCACCCGTGTAGGTAGTGGACCATTCCCTACAGAACTGCATGATGCTACCGGTGAAAAACTGCGTACAGCCGGTCATGAGTTTGGCGCCGTAACAGGCCGTCCCCGCCGCTGCGGCTGGATTGACCTGGTTGCACTGAACTATACCTGCATGCTGAGTGGCGTTACCCAGCTGGTAATGACCAAAAGTGATGTACTTGATGAATTTGATGAAGTACTCGCCTGCACTGCTTACGATATCGATGGCCAACAAACCAAACAACTGCCTTTCCAGCTCAATGGTTTAGACATTAAGCCAGTATGGGAATCCTTCAAAGGATGGAGTGATAAGACTGCTACATGCAAGCAATTCAACGAGTTACCTGTTGAAATGAAAGCTTTTGTAGAAGCAGTAGACAAGTATCTGGGTGTACCCGTGAAATACGTCTCCAACGGGCCGGGACGCGATCAGATTCTTGAGCGCTAAATCATAAAAATTAAGGAAAAAAAACGGCAAAAAAAATTTGGCTAATCAAAAAAACTGTTAAAACTTTACGGCAAAGAAATTAAGCGAACCTATTATGAAATCAAAATCTGATAAAGAGAAAGAGACGAAAAAAACTACTTCTCCTAAGACTGCAAAAGACGCTCCCAAAGCTGCGGAAAAGCCTAAGAAAGAGGTGGATGACGATGATGATGATGAGGACGGAGAGGATGAGGAAACTACATCTAAGAAGCCCTCAAAAAAATCAGATAAGTCAGCTTCCAAATCCAAACGTAAAAACGACGATGAGGATGAAGATGATGATGACGACGATTATGATGATACGGATGATGCTGATGCCTGGGAGAAAGGCGAAGACGAGGATTATGACCCGGACTTCGAAGAGTTTGACATGCCTAAATCAAAAGGTAAACGTGGCCGTCCTGCTGGTAGCAAAAAGGCGGACGACGATGATGACCTGGGCCTGGACGACGACTTCAAAGATATGGATCTGTTCAATGATCGCTTTGATGATGAGGATGATGATTTTTAAGGATTAAAAGCGATTATTATCAGAATCTTTCACACTTTTCCGGTCGACGATCAGAAAATATTTAAACAACAAATGTTGAATTGGGCAAACCAGTTCAACATTTGTTGTTTATTGGACAATAATAATTATCCCGACCTTCATCATCGTTTTGAAACCTTACTGGCAGCTGATGCCCTGCAATCCCTTGAGGTAAACGCCGGCAACGCCTTCTCTGCACTGGAACAGTTTTATGCCTCCTGTCAGGACTGGCTTTTCGGACACCTGGCCTACGACCTTAAAAACGAAACAGCACCCGGACTCCGGTCTGATAACCCCGACGGCACCGGCTTTCCGGATATGTTCTTTTTTCAGCCAAGGGTAGTAATGCAGCTCCAAAACAATCAGGTTCATATCGGAGGGATTCATTTTTCCGCAGCAGACGCCCTGGCCATATACCAGGACTGTCTTCGTATGCCCGTTGACGTTGTTGCACCGGCAGCACCCCGGCTAACGCCCCTTCAGGCAAGGCTGGACCACACACAGTATATCCACGCGGTGAAAGGACTGCAGGCACATATTCTGCGCGGTGATTGTTATGAGGTGAACTTCTGCCGGGAGAATTTTATGGAAGATGCCTGCGTATATCCGCCTGCGTTATTTACGCAGTTAAATGCACTTTCTCCGGCTCCCTTTGCGGCTTATTACCGCCTGAATGACCGTTATCTCATCAGCTCCAGCCCCGAACGTTACCTGCAAAAAACAGGTAGCACCGTTATCTCACAACCTATCAAAGGCACCAGCAGAAAAGATCCGGACCCTGTCCTCGATCAGCAGCTGCAGGATGCGCTACGCAACAACCCCAAAGAGAGAGCAGAAAACATCATGGTGGTAGACCTGGTACGCAACGATCTGTCGCATACCGCTGTCCGTGGCAGCGTTACCGTGAAAGAACTTTGTGGCATCTACTCATTTGCCCAGGTACATCAGATGATATCTACCGTGGCCGCCGAAATAGCTCCCGGCACACCACTTACAGCCATACTGAAACACACCTTCCCCATGGGCTCCATGACAGGTGCCCCAAAAATAAGGGTGATGCAGCTGATTGAAGAATATGAGCAAAGCCGCCGGGGACTGTATTCCGGAGCGGTAGGATATATTACGCCGGAAGGAGATTTTGACTTCAATGTAGTGATCCGTAGCATGATCTACAATGCCTCCCGCCGCTACCTTTCCTTCCAGACCGGTTCGGCTATTACTTTCTATAGCAATCCGCAACTGGAGTGGGAAGAATGTCTGCTGAAAGCAGCAGCCATGGTAAAACTACTTGAATAGCTGTTCCATGGCTTCTTTTACGGTAGGATAGGAAAACTGAAAACCGGTATCCTGTATCTTGCGGGAAGACACGTTCACACTTTTTAATACTTCAATACTCATTTCTCCCAATGCCAGCTTCAGGGCAAAGGCCGGTACATAACTGGTAACAAAACTGCGCCCCTTGGCTGCATGAGCCATCGTGAGTATCAGCTCTTTATGTGTAACAGGGTAGGGAGCTACTGCATTATAAGTGCCCTCCAGCTGGTCGTTTACAATAGCATTGAAGTAGAGCCTGACCAGGTCCTGTATATGAATCCAGCTGATATACTGGTCGCCCGAACCCAGGATGGTGGCAAAGCCGAACTTCAGCGGTTTGTAGAACTCTTTCAATGCGCCACCTTCCCGGCTCAATGCAATGCCGGTACGGAAGATGACCAGCTTTTTGCCGAGCCCTTCAACCGGCGCAATGCTTCTTTCCCAGGCCAGTGTGGTACTGCCCAGAAAGTCGGTAGCCGGCGGATCTGTCTCTGTAAATGGATGGTCTTTCCATTCCCCGTAATAACCGGTGGCTGAAGCACTGATTACTTTTTTTACTTTGTTGGGGTGGGTCTGTAAGACTTTGACTATAAGTTCACTGCTTTGGGTCCGGCTGTCTGCTATCTCCTGTTTCCGCGAAGCGGTCCACCTTTTTTCACCTACATTGGCGCCTGCCAGGTGTACGATATAGTCAGCCTGTTGCAAGGCATCTACGTCCAGCGTTTGTGCGTTCACGTCCCAACTGGCGTAACTTACTGCCTTATTGGGGCCCTTTTCCGGTTTTCTGGTGAGGATGATCACTTTGTAGCCACGTTCCAGTAGTAAACGGGTCAATGCCGTTCCTACCAGTCCCGTACCACCGGTTATCATAACGGTCTCCATCAGGTATATCTGCGTTTAAAAATATTTTATTAAAAATACACAATAAATCCCGCCTTTTGGTATTTAAGTAAAGTCAGGACTTACATCGCGTAATTTGCCGTATTAATTTCTGATTTTTAGTGTAAGTTTGGAAATGATGCGTTTGTTCGCATTATCCACCATTTTCATCATCAGCATTATTGAAATTTCATTAGAGTATGCACATGCTATACCGGATCCAACTCCTCCTGTTGCTGCTTTTTGCCAGCGGGACAGCAGTAGCACAGAAAATTTCCTATTCCGAGCCCGAAAAAGATGATTACAAAAGCACTGAGTTTGAAATCATAGGTAAAGTGGGTGGTAATATACTCGTGTATAAGACCGACCGGGGAGATTTTTCCGTATCTGTGTATGATGGTGAAATGCAGCTGAAAGAACGTGTAAAACTGGACTTCCTCCCCAGGAAAGTGATCAGCATGGACTTTGTGGCCTACCCCGACAGAGTGCTGATGATCTATCAGTTTCAGCGTAAAGATGCGGTATATAGCTTTTGTGCCACCATGTCGCCGGATGCCAAATTCAATGATGCGCCCATCATGATCGATTCTACCCGCATCGGCATGTATTCCAAGGAAAATAAAGTGTATTCGGTAGAGATATCTGAGGATAAACGCCGGATCATGGTGTATAAGATCAACCAGGACAAGGAAGACAACAATGTGTTTTATACCTTCCTGTACGACAGCGCTATGGCACTGGTGAATAACAGCCGCCTCTCTCTCCCGATGGCCGGCAGAAAACAGTTCCTTAGCAACTTTAGTCTTACCAACGAAGGCGATTTCGTGTTCAATAAACTGGAACGTACTTCCAACCGCGACTACGTGGTGAGTGGCAGTATGGTGATGAAGAGAGCACTGGTAGACAGCTTCGAAGTATCGGCCATGGGATTCAAAGGGCAGCTGCTCGATGAAGTGAAAATGAAACTGGACAACAACAAACATACTGCACTGGTCACCGCTTTCTATTACAAACAGAAAAGGGGTAATGTGGAAGGGATGTACCTGTATAAGTTCGATTATCAGGGTAACAAACCCCTGTACGAAAAATCCGTGGTGTTTTCCAACGACCTGAAAATGGCTGCACGTGGAGAATCCAGTACTTCCAGCGCTTTCAACGACTATTTCATACGCCGTATTATCAATACCGCCAATGGCGGTTTCCTGCTGACGGCTGAAGCTTTTTATACTTCTTCCCGCTACCAGCCCTGGAACCGCTGGAACTATATGTACGGCAGCCCTTATGGCGGTATGTACTATTCCCCTTATTACTACTCTCCGTATTCTCCGATGTATTACAACCCCTGGTACTGGAATAATTCCCAGGGAGTGCGTTATCACTATGATAACGTGGCTGTATTATCTTTCGACGAGGAGGGCAATCTGCAGTGGAACAATTTTGTCCGTAAAAGCCAGTTTGATGATAATGCCGATCTGTATCTGTCTTACCTGATGGTGAATATAGGCAGTGAGCTGCGTTTTCTGTACAATGAGCTTGACAGGCGTAATTATATGCTGACAGATGTAAGCCTGGCCCCCGGAGGAAAGGTTACGCGTATGCCTACTTTACGCAACCTGGACAAGGGTTTCACCTGGATGCCCCGGTACGGTAAACAAATCAGTGCCCGGACGGTGTTGGTTCCGTGTGTATATAGGAACTATATTTGCTTTGCTAAAATTGACTTTTAATCACACCTTTGCACTGTGATACGTTTTTTCCGTTCAGGCAATCCGCTTACGGTATTGCTGTTGCTGATTTACACATTACTGGTTAAGTTCTACTATCTGTTGCATCCTGCTGCCTACATGGCAGACGGTTCAGAGGGTCTTTTGTATGATTTGCTCGTAAAGTGGCTGCATATACTGATGGGCAACAGCCCGTTCTTTTTTACATCGCTGGCCATCCTGCTGATTTTGCTGCAGTCGCTGCTGCTGACTAAAATCATCAACCACCACCGGCTTTTCCCCAAGCCTACTTATCTGCCTGCCATGTGTTTCCTGCTGTTTACATCACTGTTACAGAGCTGGAATACTTTTTCACCGGCACTGCTGGTGAATGTGATCATGTTGTGGGTGTTTTCGAGTATAACGGAGCTGTACACACGTACTTCTGCCAGGGATGTGGTGTTTAATATTGGTTTTGCCCTGGGTGTTTGCGGGTTGTTTTATTTCCCGGCTGTTATTTTCTGTTTGTTGCTGCTGGTCAGCATGCTGATCATGCGTGCCTTCCGGCTGGCCGAATGGATTATTGCCATTTTGGGGCTTATCTGTCCGTTGTATCTGATGGGTACTTACCTGTTTCTGACAAACCAGATGGCGCTGCTGCGCAAGATTCCTAATATAGGGCTCTCCCTGCCAATGATCACTGATTATAAGGTGTGGGGAGCGATGATTGCCTGTTTGCTGTTTTTTGTGCTGGGATGGCTGCTACTGCAGCGTCCGCTGAAGAAAATGCTGATACAGGGACGTAAAATCTGGGCGGTACTGATCATTTATGTGCTGGTAGCGGTGATGGTCCCTTTCTTTAACGTGGAATTTTCTCCTGCTTACTGGGTGCTGGCGGTTTTGCCGGTGGCCATGTTTGCTGGTAATGTATTCTGGTCTATCTCCAATGAAACTTTCGCCAATGTTGTCCATTTTATTGTACTGGCGTATATGATCGTGATGCAGTATTTCAGCTAATACCGCTTTTTAAAACCAATTGACCTTCAGTATTTTGTTAAAACGGGATGAGCGGCAATGGAAAATTGCGTAGGGAAAAGTAATTTTGTCTTTTCCTGGCAGCTTTGATATGTGGTATTTTATTCATGTGAAAGACGGGAAATCTAATTTATAAAGCATTATTTACATATAAACACAAAACATTTTCAGATGAAATTTGGTGTTGTCACCTTTCCGGGTTCTAACTGTGATCATGATATGATTGATTCCCTGCGCAATGATCTGGGGCAGGAAGTAATAGAGCTGTGGCATAAGGATAAAGACCTGAGCGCATTCAGCACAGAAGATTGTATTATATTACCAGGTGGTTTTTCCTATGGTGATTACCTGCGTTGCGGCGCCATCGCCAGGTTCAGTCCCATGATGCAGAGTGTGATTGAATTCGCCCAAAAAGGCGGTCGTGTGATTGGTGTATGTAATGGTTTCCAGGTACTGTGCGAAGCCGGATTGCTTCCAGGTGTACTGTTGAGAAATGAAAACCAGCAGTTTGTATGCAAAAACGTTTTCCTGAAAAGCGAAAACAATGCAGCCTCCCTTACAAAAGACGTTACCGGCAGACCGCTGATGATTCCGATCGCACATGGTGAAGGCCGTTTTTATGCAGATGACGCTACGCTGGACGAACTGGAAAAAAACAACCAGATCCTCTTCCGCTACTGCGACGAGTTTGGCAATATTATTGACACCGCTAACCCTAACGGAGCCATCCGTAATATCGCTGGCATCTGTAATAAAGAAAGAAACGTATTTGGAATGATGCCTCACCCGGAAAGAGCTACCAGCCAGGGGCTCGGTAATCTCGACGGACAGCTCATCTTCCAGAGTCTGATCAATAATAATTAGTATCAATCAACCAACCAATTAAAAAGAAAAGCATGAAAAAATTATTAACAGCACTGGCTTTGTTCGCCCTGCCTATTCTGGCAAGCGCTCAGATCGAAAATCCGGTTAAATGGAGCTTTACCTCCAAAAAGGTAAATGCCACCACCTACGAGGTGCATGCAACAGCTACCATTGAAAACGGCTGGCATTTATACGCTCAGGAAGCAGGAGAAGGTCCTGTGCCTACCTCCTTCAAATTCACTAAAAACCCGCTGGCCGCTACCACCGGTAAAGTGACTGAAGTAGGTAAACTGCACAAATCCTTCGACAAAAACTTCAATTCTGAACTGAAATACTACGAAAACACCGTGAACTTCGTTCAGAAAGTAACCGTAAAAGGTAAAGCAGCTACTAAAGTGAAAGGCTCTGTAGAGTTCATGGTATGTGACGACCATCAGTGTCTGCCTCCTAAAGAAGTGGAATTTGCGGTAAGTGTGGGAGGAAAATAAGTTTGCACACGGTAACCGAAAATATGTCTTATACGATGAACGAGTTCCTCCAAAAGGAACTCGTTGTCGTTTAATCTCCTGTATATTATTTAAAGCCTATTGACTATATGAAGCATTTGCTTTCATTCCTGATACCGGTTTTTGCTTTGTTTGCCTTCAGCGCAAACGCGCAGGAACAAAGCCCTAAGCCAGTAAAATGGGAATTTTCCGCTGAGAAGAAAAACGACCAGGAATATGTACTCCATGCCAAGGCAACGATAGAAAAAGGATGGCTGTTGTTTTCCACCACCATGGGCAACGACGATCCCAACACCCGAATTGTGCCCGACAGTACCGCCAAACTCACCCTGGGAACTGTTACTGAACAAGGTAAGCTCCAGCAGCGTAAAGAACCGCTGTTCGACAACCTGGACATCAAATATTTTGAAAATGAAGTGGAACTGGTAGCCGATATCAAAGGCATGCCCGCTTCCGGCAAAATCAAGGGCAATATCAACTATATGGTCCTGAAAGGAGAAGAAGTCCTGCCGGAAGAAGCAGCTTTTGATGTAGCGGTAGCACCAGCTGCTGCCGGCAATACCACTGCTGCGCCTGCTGCAGGAGGTACCGCAGCCGACAATGGTGTGGCTGAAGATGATGCTTCCAACAAATCCCTGCTGTGGATATTCCTGGCCAGCTTTGGTGGTGGTTTTATCGCGCTGATCACGCCCTGCGTGTTCTCCATGATCCCCATCACTGTAAGTTTCTTTACCAAACGCAGTAAGACAAGGGCTGAAGGCATCAAAAATGCGTTCACCTACTCGCTGTCTATCATCATTATTTATACTTTACTGGGCTTCCTAATCACTAAAGTATTCGGTGCCAGTGCGCTCAACTCCCTCGCCAGTAATGGTATTGCCAACATGATCTTCTTCGTGATCTTCCTGTTGTTTGCCTTTTCTTTCCTGGGAGCTTTCGAGATCTCCCTGCCCAGCTCCTGGGCCAATGTGTCCGACTCCAGGGCAGGAATGAGCAGCATGGCAGGCATCTTCTTTATGGCGCTTACCCTGGCTATCGTATCTTTCTCCTGCACCGGTCCTATTCTGGGTAACCTGCTGGTACTGGCAGCGAAAGGTGGCAATACCGGCCCGCTGGTTGGTATGTTCGGTTTCTCCCTGGCCCTGGCCATTCCGTTCTCTCTGTTTGCGCTGTTCCCCAGCC
This sequence comes from Chitinophaga flava, assembly GCF_003308995.1. NCBI lineage: Bacteria > Pseudomonadati > Bacteroidota > Chitinophagia > Chitinophagales > Chitinophagaceae > Chitinophaga > Chitinophaga flava. The sequence continues at coordinate 2,248,721 of NZ_QFFJ01000001.1, read as the reverse complement.
TGCTGAACAAGATCGGTAAATCCGGCGGCTGGCTGAACGCGGTGAAAGTAACCCTCGGCTTCGTAGAACTGGCGTTGGCACTCAAGTTCCTGTCCAACGTAGACATGGCCTACCACTGGAACCTGCTGGACAGAGAAATATTCCTGGCGCTGTGGATCGCTATCTTCGCGCTGCTTACTCTTTACCTGATCGGTAAACTGAAATTCAGCCACGATAGCGACGTGCCTTTCCTCTCTGTAACCCGCCTCTGTTTTGCGATTGCCACTTTTACGTTTGTGATATATATGGTTCCCGGTATGTGGGGCGCTCCACTGAAAGGTATCAGCGGATTCCTGCCACATGAAGGATCGCAGGACTTCAACCTGAACAAATCACTGGTAGATATACAAGCCTCCCTGGAAAGTGGCGGCGGTGGTGGTGGAAACACCAGCAATGCCAATACCATCAAGCCTAAAAAGCTGGTTGGCCTACTGCATTCTGAAATCCCGGGTGTGGAAAACATATTCTTTGATTACGAAGAAGCACTGGCAGCAGCCAAAGCGGCCAACAAACCACTGATGCTCGACTTTACCGGACATACCTGCGTTAACTGCCGTAAGTTCGAAAAATCCGTGCTGTCCAATCCGAAAGTGATGAAGATCCTGCGCAATGATTTTATTGTAGCTTCCCTCTACACCGACGAAAAGACATCCCTGCCTGAAGCAGAGCAGTATGTTTCCAAATTCGACGGCAGCAAGATCAAAAACGTAGGCCAGAAAAACCTGGACCTGGAAGCCACTCATTTCAAACGCAATTCGCAGCCCTACTATATTCCGGTAGACCTGCAGGGAAATGCGCTGGTGAATAGGGGTTATGGGTACGATCCGAAAGAAGATGCGGACGCATTTATCCAGTACCTGGAAAGTGCGAAAGCAGAATTCGCCCAAAGGCAGAAATAATTTGGCTATTTGACCATTGGGTCATTAAAATATAAAAAAAGCGGAGATCAGTGTTATGCTGATCTCCGCTTTTTTTAATATCAAAATAATCAAATGACTAAATAATAAAATCTGCCAGTTGTTCGGCTTTGATTTTATCCTGTTGGCCAGTGGTGAGGTTTTTCACGCTAACGAGGCCTTCCTGCATTTCAGATTCGCCCAGGATGATCACATAAGGAATACCCCTTTTATTGGCGTATTTCATCTGTTTGTCCATTTTGGCATTTTCGTGGAACAGTTCAGTAGCGATGCCTTTGGCGCGGAGCTGCATCATGTAGGAGAAGCAGGTGCGGGCACTGTCATCGCTCAGGTTGAGGAACAGCACTTTGGTAGACTGTTGCGCTTCCTGAGGGAACAGCTGCAGCTCTTCCAGCACATCATAGATACGGTCTACACCGAAGGAGATACCTACACCGGAGATGCCTTTGAGGCCGAAGAGGCCGGTGAGGTCATCATAACGGCCGCCGCCGCCGATGCTGCCTATTTTTACGGTAGGAGGCGCTTTCACTTCCACGATCATACCGGTGTAGTAGTTGAGGCCACGGGCCAGGGTTACATCGATGATGGGCGTGGTGCTGAAGGTGCCGAATCCGGAGTTGAGCACGTAAGAGAGTTCCTCGATGCCTTTGAGGGCAGTAGTGGATGACTGGAGCAGTGTTTGCAGCTGTGCCAGTTTTTCTTCGTTGGTGCCGCCGATGGCGAGGAAATTCTCGATGGTGGCGATATCTGTATCGGTGAGGCCTCTTTCTGCCAGTTCTTTTCTTACGCCTTCCGCACCGATTTTATCGAGTTTATCGATGGAGATGGTAATATCGGTGAGCAGTTCCGGTTTACCGATCACTTCGGCAAGGCCGCTGAGGATTTTGCGGTTGTTGATACGCAGTTCATAACCCTGGAGGCCCAGTTTGGTGAATACGGTATCGTAGATCAGGAGCAGTTCCACTTCGTTGAGGAGGGAGTTGCTGCCTACCACGTCGGCATCACACTGGTAGAACTCGCGGTAGCGGCTTTTTTGTGGTTTATCGGCGCGCCATACCGGTTGCATCTGGTAGCGTTTAAAGGGAAGAGCCAGATCGTTCTGGTTCATCACCACATAACGGGCGAAGGGGATGGTGAGGTCGTAGCGGAGGGCTTTTTCGGTCACAGCGGATACCAGCGATTTGTTGTCGGTGGCGGCCTGTGCTTCCTCGAATATCTCTCCGTTGTTGAGTATTTTGAACATCAGCTTATCACCTTCCTCGCCGTATTTGCCGGTGAGGGTGGAGAGGTTTTCCATGGCGGGTGTTTCCAGGGGCTGGAAGCCAAATACCTCGAAGGTTTCGCGGATGGTGCTGAAAATATAGTTACGTTTTCTGACCACTACAGGGCCAAAATCGCGGGTTCCTTTGGGAATACCGGGTTTTATCATCTCAAAAAAATATTATAGGTGGTTGTTATTGTTTGTTGTCCGTGATGCTTTTGCAGGCATCATAAATCAGTTTAAATACCGGGGCGAAGAGGGCGTCATCGAACCAGGGGTCGGGTACGTCCTGATCATCCGGCAGCAGATGGTATACTTTGGCCTTGTCAGCTGCATTGCGGGCCTTTTTCAGCACGTCACGATGGTTGTTATGGTCCATTACGTAGATGCGGTCGAAGGCGTCGAAATCGGCGGTCTGGAACTGGCGGGCGCTCAGGCCGGAGATATCTATTCGATGTCGATGGGCTTCCTTAATGGCCCGATGGTCCGGCGGATGGCCGATATGCCAGTTGCCGGTGCCGGCAGAGTCTATTTCCCAGTCTAATCCCTTTTCTTGTACAAGATGCCTCATGATACCTTCCGCCAGGGGAGAGCGGCAGATATTGCCCAGGCATACCATCAGTATCTTCATATTAAATTGCGTATCAGCCCGCAAACCTACAAGTTATTATGGAAATGTTCACCTATTTGCATCTATATAACAACAAAAGCGCCTGTTCCGGTTGCAGTTGTTTCTAATAAAACAAAGGAGGGGTTCATTTGTAATCTCCGGAAAATGATGAAATTTTAAATCAAAAATTTACCACATGTTGAAAAAATGCCTCAAATTGCGTGTGGATGAAGGTCCGGCATTGGTTTTGGCGCTTTTTTTTAACATTCTTCTAAAATTCCCGAATCAAGTTTAAAAAATATTTTTTTGTATAATTGTAATTCGCAAGATGGAAATGCAAGACGAACAAACAAACAGGCGACTGGAAAACAAATACAGGCCTATCGGTGAACTGGTAAGAGGTATCTTCTTTATTCTCTTCGGGCTTTTCGCAATCTTTGCGCAAAAGCTGGGACTGGTAGAGTTCCGTTTATCCCCCCAATGGATGACAGCATTAGGAGTGGTTTTAATGCTTTATGGAGCCTTCAGAATATTTAATGGGATCAGGAAACTATTTTTTAACAGGAACTAACGGGTAGATATGTTTTTCGGTTTTACTAAAAAGTATGCTGTATATTTAACAGCCTTAGCATTAGTGGCGGCCTGCAGCCCCAATCCGAATGCGAAAAAATTAGATACAGCAACAGAAGGGGAGATAAAGATTAGTGTGGATGAAACTTACAAGCCACTGCTGGACTCTGAGATCAAGGTATTTGAGTCGCTGTATCCCAAAGCACATATTATTCCTTCCTATAAGCCGGAAGCGGAGTGCTTTAAAGATCTTTTAAATGACAGTGCCCGCATGGTCATCGTGACCCGCGATTTTAATGCTGCAGAACGTGATTACTTCAAGAAAATAAAGATCACGCCTCAGAGCCTGATGCTGGCGTGGGATGCGCTGGCGCTTGTAGTAAATCACAGCAACCCGGACTCCGTCCTTACGATGGACCAGGTACGCGGTATCATGGACGGCACTAATAAAGACAGAAAATGGCAACTGGTGTTTGATAATGCCAACTCAAGCACTGTCCGTTATATTCAGGATTCCATCAATAAAGGTAAACCTCTGCCAGCCAACACTATGGCAGCTAAAACGAATCCGGAAGTAATAGATTATGTTTCCAAAAACAAGGATGCGATAGGCGTAATCGGCGTGAGCTGGATCTCAGATCCAAGCGATTCGTTGTCTATGGCCTTTATCAACAAAGTCTCCGTTGTGAAACTGAGAGCAGATAATGGTTCGGATTTTGTATTACCTTATCAGGCGTATATTGGGATTGGAACATATCCATTAAAACGTGGCTTCTACTTTTGTCTGAAAGAGCCTTACCATGGTTTAGGCTCGGGATTTGCTACCTTCCTCGGTAGTTATGAAGGACAGCTGGTTATCAAGCAGTTCAGATTATTCCCGGCAAGATTGAATGTAGTATTCAGGGAAGCCAACCTTAAATAGTCAAAAAACACAACTAAAACTAAAACCAGATTGCAAATGAACAGACGGAAAAGTTTACTCGTAGCGTTGCTGTGTGCCGCCTCAGGGAGCGTAATGGCTCAATCTGTGGAGGATGGATTGAAAGACCTGTATTATGGTAAAAACCTGTCCGCAAAACAGACGTTTGAAAAGGTAATTGCTGCGAAACCTACGGATGACAAGGCTTATTATTACATGGGTATTGCACAACTCGCTCTGGAAGACGTAGCTGGCGCCACTGCCACTTTCCAGAAAGGGTTACAGGCGGTTCCTACTTCTGCGTTATTACAAGCTGGTATGGGACGTATAGACCTGATCAAAGGTGATGCTGCCGCTGCAAAAACTAAATTTGAAGCTGCCAGCGCTGCCACTCAGGGCCGTGATGGTGATGTAGCCCGCGCTATCGCTGATGCCAGCACCGAAGTAAAAGGTGGTGACCGCGCCTACGCCCTCACTGTAATGGATAAACTCCTGAACAACGAAGGCCGTAAGAAAAAAGAAATGTACACCGCTACTGCGGCTGACTATATCGAACAAGGGGATGCTTACCGCTACCTCGGTGGCGAAAACGGTGGTAAAGCGATCGGTGCCTATGAAAAAGCACTGGAACTGAGCCCTAACAACGCTGAGGCTGTAATGAAAGAAGGTATGGTTAACTACAACGCCAGGCTGAAAGCTGAAGCGGTAGCTGACTGGACCAAAGCCACCAACATGGACCCGAACTATGCTCCTGCTTTCCATGAGCTGTTCCTGTTCTACACTACTCCTAAAAAAGATCAGCTGTCCTGGGACAAAGCAGCAGAATACCTGGAAAAATATATGAAGGTAGCTGACCCTGCAGACAAGCTGAAAAATGAATACTACTCCGCTTCTATCTCCTTCTTCAAAAAAGATTACGACAACGCTATCAGCAAGGGTAATGCTGCCCTCGCCGGTGCTGACGCTATCTACAAAGGCAAGTTCAGCCGTCTGATCGGTGATGCTTACCTGCAGAAAGGCGATTCCCTGAACGCTAAGAAGGTAATGGATGAGTACGCTAAATCCTCAGGTAACAAACTGGAACCAAACGATTACAAACTGCTGAGTGAAATCTATGGCCGTGTAAAAGTGCAGGATTCCGTACAGACTGCTGTGAATGATTCACTGGCTTCCCTGTACCTGGAAAAATACGCTACTTCCGACACTACCAAAGACGTGGACACTTACCGTAACGTGGCAGAGTCTTTCAAGAAGCTGCGTGACTTCAAGCGCTCTGCAGAATGGTATACCAAACTGGTAAATGATTTTGATGATAAAGCCAACCCAGGCAAACTCCAGGACTACTTCTGGAAAGGTACCATGGAAATGTACGCACGTGACTATGATGCTGCTGATGCTACTTATGGCACCTTTATCACCAAATATCCTGAGCAGGAAGCGTTTGGCTTATACTGGAGAGGTCGTGCCAACATGGCGAAAGACCCGGATGCGAAACTGGGCCTGGCTGTACCTTACTTCCAGAAGTTCTTTGAAATAGACGGTCCTGAAAAGGCTAAAATCAAAGCTGGTCAGCTGATGTACCCTTATCAGTACCTGATGATCTACTATTATAACAAGGAAGATAAAGCTAATCTTCAGATCTACATGGATAAAGTATTGTCTATCGATCCGACCAATGCTACTGTAAAACAGATTAAAGAAAACCAGGCTGCTCCGGCTGCCAAACCTGCTGCAAAACCTGCAGGTGGCACCAAAGCTCCCCAGAATAAAAAATAATCTGTCGGAAAATCATACAGAAAAGCACCCTTCCTGGTTATGCCGGGAAGGGTGTTTCTATTTAAGAAGGATTACATACGTATCGGCCTAATTGTTTATATGTAATTGTCAGTGAGGTAATACCGCAGGGATTCATTGTGTAAAAAAGTGAAAAAGGCTTTGGGTTATCAGCTTCAGGAGGTAAACCAGATTTGTACAGGATGGTTTCCCGGGTTTCCGGTTGGCAAAAAAAGATAATATTTTAGATCCTAATAGATTTGATATTTGGTTTAGTTACAGTATTTTTGCGAATTCGGACAATGTTTTATCGGGAAGCTTATGTATACAGAATCTGTATTTTTGTCGGCAACGACTACTCCTTTTAGCTATTTCCCTATAGTACTGCAATTACTTGCTGCTTTAGGTTTTGTTGGGATCACTATGCTAGCCACTCACTTTCTGGGTCCCAAGCGTAAAACAAGTGATAAGCTTATTAACTTTGAGAGCGGAATTGAGCAGCGTGGCAACGCCAGGCAGCCAGTAGCCATTAAGTATTTTCTGACGGCTATCCTCTTTGTGCTCTTCGACGTGGAAGTGATCTTTTTCTACCCATATGCTGTTAACTTTAAAGAGCTGGGTTGGGAAGGATTTACAGCTGTGCTGATGTTTGTGGGCTTCTTCCTGTGCGGATTTATTTACATTGTGAAGAAGGGAGCCCTGAAGTGGGAAGACTAATCTTAAACCTTTAAATCTTAATCAATGGCTCGTCCGGTTCAATATAATACCAATGTGAAGATGGTGGAAATCCCGGAAGGATATTCCGGAGAAGGGTTTTATGCCACTTCTTTTGACAAAGCGATAGGTCTGGCACGTAAAAACTCCATCTGGCCTTTACCATTTGCTACTTCCTGCTGTGGTATTGAATTTATGGCCACCATGGCTGCTACCTACGATCTGGCCCGTTTTGGGGCAGAACGTATGGCTTTTACGCCGCGTCAGTGCGACCTGCTCATGGTAATGGGTACCATTTCCAAAAAAATGGGCCCTATCGTGCGTCAGGTATATCTGCAGATGGCGGAACCGCGCTGGGTGATGGCAGTAGGTGCCTGTGCCTGCAGCGGTGGTATTTTTGATACGTATTCTGTTTTACAAGGTATCGATCAGGTGATACCGGTGGATGTATATGTTCCCGGATGCCCTCCCAGACCCGAAGGTATTATCGACGGTTTTATGAAAATACAGCAGCTGGTAGGTAATGAAAGCCTGCGCCGCCGTAATTCAGACCGGTATAAGGAGCTGATGGAATCCTACGGTATCAAATAGGTAAGGGTGTGAATGGTAACTTGTAACTCGTAAATCTCTTATTGTTAATGTCTTTAACAAACGAACGCATACAGCAACGCCTGACAGAGAAGTTCGGGGATGTGCTGACCGGCTTTGAAGAGCCGTTCGGAATGCTCACCTTCACTGCACAGAAAGATTATAACCTTAAAATAATGCAATTCCTGTTTGATGATGAGGAATTGCGTTTTCGTTTTCTGACGGATGTCACTGCCGTGCATTATCCCGAAAGAAAAGGAGAGGAGCTCGCAGTGGTATACCATCTGCATAACTTTGTTGACAATGTCAGGCTGCGAATGAAAGTATATACGCCGGTCGCTTCACCTAAGGTGTTCACCGCTACCAGCTTGTATCAATCTGCCAACTGGATGGAGCGGGAAACCTATGATTTCTTCGGAATCGATTTCGTTGGACATCCTAACCTGATCCGTATCCTTAATGTGGACGAAATGACCTATTTCCCCATGCGTAAGGAATTCCCACTGGAAGACCCTATGCGTACGGACAAAGACGACGAAATGTTTGGTCGGGGCGGTCACTTTTAATTAAACCAGGCTATGTTAGACCAGAAACAACATATAAAACTGCCGGAAGGCTCCATAGAAAAAAATACGACCACGCTGAACCTGGGTCCTACACACCCGGCTACACACGGCGTATTCCAGAATATTCTGGAAATAGACGGCGAAAGGATTGTGAGCGCAGTATCTACTGTAGGATATATTCACCGCGCATTTGAGAAAATCGCAGAACGCCGTCCTTACTACCAGATCACACCGCTGACAGACAGGCTCAACTACTGCTCTGCCCCCATCAATAACTTCGGATGGATCATGACAGTAGAAAAACTGCTGGGCCTCGAATTACCTAAAAGGGTAGAATATCTGCGTGTGATCATCATGGAGCTGGCCCGTATAGCAGACCACCTGATCTGTAACGCGGTAATGGGTGTGGATACCGGTGCACTCACCGGTTTCGTATACCTCATGACCTACCGTGAACTTATATACGAAATTTATGAAGAAATATGCGGCTCCCGCCTGACGACCAACATTGGCCGTATTGGTGGTTTCGAAAGAAACTTCACGCCTGCAGCTTTCGAAAAAATTGAACGTTTCCTGAAAGAATATCCTGAGGCACTGAAAGAATTCGAAACCCTGCTTACCCGTAACCGTATCTTCATGGAACGTACACAGGGAGTAGGCGCCATCAGCGCTGAAAGAGCGATGAGCTACGGCTTCACTGGGCCTAACCTCAGGGCTGCGGGTGTTGACTACGACGTGCGCGTGGCCACCCCATATTCTTCTTACCAGGACTTCGACTTCTCCGTACCAGTAGGTACTACCGGCGACTGCTACGACCGTTATCTCGTACGCAACGCTGAAATGTGGGAAAGTATCAGTATTATCCGTCAGGCAATGGACAAACTGAAAGGTCTGCCTGATGATGTATACCATGCCGACGTACCGGCTTATTACCTGCCTGATAAAAAGGATGTATATACCAAGATGGAAGCGCTCATCTATCACTTTAAAATCGTGATGGGTGAAACGGACATCTTACCAGGTGAGGTGTACAACGCAGTAGAAGGTGCCAACGGAGAGCTGGGCTTCTATCTGATCAGTGATGGCGGCCGCAGCCCTTATCGTCTGCATTTCCGTCGTCCCTGCTTTATCTACTACCAGGCTTATGCCGAACTGGTGAAAGGCGCCATGCTGAGCGATGCGATCGTGTGTATGAGTAGTCTCAACCTGATTGCCGGTGAACTGGATGCGTAGTAGGTACAATCGAATTTTTGAAGAATAAAGCTGATTAAAAAAATGGCTGTTCAATTTTCTGAGGAGAAACTGAATAAAGTAAAAGAGATCATCGCACGCTACCCGGAAGGGAAGCAGAAAAGTGCGCTGATACCCGTGCTGCATCTGGCACAGGAAGAATTTGACGGTTGGCTGAGTGCGGAAACAATGGACTATGTTGCGTCTTTACTGCAAATAAAACCCATTGAAGTGTACGAAGTAGCCACATTCTACAGCATGTTCAATCTGAAGCCGGTGGGCAAATACCTGTTTGAGGTATGTCAGACAGGACCCTGTATGGTAAGTGGTTCTGATCAGATCATTGACTATATCAAGAGCAAACTGGGTATCGGTGTAGGTGAAACTACGCCTGATGGCATGTTTACCCTTAAAACGGTGGAATGCCTGGGTGCCTGCGGATACGCGCCTATGATGCAATTAGGCAAACACTTCCGCGAACACCTGACCCCTGCAAAAGTGGATGAGATCATCGCAGAATGCAGGGCAAAAGCAAACTAATGCATCACCAAAAAACGATAGTCATGCGTATCCGGGAGTTATTTCATCAGCATAAGCTGATCGTGATTGAAGCCATACTGCTGATGACAGCACTGGCAGGTCTGTGGAGGATTGACAATGTGTTCCTGTCCTTTGTTTGTGGTGTCAGCGCAGGGTTGTTGTTTTACAGACTGGGTGAACGCATTGCCCAACATAGGATACGCAAGGCATAAAAGATATATCATACAAATCTGTTGATGGTGCTGGTTTATCTATCACCATTAAACCATAAGGAAGAAAATGGGACGCAAATTACTGTTAGACAAAGCACACATAGAAGGTATCCGGTATTATGATACTTACCGGAGCAACGGCGGTTATGCAGCAGCAGAAAAAGCGCTGAAATCCATGGGCCCTGATGCCGTAGTGGAAGAAGTGAAAAAAAGCGGCCTCAGAGGTCGTGGTGGTGCAGGTTTCCCTACCGGTCTGAAATGGAGTTTCATCGCTAAACCGGAAGGTGTTCCCCGTTACCTCGTGTGCAATGCGGACGAATCTGAGCCAGGTACTTTCAAAGATCGTTACCTGATGGAGTTCATCCCTCACCTGCTGATAGAAGGCCTGCTCATATCCAGTTTTGCCCTGGGTGCTAACAGTGCGTATATCTATATCCGCGGCGAATATGCCTGGATCCCGGATATCCTGGAACAGGCTATCGCAGAAGCGAAAAATAAAGGCTGGCTGGGGAAAAACATCCTCGGCACCGGCTTTGACCTCGAAATATATGTACAACGTGGCGCCGGCGCTTATATCTGCGGTGAAGAAACAGCTCTGCTGGAATCACTGGAAGGTAAACGCGGCAACCCCCGTATCAAACCACCATTCCCGGCCGTAAAAGGTTTATGGGGATGCCCTACCGTGGTAAACAACGTAGAAACCATCGCAGCCGTAGTTCCTATTATTAACATCGGCGGTGACGAATATATCAAATTCGGTATCGGCAAATCTACCGGTACCAAACTCATCTCTGCCTGCGGTAATATCAACAAACCAGGCGTTTATGAGATCGAAATGAACATCTCTGTAGAAGAATTTATCTATTCCGATGAATACTGCGGAGGCATCAAAGGTGGTAAACGCCTGAAAGCCTGCATCCCCGGCGGTTCTTCCGTACCGGTGCTGCCGGCCAACCTGCTGCTGAAAACAGCTAAAGGCGAAACCCGTATGATGACCTACGAAAGCCTGAATGACGGCGGCTTTGCCACCGGCTCCATGCTGGGCTCCGGCGGTTTCATCGTGATGGACGAAGACCAGTGTATTGTACGCAACACACTCACCTTTGCCCGTTTCTACCACCACGAAAGCTGTGGTCAGTGCAGCCCTTGCCGTGAAGGTACCGGCTGGATGAAAAAAGTCTTGCACAACATCGAATACGGAAAAGGTAAAATGAGTGATATAGATCTGTTGTGGGATATTCAGCGGAAAATAGAAGGCAACACCATCTGCCCGCTCGGCGACGCCGCTGCATGGCCGGTAGCTGCTGCCATCCGTCACTTCCGCGACGAGTTTGAATGGCATGTGAAACACCCGGATGAAGCGCTTACCCGTAACTTCGGACTGGCGCACTATGCTGACCCGCTTCCTTTACCGGAACCGGCAGCTGTATAGTTCCGCCAGGGCGCTAAGATTCACAGAATAGTCAATAAATAATAACAACATAAACTTTGCTGCATCGCTTCTATAAAAGCGCTGCAAGCAAAAAATATAATAAGATGGCGGAGGAAAAAAAATTATTCAAGGTTAAGATCGATAACATCTCCGTAGAGGTCGAACCTGGTACAACGATACTGAATGCGGCCCGGAAGATAGGTGGGGATGTAGTGCCGCCGGCTATGTGCTACTATTCCAAGTTACAGGGCAGCGGCGGTAAATGCCGTACCTGTCTGGTAAAAGTGTCCAAAGGCTCCGAAGCCGATCCGCGCCCGATGCCTAAACTGGTGGCCAGCTGCCGTACTACCGTAATGGACGGTATGGAAGTAGCCAACATCACTTCTCCTGAAGTACAGGAAGCCCGCAAGGGAGTAGTAGAATTCCTGCTGCTCAATCACCCGCTCGACTGCCCCGTTTGCGACCAGGCCGGTGAATGCGATCTGCAGAACCTGAGCTACGAACACGGTGCCGAAGCTACCCGCTACGAATTCAAACGCAGAACATTCGATAAAATCGATATCGGCGACAAAATACAGCTGCACATGACCCGTTGCATTCTCTGCTACCGTTGTGTGTATACCGCTGACCAGCTGACGGAAAAACGTGAACATGGCATACTCGGCCGTGGCGACGCTTCCGAAATCAGCACTTATATCCATCAGTCTCTCGACAACGAGTTTATCGGCAACGTGATCGACGTTTGCCCGGTAGGCGCGCTGACAGATAAAACCTTCCGTTTCAAAAACCGTGTATGGTTCCTGAAACCGGTAGATGCCCACCGTAACTGCGAAAATCCAAAATGCTGCGGTAAAACCGTATTGTGGATGCGTGGTGACGAGGTATTCCGCGTAACAGCCCGTAAAGACCAATACGGTGAAGTGGAAGACTTTATCTGTAACACCTGCCGTTTCGATAAAAAGGAAAAATCAGACTGGATCATTGAAGGGCCACGCAAAATTGACCGTCACAGTGTTATTTCTCAGGGCCATTACGTAAATACCGTTAAACCGAAAGATCCGCTGGTGGAAGTACTGGATGGCAGACAGCCCAAACTGCTGTTTGATATCCACACGCAAAGCCAGGTAAACAGGCCGGATATCGATCTGTCGAAGATCGAAGGTCCTGCTCACTCGGACGATTTTAATAAGTAAGCATCGTAATTCGTAATCGTAACTTATAACAGGAAATGACGTTATTAAGCATAGACTGGTTTTTTATTCTTGAGAAAATACTGCTGATATCCGCAGTGTTGGTACTGTCACTGGTAGTAGCTATGTACTCTACCTGGGGCGAAAGAAAGGTGGCTGCCTGGATCCAGGACCGTTTAGGCCCTAACCGCGCAGGTCCGCTGGGATTGCTGCAACCCCTGGCCGATGGTGGTAAACTCTTCTTCAAGGAAGAGATCATCCCAACCAACTCTAACCGGTTCCTCTTCGTTCTGGGCCCTTCCATCGCCATGCTGGTGGCCTGTATGACCAGTGCCGTAATTCCATGGGGCGATACCCTGACCATTGCTGGCCGCACCATTTCCCTGCAGGTAGCTGATGTAAACATCGGTATCCTGTTCATATTCGGTGTAGTGAGCATGGGCGTATACGGAATTATGATCGGTGGCTGGGCATCCAACAACAAATACTCCCTGCTGGCCTCTGTGAGGGCTGCCTCCCAGATCATTTCCTACGAACTGCCAATGGGTCTGGCGCTGATCGCATTGCTGATGCTGACCGGCACCCTGAGCCTGAAGGAAATCGTGGAGCAGCAACGTCATAGCATGTGGAACGTGGTATACCAGCCGCTGGGCTTCTTTATCTTCCTGATATGTGCTTTTGCGGAAACTAACCGTACGCCGTTTGACCTGCCGGAAGCAGAGAACGAGCTGAATGGTGGTTACCACCTGGAATACTCTTCCATGAAACTGGGCTTTTACCTCTTTGCGGAATATATCAACATGTTTGTCAGCTCTGCGCTGATGGCCACTATGTATTTTGGTGGATATGCCTTCCCTGGCATGGACAGCCTGGGCGTTAGTCCCAATCTGCTCACCATACTGGGCTTCCTGGCATTGTTTATCAAAATACTGGTGTTTATATTCTTCTTTATGTGGGTACGGTGGACGATCCCAAGATTCCGTTATGATCAGCTGATGCGTCTGGGCTGGAGAGTGATGATCCCGCTGGCACTGGCTAACATGCTGATTACCGGAGCAACTGTATTGGCTCGTCAACACTAATTTCTTTTACTTTTTACACACTTTCGGGTGTGGACTAAATAAAGCATTTCTTATGCAATCATTAACAAACAGGGCAAAACCGGTAGACCGCAGCCCGATGACCCTTGCGGAAAAAATGTACATTCCTGCCATTGCGAAAGGTATGAGCATTACCCTCAAGCACTTATTCAAACGTAAGGCTACCGTAAGTTTCCCGGAACAGAGACGTCAATTCAGCCCGGTATTCCGTGGTTTACACGTACTGAACCGTGATGAGGAAGGCCGTGAAAGATGCACCGCCTGCGGCCTTTGTGCTGTAGCCTGCCCGGCAGAAGCCATTACCATGGAAGCTGCTGAAAGGAAGCCCGGAGAGGAAAACCTGTACAGGGAAGAAAAATATGCGGCCAGGTATGAGATCAACATGCTGCGTTGTATTTTCTGCGGATTCTGTGAAGAAGCCTGCCCCAAAGACGCCATTTACATGTCTGAAACCTTCGCTCCTTCCAACTATCAGCGTAAAGGCTTCATTTATGGAAAGGATGATCTGTTGATTCCTAATCCGAAACAACAGGGTAAATAATATTATTCACAGTGCGCATTAGCTAAAAATACAATAGTCAAACATAGAGATGGGAATGAGTATACAACAAATAATTTTCATGGTGCTTTCTGTCATCGCCCTGGTTTCGGCATTGGGCGTAGTACTGAGCAAGAATCCTGTGACGAGCGTATTGTGTCTGATCGTAACCTTCTTTACCATTGCAGGGCATTATATCATGCTGAACGCCCAGTTTCTGGCCGTGGTGCATATTATTGTGTATGCCGGTGCGATCATGGTATTGTTCCTTTATGTGATGATGCTGATGAATCTCAATGCAGAGCTGGAGCCTCAGAAGCGTAACTGGCTGAAATACGCCGGCGCTATCAGCGGTGGTGCCTTACTGGTAGTACTGGTAGCTGCCCTGCGTGATGCCAGCATGCCTGCAATCGGTACAGCATCTACAGATATAGGGTTGATCAAAAACCTGGGACAGATGTTATTCAAACAATATGTAGTGCCATTTGAGGTGAGCAGTATCCTGTTCCTCAGCGCAATGGTAGGCGCAGTTGTTATTGGTAAAAAAGACTAATACTACACGGGCTTTACAGGCCCGCTATTCGTAATTCCTAATTTTTTATTATGCCTGTTCAATATTACATATTCCTGAGTATCGCCCTGTTCTGTATTGGTGTGATGGGTGTATTGATGCGTCGTAATGCGATCATCATCTTCATGTGCATAGAGCTGATGCTCAATGCGGTAAACCTGTTGCTGGTGTCTTTCTCCAAAATGTGGGCAGACGCAGGAAGAGTAGATGCCGGATCAGCGCAATTGTTTGTATTCTTTATTATGGTGGTGGCAGCTGCGGAAGTGGCAGTAGGCCTGGCTATCATTACAATGGTCTACAGAAATACACATTCAGTAGATATAAACATTCTTAACAGGCTGAAAAATTAATAATTCATCCTCTTAATTATTAATTGTTTCGACGTCGTAAATAGAATTGATAAATGATTAATCTAGTTTGGCTGGTACCATTTTTACCATTATTGGGTTTCCTGGTGAATGGGTTGGGACGCAGATTTTTATCCAAGTCTCTGGTAGGATTTATCGGAAGCGGCTCTGTCCTCGTTTCCTTTGTGGTAAGCTTATTGATATTTTTTGAGGTGAAAGCCCCGGGATTTCAGGCACAGGTGGTACACCTGTTTAACTTTATCTCTGTTGGCAGCCTGCACATCCCCTTTGCATTCCAGGTAGATCAACTGAGTGCATTATTTCTGCTGATCATTACCGGTGTGGGTACCCTCATCCACATTTACTCCACTTCTTACATGCATGATGAAAGCAACGAAGGTTTTGCGAGATATTTCGCTTATCTCAACCTCTTCGTGTTTTCCATGTTGATACTGGTACTGGGCGCCAACTATGTGATGATGTTCATCGGATGGGAAGGTGTTGGTTTGTGCTCTTATTTGTTGATTGGTTTCTGGTTTAAAAACACCAGTTATAATAATGCTGCCAAAAAAGCATTCGTGATGAACCGCATTGGTGACCTCGGTTTCCTGCTCGGTATCTTCTTCATGATCATGCAGTTTGGCACGGTTACTTTCCCTGAAGTATTTGCCAAAGCGGCACCACTGGGTATGAACAACCCTACTATTGCAGCTATTGCGATGCTGCTGTTTGTAGGTGCAATGGGTAAATCAGCTCAGATTCCTTTATATACC
Source organism: Chitinophaga flava (assembly GCF_003308995.1). NCBI lineage: Bacteria > Pseudomonadati > Bacteroidota > Chitinophagia > Chitinophagales > Chitinophagaceae > Chitinophaga > Chitinophaga flava. The sequence goes on along the minus strand of NZ_QFFJ01000001.1, from coordinate 2,232,831 downwards.
TGGTTGCCAGATGCGATGGCCGGTCCTACACCGGTATCAGCCCTGATCCACGCGGCTACCATGGTGACTGCCGGTATATACATGATTGCGCGCAGCAATGTGATTTATACGCTGGCACCGCATATCCAGACGATAGTAGCTATCATTGGTCTGGCTACTGCACTGTTTGCAGCTTCTATCGCGCTGAAACAAAACGACATCAAAAAAGTGCTGGCCTACTCTACTGTGAGCCAGCTGGGTTATATGTTCCTGGCACTGGGCGTAGGCGCGTATTCTGCTGCCGTATTCCACGTAATGACACACGCTTTCTTTAAAGCCCTGTTGTTCCTTGGTTCCGGCTCTGTTATCCACGCTATGGGCGGTGAACAGGATATCCGTAAAATGGGTGGTCTGAAAAAATACATGCCCACCACCAACTGGACTTTCCTGGTAGGCTGCCTGGCAATTGCCGGTATCCCTGGTTTCTCCGGTTTCTTCTCCAAAGACGAAATACTGGCGCATGCATATGCCAGCAACCCGATCCTGTACGGACTGGGCCTGTTGGGTGCACTGATGACCGCTTTCTATATGTTCCGCCTCTACTACATCACTTTCTCCGGAAAGTTCCGTGGTACACATGAGCAGGAGCATCATCTGCATGAAAGTCCGTCTGCCATCACTATCCCTCTGATCATCCTGGCAGTACTCTCCATCTTCGGTGGTTATGTAGGATTACCGGAAGTATTTGGTACCAAAAACATGCTGGCAGAATACCTGTCACCTGTATTTGCGCCTTCTGCACCGTTTGTAACCGAACATCACCTGCCTCATTCCATGGAGTGGATGCTGATGGGGCTGAGCAGTGTGCTGGTGATCTGCTTTATCTTGATAGCCCGTCAGAAATTTGCTGCTTATGAAGATACCGGCAAAGAAAACATGGGTCTGGCTAAAGTACTGGAAAACAAATGGTATGTGGATGAGCTGTACGATGCTATCATCGTAAAGCCTTTGATGGAGCTTTCCCGTTTCTTCCGTGATACGGTTGAAAAAGCAGGTATCGACAAACTGGTAAATGGTGTTGGCCGCAGCGTACAATGGGGCAGCCAGCAGATCCGCCTGATACAGAACGGACAGGTAGGTTTCTACATCTTTGCCATGGTAATCGGTATGATCTTATTATTTGTGATCGGATTCTTATTATAAACCAATAGCGGAAGTTACAAGCGCAGATAAATTATGTTGACAGTTTTATTAATATTGATTCCTTTCATAGCGGGCCTTATTGCATTTGGCCTGAAAGGGTCCGGACCGAAGGTGCTGGGCATGATTGCATCCCTGGCGTCGGTGGCAATAGCAATAGGAGCTGGGTGCACTTTTCATGCATCACCCGACAAACTTTCTTTTGTTGCCAGCTGGATTCCCCAACTGGGAAGTCAGTTCAGGGTAGGATTGGATGGTATGGGCGTGATGCTGTGTTTATTGACAGCTATCGCTTTTCTCCTTGTTTTCATCACCATTTACAACCGCGATATCGAAAGGCCTAACGGCTTTTACGGATTGATGTTGTTATCGCAGGCCGGTCTGATAGGCGTTTTCACTGCCTTCGACGCGCTGCAGTTTTATATTTTCTGGGAGCTGGCACTGATACCGGTATATTTCCTTTGCTCTATGTGGGGCGGCGAAAAACGTATACCTGTTACCTTTAAATTCTTCGTGTATACTTTCCTGGGTTCGCTGTTGATGCTGGTAGGTATTATCTACCTGTATTTCCAGACCCCGGACCACTCTTTCAGCTGGACTTCCTTTACCAGTCTGCAGTTGAGCATGGGTGATCAGAAATGGCTGTTCTGGCTGTTCTTTGTGGCATTCGCCATCAAGATGCCGGTATTTCCTTTCCACACCTGGCAGCCCGACACTTACGATCAGTCTCCTACTCCGGTGACCATGATTCTGTCTGGTGTAATGGTGAAAATGGGTCTTTTCGGTCTGCTGCGCTGGCTGATGCCGGTAGTACCGCAAGGTGCAGCCATGTGGACTGACGTAGCTATCGTGCTGTCTATCATCGGCATTATCTACGCTTCCTGCATCGCTATCGTACAGAGCGACCTGAAACGACTGATCGCTTACTCCTCCATCGCGCACATCGGCCTGATGAGTGCCGCTATTTTTGCACACAACGAACAAAGCACACAGGGTGTATTACTGCAGATGTTTAACCACGGTATCAACATTATCGGACTGTGGATCATCGTAGAAGTAATCCAGAACCGTCTGGGTGTAAAAAATATGGACCAGCTGGGTGGTATGGCCCGCAAGGCGCCACGTATGGCTATCTTCCTCGTGATCATCAGCCTGGCGAACATCGGCTTACCGCTGACCAACGGATTTATCGGTGAGTTCCTGATGTTCAGCGGCCTGTTCCAGTACAACCACTGGTTTATGGCTTTCGCCGGACTGGGTATCATCCTGGCAGCAGTTTATACGTTGAATATGGTTCAGAAAGTGATTTTTGGTGAAGGAAATACCCTGACAGACAACACTACAGACTTACAGCCCGGCGAAACCCTGGCATTAAGCCTGGTGGTGATCATGATCTTTGTGCTGGGTGTTTATCCTCAGCCTATGCTGGATCTGGTAAGCAAGGTATTTTGAGATTACGGATTTATTGATTTAGGGATTTTACATAACTAAATCTCAAAATTCCAAAATCAGCAATTTTAAACGGGTTTTGTAACGCAACAATATGAATGCACTAATTTCTACTGCTTTATCGGGCGTTGTTCTGATGTTTGTCGGTTTATTTGTACGCAATAAGCAGCATATTAAATTTTTTGCCATCGCGGCCATCATCATAGCATTTATTGCTAACCTGGCGCAGTTTCCTTCAGTGGAGCTGGGCAGCTATACAATGTATGGTATGATCGAAGTATCCAGGTTCAGTGTGTTGTTTAATGCAGTGGCTTTAGGTGCAACCCTGTTATATTTCCTGTTGTCCGGGAGTGAGTTTGAAAAAGTGGGCGAGCATGTGGCAGATTATTTTGCCCTGATATTCTTTATCCTGGCAGGTATTTCCCTGGCCACCACTTTCAGCAACCTGCTGATGCTGTTCCTGGCGATAGAAATCATGTCTATCCCACAGTATGTGCTGGCGGGTACCGATAGAAAAAACCTGAAGAGCAATGAAGCTTCACTGAAGTACTTCCTGATGGGTTCTTTCTCAACCGGTATTCTGTTGATGGGTATTGCCCTGATCTACGGTGCTGCCGGTTCCTTTAATATCACCGAGCTGGGCCTGGGCGCCGACAGCGTTCATCCGCTGGCATTGTGTGGTATCATCCTGATGGCCTTTGCGCTGGCCTTCAAGGTGTCTGCCGTTCCGTTCCATTTCTGGACACCAGACGTGTATGACGGTTCTCCTACCGTATTCACTTCCTTTATGGCTACAGTGGTGAAAGCCGGTGGTTTTGTGGCTTTCCTCCGTATGTTCCATGTGAGCTTTGCGGGTGGTGCCATCAGTGAACACTGGACACTGATACTGTCAATTATTACTGCCGCTACCCTGATACTTGGTAACTTCAGCGCGGTGTTCCAGCTGAGCGTAAAACGTATGCTGGCATACTCTTCTATCGCGCAGGCAGGTTTTATGCTGTTTGCGGTGATTGCCATCAACCAGTTTGCCGCACAGGGTATCATACTGTATGCAGCAGCTTACAGCATTGCCACCATCGGTGTATTTGCTGTGCTGATGAAGCTGAAAGACTATACTTTTGAAGGATTTAACGGTCTGGCCAGAAAGCAGCCGCTGCTGGCACTGGCTGTAACAATATTCCTGTTCTCTCTGGCCGGTATCCCGGTAACTGCAGGTTTCTTCGCGAAATACTTCGTACTGTCTGCAGCTATTCAGCATGGGCATCTCCTCTGGCTGGTGATTGTAGGGGTACTGTGTGCTGCTATCAGCGTATACTACTATTTCCGCGTGATTATCGCCATGTATTTCAAGCAAGGTGATCCTGAGGTAGAACCAGTGTCCAATGGCTTTAAAGCAGCCCTGATACTGGCAGTAGCCCTGGTGCTGGTACTGGGACTGTTCCCCAACCTGCTGATAGGTTGCCTGTAATAAATAATCGGTTACGAATAATATAATAAAGCGAAGACCGGAGTGGTAAATCCCCTCCGGTCTTCGCTTTTCAGTTGAAATATATCTAAGCCCGCCTGAATCCCCATTTTACCATTTGTAATTCGTAATCTCTAATTCGTAGTTTTTCACCTGAATTGCCTTAACTTTATTATATGCGGTTTTTAGATATATTTTCCCTTGCTTATCGTTCCGTGAGTGGCAACAAATTGCGCACGGGCCTTACCATTGCTATTATCGCGGTAGGTATTACTGTCCTCGTCGGCATTCTCACTGCCATCGACAGTATGAAAAACAGTATTTACAGCAGCTTCGCCAGTATGGGGGCTAACAGCTTTTCCCTGCGCAACAGGGATATGCAGGTGCATATCGGAAATGACGATGCTAAAGCTTCCAAAGGAAATAAAAATGTCAAAAAAGTAAGGAAGTCCAACAGTAATAAAACGATTAGCTATCAGGAAGCGGTGCAGTTCAAGGAAAGATATACATTCCCCGCTATCGTCAGCATTAACTTCAGAGCTTCAGGTATCACCACCGTATATAAGGATGATAAAAAGACCAACCCCAATGTAAACGTTATCGGTGGAGATGAAAATTATCTTGATATCTCTAATTATACCATTGAGGACGGCCGTAATTTTAATGCATTGGACGTTTCTTCCGGTCGTAATGTGGCCATCCTGGGTAAAGACGTGGCAGAAAAACTGTTTGGCAAAAAGCTTAAAAACGTAGTCAATAATACCATCCGGGTGGGTGATATCCGCTACCGTGTGATAGGCGTACTGCAAAGCAAAGGTAGCAGTAACCTCATGAGCGCGGATAATGTGGTGATTACTACGGTCAACAATACACGAAGAATATTTAACCACCCCAATGCTTCCTATCAGGTAGGCGTGGCTGTGAAAGATATCCGGCAGCTGGAAGCCGCACAAGGGGAAGCAGTCGGTCTTTTCCGTGTCATCCGTAAACTTGATCTCAACGAAGAAGATAACTTCCTCATCAGTAAAAGCGATAGTATCGCAGAGATGCTGTTCTCCAGCCTTAGCAAAGTAAACCTGTTTGCCGTTGTTATCGCATTTGTGACCCTCTTTGGCTCTGCTATCGGTCTGATGAATATCATGCTGGTGTCTGTGGCCGAAAGAACCCGCGAAATAGGCGTTACCAAGGCGTTGGGTGCTACCAGTCACACCATCCGTAAACAGTTCCTGTATGAAGCCATCATCATCAGTGTGATGGGTGGATTGATAGGGGTGTTTATGGGTATGTTGCTGGGCAACATTGTATCAGCCCTGCTGAAATCCTCCTTTATCATACCTTGGCTGTGGATACTCATTGGCGTGAGCCTTTGTGCAGCTGTAGGGCTTATCTCCGGTATTTATCCTGCATATAAGGCGTCCCGCCTGGATCCGATTATCGCGCTGCGGTACGAGTAGAATTCCCGGGATCTATTTATTATATTGTTCTTTCCTAAAAAGAAAGAACATATGCCACTATTGATCGTTATTGCAGCCATTATCTTGCTGGTTGTACTGGTTACCTGGTGTAAGATAAATACCTTCCTTTCTTTCCTGATTGTATCCCTGTTGATGGGACTGGCCCTGCATATGAAAATCGGGGACATTACTCAGTCTATCCAAACCGGTATTGGTAAAACACTGGGCTCTCTCATCGTAGTCATTGTATTTGGCAGTATGCTGGGTAAACTGGTAGCCGAAAGTGGTGCTGCGCAGCGGATTGCCGGCGGGCTTATGAAGCTGCTGGGGGCCCGTTATATCCAGTGGTCACTGATGCTGACAGGTTTTATTGTGGGCATACCGTTGTTTTATAACATCGGTTTTGTACTGATGGTACCGCTGATTTTTACGGTGGCAGCACAAACGAAGCTGCCTGCTGTTTATCTGGGCATTCCTATGCTGGCCTCTTTGTCTGTCACCCATGGATATCTGCCGCCACATCCATCTCCTACCGCGCTGGTACAGCAGTTTCACGCCAATATGGGACTCACCCTTCTCTATGGTATATTACTGGCGATACCAGCTATTATTCTGGCCGGACCTGTGTTTTCGAGGTACCTGAAACGGTATACAGGTGAGCCTGGAAAGATGTTTGTAGCAGCTGCTATGCCAGAAGACCAGCAGCCGGGTATGATGCCCAGCCTGTTTGCAGCCATGCTGCCGGTATTGTTGCTGGCGGTGACAGCCCTGCTGAAAGTATGGATACCAGCAGATCAGGCTTTGTATCACTGGGTCACCTGGTTGGGGGATCCGCTGATCGTAATGCTGCTGGCAGTACTCAATGGTATGTATCTGTTGGGAATACGGCGAGGTATGACATCAAAAAAGATATTGGGTCTTATGGATGATGCTGTAAAGGATGTGGCGGTAATTATCCTGATCATCGGAGGCTCCGGCGCGCTGACGCAGCTGTTGCATGACAGTAAGGTTAGTGAATATATTGCTGTTACCCTGCAAAATATGCATATGCATCCATTGTTGCTGGCATGGGGTATCGCAGCTATTATCAGGGTTTGTATTGGTTCTGCCACGGTGGCGGGCCTCACCACGGCAGGTATTGTTGCACCACTGATCGCTACTTCAGGCGTCAATCCCAACCTGATGGTATTGGCTACCGGCGCAGGCAGTCTGATGTTTTCCCATGTTAATGATGCTGGCTTCTGGATGTTCAAAGAATACTTTAACTTGTCTGTAAAAGATACGATCAAAACATGGTCGGTGATGGAAACAATCGTTTCCGTAACAGGACTCATCGGTAGCCTGTTACTAAGTATGATTGTATAACATGAACGAATAAACGAAAATTATAACCTTCAGAAATTTAATATAAAACAGAAATGGATTGGTATCAACTCAGCAATACAGACCAGATAGATTCACCCGCTATTGTGGTGTATAAAGACAGGATCATACAAAATATTGCACTGCTCAAAACCATGATCGATGATATACAACGGTTACGGCCACACGTAAAGACAAATAAAATGTCAGAAGTGGTGCAGTTGATGCAGGAAGCCGGCATACAGCGCTACAAATGCGCTACCATCGCTGAAGCGGAAATGCTAGGCATGGTGAAAGCGAAAGATGTATTGCTGGCATATCAACCGGTGGGACCTAAAGTAATACGTTTACTGGAACTGGTACAACGTTATCCTGATACCATATTTTCCTGCCTCGTAGATAACAAGGTCGCGGGCGAAGCAATCAGCGCGGTTTTTGCTGCGCAGCAAAGGAAATTACCGGTATACCTCGATCTGAATGTTGGTATGAATCGTACCGGCATCAAACCGGATGAAACGGCATTGTCATTGTATCAATATCTGCACACATTGCCCGGCATTGAGCCCATAGGTCTCCATGCCTATGACGGACATCTGCACGACACGGAGATGGATATACGAAAAAGACGTTGTGATGAAGCTTATGCACCGGTACCTGTTTTACAAAAGGCTATAGTAACCGCTGGTTTGCCGGAGCCGGTTATCGTTGCAGGTGGCTCACCTACTTTCCCGATACATGCAGCGAGACCACATATTGAATGCAGCCCTGGTACCTTTGTATTCTGGGATTGGGGATATGCTAAGAACCTGCCGGAACAAGCTTTCCAGTGGGCTGCTGTAGTCCTCTCCAGAGTTGTCTCTATCATTGATGGGCAGCTGTTATGCCTTGATCTGGGACATAAATCCGTTGCGGCAGAAAATCCGCAGCCCCGGGTACATTTTTTGAATGCACCGGAAGCGCGGCCGGTTTCTCAAAGTGAAGAACATCTGGTATTAAGAGTTGCTGATACGGCTGCTTATCCTATCGGGACGGTGTTTTACGGCATACCACTGCACATATGTCCTACTATCGCGTTGTATGAAAAAGTATATGTAGCAGAAGATCATGTTTATTCGGCTACCTGGAAGGTTATAGCCAGAGACCGGCAGATTATTCTGTAAATCATAAAAAAGGAGAGCAGCTGAAATGCTCTCCTTTTTTATGGACGTTCCTGTGAAACATGTTTGATTAAAACATTCATGCTGGAATCTATGGTGGCAGCTACTTTATGGGTATTCTTCAGTTGGCGGGCATCCGCGATCGGTAGTAATTTTTTATAGAGCACAATAGTGTGTCCGTCTTTATCACTATACACCAGCACTTTCAACGGCAGGTCGATACCGGTTTCCTGATCTTCCTGCATCAGTGCGGTACCTACTTTAGGATTGCCGATGATAAATAATCGCGTGGGTCTTAAATCAAGTCCGGCCTGCGTTGCTTCTCCTGCATGATCAATGATGCAGAATACTTTTATGTTTTTTTCTTTTAAAACAGTTTTCAGCCTGTCGACTGTTTGTTCAAATGAGTATAGACTGATATACCGGCCATGCTGGCTATCATCAGCAGAGGCATGCCTAAAGATCATAGTCAGTAGTATTAGAATTGTTTTCATATTAGCAGCATACTATTCGGAGAAAAGATCATTGAAACTCTCAGCCATTGATGGATGCGTATAAATATTGTCCCGCAATGTCTTATAGCTTAAAGCATTGTTTATGGCGAGTTGTACGATGTTGATCAGTTCATGGGCTTCGGCACAGAAAAGTGTACAACCGAGTATTTTTCCGGTTGGGATGTCAACAATCGCTTTTAGGATACCGTCTTTCTGTTGTAGTATGGCTGCTTTGGGTATGCCAGCGGCTTTTATCCGGAAGGTTTTGAAATGCAGCCCTTTTTCAGTTGCCGTCTTCTCATTAAGTCCTATGCGGGCATAGGGGAGGCTGAGAAAAACAGCTGTAGGATAGAGCAGTCTTTTATCTGTGGAATTATATGGGCCTGCGGATAGCTGATTTTTGATGATCCTGAAATCATCCAGCGAAATATAGGTGAATTGCGGGCTTCCGTTTACATCTCCTAAAGCCCATATATTTTCTGCTGTAGTTTGTAGTCTGTCGTTTACTTTGATATATCCTCGTTCATCGGTGGCTATTCCTGCGGCTTCGAGGTTCAGCCCTTTGGTTTCGGGTGTTCGTCCGGTTGCGATCAGCACAGCATCTGTAGGGAAACTTTCTTCCAGATGATCCTTTTTGTAAGTGACGATGGTTTGATTTGTTTGGGTGTCGAACTGTACTACGGTGGCTTCGGCAATTAGTTGCAGTCCGTTTTTGACAAGATGACCATGGATAGCATCAGCCACATCACGGTCTTCATGAGGGAGGAAGACAGCAGCACTTTCCAGTAGCGTTACTTTGCTGCCGAATTTCAGGAACATGTCAGCGAATTCGAGGCCGATAAATCCGCCACCTATGATGGTGAGGTGTTCCGGCCGTTCGCGGATATCCATTAACGTTGTACTGTTATAGATATTTTTTCCATCGATGCCTTTTATGTCGGGGATGGAGGGGCTGGCTCCGGTATTGATGAAAATACGATCGGCAGTAAGGATGACTTCCTGTTGTGCCATCTGTACCTTTACCTTTTTGGGGGAGATGAAAGATGCTTCTCCATCTATGATGGTAGCATAGTGGGTGTCGGCCAGTTTTTTATAGTTCTTCTTACGAAGATCGGTCACCAGGTTTTCCTTGATCTCATGAGAAGTTTTGTACGGCGTGCCTGCGTCTGCGTTGGTAATAAGTGACTTGCTGGGGATACAACCAATATTGATGCAGGTGCCTCCATACATGCGGTTCGACTTCTCTATGATAGCCACTTCTTCTTGCTGACTGGCAAAGTAAGCTGCCAGTGTTTTACCTCCTTTGCCAAAACCAATAATCAGATTTTTGTAGTGATGTTTAATCATCGCTGTAAATGATTTTATACACTAACAAAATTACCAGATGAAAGTTGTGGCATGAATGGATAAAACAGGCTTTTACCTGGACAGATAGGGCCAAATAAAAAACGGCCGTCTTTCAGACGACCGCTTTTATCGAAGACTTGTTAAACATTAACGATGCTGTATCACTTTCAGGTTGTCTATCTCTCCTTTAAAACTATTAACCGTATCACCTATCATTTGCAGGGGGAAAACCAGTGTTTGCACTTTGGCGATTTTATCTTTGATGTTGGGAAAGGAGATGGTGGCTCCTTCCAGTTTTTCCACCAGTTGTCCGTTGATGAAAAGGGAAGTTCCTTTATGATCGCCTGAAATAGCCACGTGGGTCCAGGTTTCGGCGGGTAGTGTATAGTTAAAGTTGTAATGATAACCTTCCCGGGTAAAGCCCAGTTTGCCGGTTTGTTGCTGCAGTAATGTAACTACCGCATGAGGAGAGGAGAATATCACAGCTTCCGGCAGGTTGTCTTTAGTGGGTTTGATATCAAACTCCACCGTGTAGCCGTATCCTATTTCCGGGAGAGGTGTTTTTATGAAACTGTTGCCACCTTTGAGCAGCAGGGTTTTGGAAGGAGTGATGTCTGCATTGTGTTTTTGCTGTGCAGCTCTTTTGTTGGCACTGATATCGTTGACTGCCGGAGTAGAGAAGTCGTATGACAATACGATGCTATCGCGGCTGTTTATTTTTGCGCGCATGTTTAATCCGGGACCTTCTCCAATCTGATGGCTATGTTGTGAGAAGGAGTTGTAGTTGCTTTGCAGGGTATGGCCGTTCCACATTTTTTCGGCCAGCACCTGCATTGCCGGGAATACGCGGTCATGCACATCTTTTTCGGTGATGCCATTGCCCGGATGGTCGTTCCATACGGCAAAGGAACCGCCTCTTATCTGTGGGTGTCCTATCGGGAAAACAGCTTCGCCAATCATGTTTGGCTCCCAGTTGTCGTATAGTTTGGGAAGGTTTAGATAATCATGATAATAACCTGCGGCAGGTACGATATACAACCATCCATCGGGGCTACTGATGAGGTCATAACCCTGACGCATCATATCAGCAGGATCTGCATAACCGTTATACCAGGCATTCATGGTAACGCCGGCTGATTTTACCGGGGTGGTACCCTGGGCATGTGTGAGAGAGCCCCACATTCTTACCTTTTTGCCGAAGCTTTCCACAAAACGGATGTAATGGTCTGTAAAGGCCCTGAATTTCTCCGCTTCTTTTTTGGAGTACTCATCTGTACCGATATGTACTTCATCGCCTTTAAATACCTTTTCCGGCCCTTCCAGGTACTCTTTAAACACTTTGTCGATCATCGCATAGGAGGCACTGTCCAGATTGAGGTGGTCCCGTCCGTATTTCAGGCTGGCTATTTGTGGTACCGCTTTGGTGAAAGCAAGGGAGTGTGCTGGAACATCTATCTCCGGTATAATGCGTACTGCAAAGCTGTCTGCCAGGCTTTGAAGGGCCAGGAACTCCTTCTTGGAATAAGACCCGTCGCGGGCGGTAAGACCCGGGAAGGTATTGTTTTCCAGCCGGAAGGCAGAGTAAGTGCTGTCCCAGTTGTTGCCAAAGAATTTCTCAAACCCGTTGTCATTAAGATGTATGTGAAAATCGTTCATTTTGTAGTAGGACATGAATTTCACATAGTGCCGGAGAAATTCCATAGTGAAGAATTTCCGGCCAACGTCCAGTACAAAACCTCTGACCTCGTATTTAGGATAGTCGCGGGTGATGCCTTGCGGAATACGGCGGTGTTGTGGGTCTTGTTCCAGTATCTGCAACAGGGTCCGGGTAGCCCAGAACGCCCCTCTGGCATGAGTAGCCTGTATTGTTATCTGATTGCCGATTTCCATCTGGTATCCTTCATCGCCTAGCTGGCGGTCGGGTGACTGCAAGGTGAAGAAGATATCACCTTTACGGGGTTGTCCCTGACGTATGCTGATTTGCCGGTTGCCGGTAAGTAACCGGAGATCATCCCGGAAAGCAGTTATACCTGGCAATAACGCAGACGCATATACGGGATCTATCGCCAGTGTAATAGTGGCCGGAAGAGTATAGGAACCATTGCCTCCATACCATTCGCGCAGCGCGGGAATCACAAAGGGTGCGGGGTTTCCGGCACTGGCGGTGTATCTTCCCGGTATGGTCACCTGGATGTTAGGCACATCCATAATAGCCTGGTCGCTGTTTCGCTGTAATACAAAATAGAGGCTGACCGGGGTGTTTACCAGCGGCGTAGTGATGTGTCCCTGCTGGTCTACCACAGGCAGGTGGTCAGTACCCCTGAGTTGTAGGCTATAACCGTCTGGTGCAGCGGGCATGGGCAGTTGCCGGGTGTTGCCATTAATGGCCGGTGTTGATTTGATGGAGGCCGCAAGACGGGCGAAGGCAGCAGAATCTGCAATTTGTTGGGCTGCTGCAGATTGCCATAACAATCCTGATAATGCAGCCAGGCATATATATTTCATTGTTCACTTTATTTACAAGGCTGACCAACATGCTGGTCAGCCCTCTGCTAAAAATACTCTTTTCCCGGATTTTTTTTCCGGGGTTTATTCCATGTGAGTTTCTTGTTTTCCGGCTTTGATTTAGGGATAGGCACAGATAAAAGGCATCTGTAGATACCCATGGGAAGGAATATATATCAAGTGGGTAGTCTTCTTAAAAAAATAAATGTGATAATACATTAGTCTCGTCAAATGATGCAGGTTTCAGTTCCTGAAACATAGTGTATTGTTCAGCGGTGAACAGGGGTTTGAGTTTGGCTCGCAGCCCGTTCTGCATGCTGTTGATTTTAGATTTATAGGCAGGCTGATTGTTTTGCTGTAAAGGCAGAATATTTATTTTTTGTTGCAGATAGGAGGTAACGATATTGAGTAGTCTGGGTTTTTGTTTGTCGGTGAGTGAGAGGGATTTGTCCAGTTTGGCAACGATGGAGTTAGCAGTGCCTTCTACGTTCATAGTAGGTGCCTGTCGATGGAGACGTGGAAGAAAGCTGGTGGCAGCGTTAACAGTAGTAACGGTGACTGCCACCAGCAAAAGGAATGAGAATAATTTTTTCATATGCAGTGGAGAATTGATAGTTACGGTATGTATCTCAATATACTAAATACCTGTAACATCTCCCTGGTCCTACTGTATCACCATTTTTACATAGCGGGTACGTTCGTTTGCATTGTCCTCCTGGGTTTGATAAATAGCAATAAGCGTTTTGTTATCAATCCATTGTACTTTGTCGATACCATATTTTTCCAGGGACACATCTCCAACGAGGCGCAGGTTTTTATTGTTTATTTCAAACAACTGAAAGCCATTCACGTCAAAGCCAGCTGCTATGTCCATATTTGAGCACATGAAATATTTTTTATCAGGAGAGATGGCAGGAGGGCCCCATACATTGAGGGTATCGCCATTGTCGGGGTTGAGCAGTTCAAAACCCGTTCCTTCATAAAAGGTGAGCGATAACACATGTCTGTGAAGAGCGGGATAGTAACCGGCATAAAAGTAATGCACGTAATCACCGCCTTCCTCTTCGTTGTCTGCACGCACTTTCTGTTGCCCGTTGGTCAGCTGGAAAACCAGTGAGGTGCCTACACGTTTAACAGTACTGTCTTTGGCGAGGGTCCTGGTTTCGGAAGAGTCCACCGGATATTTATAAGCAGGATATTGCTCAAAGGTGGCTTTATCGATAAGGTAAACCAGGAGTTGTTTGTCACCTACCTTAAGGGTGTCAATAATGTTGAGGTGTGCGCTGGTGGGGTGTTCGGACTGGGTACTGTCTTTTGACGTATAGGCGCTGTCGTTGGTAGCATTTCCTGTGCTTTTGCCGGAATTGCAGGCCCACAGAAGGTTAACGGCCAGTCCCAGCAATAATAGTCTTTTTATCATAGTACGGAATTTTACTTTGTTGTAAAGGTTCAATATTTATTTTTAGCGGTGGGGAAGCTCCCTAACCTTACTGCATCACCATTTTTATAAAGCTGACACGTTGCTTTGAAAAGTCCTCACGGGTTTGATAAGTGGCAATAAGCGTTTTGTTATCAATCCATTGTACTTCATTGATACCGTATTTTTCAAGGATTATATTGCCGATAGGCACAATGGTTTTGTTTTTGACTTCAAACAACTGAAAACCGTTCTCACGAAAACCATATCCAAGGTCCAGGCTAGGGCAGAGGAAGTATTTTTTGTCCGGGGAGATAACGGGTGGAGTCCATAGGCGAAGGGTGTCGCCATTATCGGGATTGAGCAGTTCAAAATAGCTTGTTGCGTAAAAGGTGGCATCCAATCCATGTCTGTGCAGGGCTGGATAGTAACCGGCATACTGATAACGGGCAAAATCGTCACCCTCGGAATTTACATTGGTATGTATTTTTTGTTGCCCATTAGCAAACTGGAAGATCAGGTCGTCACCTACCCGTTTAACAGTACTGTCTTTAGCAAGAGCCTTGGATTCGGATTCGGGGTCTATGGAATGATCATATTCAGGATATTGCTCAAAGATGGCTTTATCGATAAAGTAAACGAAAAATTTTTTGTCGCCTACCGCTATGGTGTCAATAATGTCGGGGGCGTCGTCGATGGGCTGTTCAGACTGGATACTGTCATTTGGCGTATAGGCGCTGTCGTTGGTGGCATTTCCGGTGTCTTTGCTGGAATTGCAGGCCCACAGCAGGTTAACGGCCAGTCCCAGCAATAATAATCTTTTTATCATAGTAAGGGATTTTGGGGTACAAATGTAGGGAATTCCTCAGGGAGAAGCAGTATCACTTCAATCGTTTACCATCGTCCGGCGTGAGGGTGAAATAGAGGATATATCCTGCCAGCATACCACTGAGAAAACCTGTCAGATGGGCAGCATTGTCAATATCCTGTGCAAAGCTGACGGAGAGCAGGTTGAGGAGGATGAATAAACTGATATAAGCGAGAAAATTACGCCGGGGAACAGGAGGAAACAGGCGGGTGGTCAGCAGGGCCAGAAATACGCCATAAACTCCGAAAATAGCCCCGGAAGCACCTACACCTACTACCTGACGATGAAACCAAATACTGGCGTAATCAGACAGTAATCCGGTAAAAAGATAGACAATTCCAAAACGGACCTGTCGTATAACCGGTTCCAGGAAAACCCCTGCAATCAATAATCCCAGCATGTTGGTAAATAGATGCCACCATCCAGCATGGAGAAACATGCTGGTAAACAGGCGCCAGTATTGGCCTTCCCCGATGGTGAGCGGCCAGTAGTTGGCACCCCAGTGCAGCAACTGCGCCCCATTGCCCCACCAGCCGTTCATACCGGCTATCACAGTGAGCAGGTATATCAACAGGTTGACGGCTACCAGCAGCAAGGTAACCGGCATTAGTCTGAATCGGGTGCGGGTGTCCATCCATTAAAAGTTACGGATAATTCCCCGCATGGCGTTTATTGATAACTATAATCCAGATTTACCTGGGTATCCGAGTCCAGTTTGGTGTATCCTTCAGAGTGAAAGTGAACCCTGGCAGTGACAGGATAACCATTTTTACAGGCATAAAAGAACTGCATGGTGTTGTTCCGGAAGTACTGTTGCGAAGTCTTGCCATAGACAGCCTTCTGCTGTTCGTCCATTTTAATCAATGTAGGATTGTTGGAACTGACAGTCAGTAAAAAATCAGATAATTCAGGTAACGGAAGCGCCTGCCCCGGTGACAATCCTGGCACCATCACCAGCTGGTTGACCAGTGGCCGCAAGGGATTAATCGTGTCATCCCATTCATACCGGGCGCTGCGGATACAGATACTGGTATCCTGGCCATCGCTGGTGGTAGTATCTGTACTGATGTTTTTCCAGTCAGGGTTTCCATTGGTATAATTCCAGCTGATAGCCTGTGTGGAATCAATGTACTTAAGGGCTACAGGCATTCCTTTTTTCCAGGTGAGACGGGCAGTTTTGACGGGGATATTGTTAGTATCGTAATACTTGACTACTGTAACGTTACCCAACGGGTCCCAGGCGCTCACAGTCGCCTTCTGATCGATAGTGGTATGGCCACGGTCCTGGTAGGCAGATTGCATGCCTGCCAGCCTGTTGGAGTTGTCGTATTGGAAGGAATATATCTGACTGGCATCTTTCCGGTAATGTTTGGTTAGCCGAATGAGATGGCCGGCAGTATCATACTGAAAAGAATATTGTGGGATGCTGTCGCCATGTATAGTGATGGCTGTCAGCCGCACAGGTGTTGTTTTTTTGTTTTTGTGCGTGTTGCAGGCTGTCAGGAGCACTGGGATGAGGAAACAGAAAAGGTATTTTTTCATACTGGCGGAATATGTGTATGAAAATACTAATAAGATTTGAGTTTTTCAGCGGTGGATGCTGAGGAGCTAGGATTACCAACCACCAGAATCCTCGGAGATAGCAAATTTATGTTTTAAGATAGTGGCGATCTCTTTATTTGTATAGGTATCACGAGTTGATTTATCATACACACTAAGAAGATATACCACTTCGTCCTGAATAATGGCCTGTATGATTACCCGCGCACCACTACTTTCTCCACATCCTTTATCAGAAATAGACATTCTTACTTTATAACAGCCTTTGCCTAGAGAAACGTTTCCTGTTATTGGATCTGACTGAAGTTTTTCATTTAGGGAAACAAAATCTTCTTTTATGTTGGGGTATTTCTTTTTAAGGTTTTTGGCTTCTTTTATAAATCGGGAAGTTGTAATTACCCTAAAAGTCTTTGAGGAAGTCTTCAAATGTGATTCCCGGGCGTTTCCCTGCGTGGATTTCTTCGGCTTCATTCAAGCTGCGCATTATTTTATTGACTTGCCTTTTGGCTTTTATCCGAACAATGCACCGCTTAATCCAATTAGGAGTTGGTCCAGGTGACTGGCTGTTAAAAGCTGATGTAACCTGGCCAGCGCTGTGTTTTTTCAATTGAAGTGCGTGTGCCATAAAGTGATTTTAAATATTGAATTAATGAGGAACAAACCTGAGTGTTTTGCCTTCCGGCTCAGTCGTTATTATAGCTTTTGAACAATGGTGATTTAACCATTTGGGATCCATAATCATCTTTTTAAATTTTTCAATGATTGTGGATTCAGGCATCACTTGGTTATTGAGCAGTTTCATATGTGATACATTACAAATATACCCCAAAATTATCACTCAGGATATTGTCAATTGTTAACCACTTCCAAACGCAAAAAAAAATCCCGGACTGACAGGCAGTCCGGGATTTTTTTATTCCGGTAAACCGGATGAATACTACTCAGCTACAACTTCAAACTCCATTTCGGTTTCGTTGCCTTTACCGAAATCCAGGCGTGCTTTGTAAGTACCTAATTCTTTAACATCATCCAGGATGTGGATGCGGCGACGGTCAATTTCGTAACCTTTCTGTTCTTTGATAGCACGAGCGATCTGAACACCAGTTACGCTACCGAAGATTTTACCGGAAGTACCAGTTTTAGCGCCGATTTTAACAGGAGATGCTTTCAGCACTTCCACCACTTTCGCGATTTCAGCCAGCAGTTTTTCTTCTTTCACTTTCTGCACTTTCAGGCGCTCCTGCAGTTGCTTCAGGTTGGAAGGGCTAGCTTCTACTGCGAATTTCTGAGGAATCAGAAAGTTCCTGGCGTAACCATTCTTTACGGTAACCAGTTCATTCTTCTGACCCAGGTTATCTACGTCTTGTATTAAGATAATTTGCATAACTTCTTACTTTAAAAGGTCAGTAACATAAGGCAATAAAGCCATTTGACGAGCTTTTTTAATAGCCTGGGCTACTTTACGCTGAAATTTCAGGGAGTTACCTGTGATACGGCGGGGCAGCATTTTACCCTGGTCGTTCAAAAATTTCTTCAAAAACTCACCGTCTTTGTAATCTACGTACCTGATGCCCATTTTCTTGAAACGGCAGTATTTTTTCTGACGTTTCTCGGTTTTTACGGCTGTTAAGTACTTGATTTCCTGTTTTTTTGGTTTAACTGCCATAATTTTAAGCTTCAGTAGTTTTAGATTCTGCATTTACACCATGTCTCTTGCGGCCGTTGTATTCTACAGCGTGCTTGTCAAGCGCAGTGATCATGTGACGTAATACATTTTCATCGCGGTTCAGCTGGATTTTCAGCTTCTCATTGAGGTCGGATGGCGCAGTGTATTCCAGAACCACATACATTCCTGTAGTTTTTTTCCGGATAGGATACGCCAGTGATCTTAATCCCCAGGGATTTTCGTGCGTAATGTTTCCGCCGTTATCTTTAATGATATCAGCGAATTTTTTCTGAGCCGCTTTGTAGTCGTCTTCAGAAAGCACAGGGGTAAAGATCACCATCAATTCGTAGTTCATAATTCCCTGTTTTAATTGTTTTAAATAAAAAAATTGGATCGCAAAGATACTGAACTATTGATAATTTCCGCGTTACCCTACCCATTTATCCCTAAATATCTTGTCTTTTCTCCATTTTAATGTGTAAGTGTCTGTAAACCAATATGAAAAAAGCCGTCCCGCATTGCGGAACGGCCTATCAATTGCATGGCTTTTTCAAAAAGATCAGTGGTTAACGACAATCTTACTCACCTGTACCTGCTCCCCGGATTGTATCCGCAGGAAATAAATACCCGCAGGTAACTGGCTGATATCTATAGTTCTGAAATTCCTGCCTTTCACCAGATCAGTACCACCCTGGTAACGAACGCGGCCCTGCAGGTCTATCAACTGCACACCAGCAGCCCCGCTTCTACTCCAGTCTACCCAATATTGTAACTGGTGACCAAATATACACCAGAATAACTTCAACCAAAGATCTTTGCCTGTTAAAAACACCGTTTTCACCGGACTATATTTTTCACTGCCATCCAATCCCCTGTATTTCAACCGGTATAATGTCATACCTGGCCATGCATCGTCATCATAAGACAGATACTGATTCATTTCCCGGCTCACACCATGTGCTGCCACTGTATCTATCGGAGCAAAGTGTATCAGATTACGGGAACGTTCTATCACAAAGGAAGCGGCATTGATCTCATAAGGGGTAGTCCAGCTTAACTGCACCTTGCCGCCATCGGCCCGCGCATCAAAATTGTTCAAGGGCAGTGGATTGGCCAGCACACGCAGATCATAACGGCTCATCACCGGATAATGGTCTGTAGTAGTGGTACCATAACCACTTACCAGCTGCTGTACCTGTTGCATCACCCTGGCAGATGCTGGCAGATAAGCCACCCCTGCTTCGTCAGACCCGATCACATTGTCAATCACAGATGAAAAACTGACGGTAGACCGCCCGCCGGCCAGACTCAACGGTAATGTAAAAGGCTTATAATGCAGGGTATCATTAATAAAGTCAATATATGAAGTGGTGGTATCAGGAGCCCGCTCTATGGTGATCGTCCTTGCCAGGTCATCATTAAAATCGCCCAGCAGGATCAGATTGTGATACGGGTAATACCGATCCAGCGTGTCTTTCAGCTCTTTCAGCCCATTTCGGCGACGATCCCAGGACACCAGCTTTTCAGCTTTGGTGCCGGTATTGGCTTTGGCATGCAGCAAAATAAATTGTATCCGGGCAGAATCGTTGTCCAGTCTGACTGTAGCTTCCATCAGATAAGGGAACCTGCCGGAAGACCAGTTGTAATAGGCCGTGCTGCTGCCACCCTGGCGGAGTACTCCATAGGTGCGGACTTTACGAACAACCGAAGTTTTATATACAAATGCCAGTTTCTGTGCAGAAGCATAGTCCACATCAGTAACACTGTCAGCATAAGACCCGAAATCTGACAAAGTATAGGCATATCCGGGCATCTGACCCACTACTGCGCGGAAACGTGCGGTGTCTACTACTTCTGCCAGCGCATAAATATCTGCGTCGAGATATTGTAGTATCCTGGTTATATTGGCCTGCTGCAGACTGTCATTGGTAGGCCCTTGCACCGGACTGCCAAACCATTCTATATTCCAGTTCACCACTTTCAGCGAACGAAGTGAAGTGCCGGTCAGCCGGATATGGTTGTCGCTGAAGCCCGGCGCACTGAAACTGATGGCTCCGCTGTAAGCAGTGCCTGTGACGGCAGGAGCGAATTTGAGCCATAATTGTTGCGGGCCTGCACTGACCGTGGCCTGGGGAATGCTGAGATGAGCACTATAACTGCTACTATCGGCTGATATCAGGAAACCTGCCGGTACATTGATTTGCAGGTCACCGGTGAAGTCATTACCCCAGTAGCGGATCAATTGTGGCGCCGACTGCTGCCCGGCTTTAATATAATCGAAGTCCAGGGTGGCGGGGCTGCTGGTAAGGGTAGGAGCTGGTGCTGCCGTGGTATCTTTCAGTCCGAAATCATCGATCGTCCAGCGCGCAGCCTGGGCTGCCGGAGAAGAAGTATATACAAAGGCAATGTATACATTGGCGGCTTTGTAGGCAGCCAGGTTAATGCCATTGCTGAGATTCCATACATCGCTGCCGCCGTCAGGAAAACGACCGTTCAGCGTATACCAGGTAGCGGTTCTGGGATCCCCGCTGCCGCTATAGTCGGTAGATACTTTCAGCGCCAGCGCAGGACCGGTAAATGCAGTACGGCTGCTAAAATGAAGCAGGGGAACCTGGAAAACACTCAGGTCAAAAGCCGGAGATATCAGCCAGTCTTCATTTTCGACGGCGCCACCACTATAACCGTTTATCTGTACACCATTACTGTTATTTTGTCCGAAAGTAGTACAGGCCCAGGTCTGAGCACCACTTACACTATACTGGATAAAGCCGCCGCTCAGCATACTGTTGCCGGAAGGGGTGCAGCTATTGAAATCATAGTTCAGCTGCTGTGCGCCGGTAGAAAAACGCCATACAGCGCTGTCGGTGATGCCGCTGAAAATATTGCCGGACATATCTTTCACCACTGCACTGTCTGTAGTGATATAATAGTTACTGTTGGGCCGTAATATTCTATTGATGATCAGGAGATTGTTATTAATGCTGATAGAAGGATGGGTAATGGAGATGGTGTCAGTATGTTGACGGGTACTGTTATGCAGGTAGATGTTACCCTGTCCGGCCTGAACGTTTTCGCTGAAGACGATGTGCAGCGGCGCTGCGGGTGACACATCTGCAGACTGATTGGCCGGTACCAGATTGCTGATGGCAGGTGGGGTAAAATCACCGCCGGCGCCGTCCACAGTGATGTTGTCTACCGCAAAGGAAGGGCGGGAGCCTGCCCCGCTGATCTGACGGTTTACCCATCGCAGTTGTACTACCGGCTGGTTGTCGCAGGCTGCAGGCAAGGCGACGGTAATATGCACCGGCTGTTGTGGCAGGGTAATACCCGCGCCGGTTTGAGTAATGGTATTGTTCTGATAGGCTGTTCCAGTGATATTAATAAAACTACCGGTGTCGCCTACACGAAATTGCAATGCCATTTCATTGATGCGCGTGTTGGCACTGCCATCGTATGGATTCCTGATGGTCATGGCGTCATAGGCTACACTGATGTTTACCTGACCGCTGGTGTTGACAGACAGCACCAGAGCATTGTCTACAGTACCACTGTTGAGAAAACCCAGTTTGCCGCTGTAGTTATACGCTCCGTTGGCGGTGGAGGAGGCACTGCCATTGGATGTCAGTGGTTTGTCGGACGCAGGGGCTGCAGTGTTGAAATTGCTGCCCGGCGAGCCGCTCAGGGCCCAGCCCTGCCAGCCATCCGGATAGACGGTAGCTGAGGCCGACAATGCGTCAAAGTTTTCCTGATAGGGTAGTGGCCTGGGTAATGGCTGGGTTTGTGCTAAAACCTTTAATCCACAAAATGTTCCCAATAAAAATAATAATGCGTGTAAAAGTCTCTTCATAGACAGACTGGATTTAAGTGAGTGGGGATTTAGTTCAGAATCTTGGTTACTTAAATCTACTAATTTGCTGCCTTTCGAAAATGTTTTTATATGATTTATATGTTAATTAAAAGGGATTATTAATATTATTTTTTTGAAGAATATTATTGTGGTTGTTGCAACAATGTTTTCATATGGTATAATTTCCTATGTAAATGTTGACATCTTGTCAGATACTCCCGGGCTGGCATATACTTTGAAATGTTCCCCAAAACAAAATAGCCAAATGCAAAAAGGTGCAATACGTGTTCAGACGGAGAATATCTTCCCCATTATCAAAAAGTTCCTCTATTCGGACCATGAAATTTTTATCCGCGAACTGGTAAGTAACGCGGTAGATGCCACGCAGAAGCTGAAAACACTGGCCAGCGTTGGTGAGTTTAAAGGTGACCTTGGCAATATTGACATTGAAGTAAGACTGGATAAAGAAAAAAAGACTATCACGATCGCGGACCATGGCATCGGTATGACCGCTGAAGAAGTGGATAAATATATCAACCAGGTAGCTTTTTCCGGTGCGGAAGAGTTCCTGAAGAAATATAAAGGCCAGGAAAACGGTACTAACATCATCGGCCATTTCGGTCTGGGTTTTTACTCCTCCTTCATGGTGAGCAGCAAAGTGGAAATCATCACTAAATCCTGGAAAGAAGGTGCATCCGCTGTACGCTGGGAATGCGATGGCAGCCCTGAATATCAGCTGGAAGAAGTAAGCAAGGAAGAAAGAGGTACCGAAATCGTGATGTATATCAACGAAGAAAGTGAAGAATTCCTTGACGAAGGACGCATCCGCTCCATCCTCACTAAATTCTGTAAATTCCTGCCGGTACCGGTTAAGTTTGAAGGAACACAGCTCAATAATACCACACCTGCATGGACTAAAAAACCAAGCGAACTCACTACCGAAGATTACCAGAACTTCTATAAGGAATTGTATCCGTTTGCAGAAGCTCCGCTGTTCTGGATCCACCTGAACGTAGACTATCCGTTCAACCTCACCGGTATCCTCTATTTCCCGAAAATCACCAAGAGCTACGAAATACAGAAAGATAAAATCAACCTGTATTCCAACCAGGTGTATGTAACCGACGAAGTAAAAGATATCGTACCTGAATTCCTGATGCTGCTCCACGGTGTGATCGACAGCCCGGATATCCCGCTGAACGTAAGTCGCAGCTATCTCCAGGGTGATCCTAATGTGAAAAAAATCAACGCGCACATCACTAAAAAAGTAGCCGATAAACTGGATGAAATGTTCCGCAACGACCGCAAAGGTTTTGAGGAAAAATGGGAGTCCATCGGCCTGTTCGTGAAATACGGCATGATGACCGATGACAAGTTCATGGACAAAGCCAACAAATTCCTCGTACTGGAAAATGTAGAGGGCGGTACCTTCTACACCCAGGAAGAGTATAAAACAGCTGTTTCCGCACTGCAAACCAATAAAGACGGAAAAGTGGTGATCCTGTATGCCACTAACCCGGTGCAACAGGACAGCTATGTACAGGCTGCCAAAAACAAAGGTTTTGTGGTAGTGAAAATGGAAACACTGGTGGATTCCGCCTTCATCAGCAATATCGAGGCAAAATGGGAAAACATCCAGTTTACCCGTGTAGATGCTGATATTGCGGATCATCTGATTGATAAGGAAGAAAACAGCAATACCGTGCTGACAGCAGACCAGGAAGGTGCGCTGAAGGAAATCTTCACTACCCAGGTAACCCAGCCCAACATCAAAGTGGAGCTGAAAGGCCTGACTGGAGAAGCACAACCGGTGATCGTTACCCGTCCGGAGTTCATGCGCCGTATGAAAGATATGGCTTCCATGGGTGGCGGCGGTATGAGCTGGTATGCAGCCATGCCGGATGAAATCAATATGACTGTCAACGCCAACCACCCTGTATACCAACAGATTTTGGATGAAAAAGACAACACCCTGCAACAGAAACTGGTGAAAAACCTGGCAGATCTGGCCTTGTTGTCACAGAACCTGTTGACCGGTGCTGATCTTACCGCTTTTGTAAACAGAAGTGTGGAGTTAATAGCAAGCGGAAAAAAATAATCTGCTCAATAGCATAAAATAAAATCTTTCTTTTCAGCGTTGGTTTTTCTACAACATGAAAAACCACTCCTAAAAGGAAAAACATATTTTAAACCTGGTCCCCTGGCTTATCGCCAGGGGACCTTTTAGTTTATAGCTGTTATATGAAAAAAAGAAAGATTATATTTTTTAGCCATGTCTTAGTTCTGGGAATGTTTGTTTTATTCTCCTGTTCAAAATCAGAAAAAGTCACCCCGATTAATCCGGCCCCTCCCAGAGACACTTTTCCCCAACAGACTGCTGGTCTTACCGTAGATGCAATCAGCCAGCCTGGTTCCAATATCACCAACTATCTGCTGTATATCCCTGATGGTTATAACAGTCAGACTGAAAAATGGCCACTGGTGATTTTTTTACATGGTGTGGGGGAAATAGGCACCAATATCGACGTGCTTCGTAATGTGGGCCTGCCCAAAGTAGTGAAAGGTAAACCATTTGTGATGATAGCGCCGCAATGCCGGGCCAACTGGTGGAATACAGATGCGCTGGAATCACTTTATAAAACGGTGGTCAGCAAATACCATATAGACCCCAGCAGGGTATACCTCACCGGGTTAAGCATGGGTGGTATGCAAACATGGGACTGGGCGGAGGCACATCCGGAACGTTTTGCAGCCATTGTGCCTATCGCTGGAAGAGGAAATGTAAGCCTTGTTGGAAAGATCAAAGACTTGCCCATATGGGCCTTCCATTCGGCCGATGATCCTACTGTATCTGTATCCGGTTCCAGGGATATGGTCAAAGCCCTGCAGGCCCTGGGCAGCAATGTGAAATATACAGAGTATCCCAATGGAGGCCACGACTCCTGGACCCGTGCTTATGCCACGGCGGATTTATATACCTGGATGTTGAAACAGAAGAAGCAGTAATGTCATACAAAGGAACGAAGCCGCAAAGGCGCCAGGGATAATATTCTTCGCGCCTTTGCTGTTTTGTATGTTAACAGGAGGCCCTGATATCAATTACTTTCAGTTGAAGAGTAGTTTGTCCGTTCCACTCATTTTCATCAATGTTGAAAACCATATCAAATGGCTTGCGACTGCTGACGATCGGAAATTTGTCGGCCATATAAAATCCTATGCCCGACAAGGCAGGACCAGTTTTACCTTGTTTTACAGAGAATTTAATGTGTTCTTCTTTCACCAGTCTGGAATAACCGGTGTCCATCAGATTGCGGGCGAGGAAAACAGGCCGCAGGTTGTCCGGGCCTAGTGGTTCGAACTGTTTCAGGATATTGTAAAAAGCGGCGGTAATATCTGTGAAGGATATTTCGGTATCGATGACAATCTCCGGTACAAGCTGGTCTGGCCTGATGCTGCTGGCTACTACCTCTTCAAATCGTTGCTGGAAGGCGGGTACGTTTTCCGGTTTGAGCGTCATACCTGCAGCGTAAAAATGGCCACCGTAGTTTTCCAGCAGATCCTTGCATTGATGAATGGCCTCGTATACGTTAAATCCTGTTACAGACCTCGCGGAACCTGCTACCACATCGTTTGACTGGGTCAGGATGATAGTAGGACGGTAGTAATATTTGTCGATCAGCCGGGAAGCTACAATGCCTACCACGCCTTTATGCCAATGAGCCTGGTAGAGCACAGTGGACTTTTTCTGGGCGATGGTGTCATCATTTTGCAGCAGGGATACAGCTTCCTGCGTGATGGTGTTGTCAACCTCCTTGCGGTCGAAGTTATCAGCATGCAATACGGCTGCAATAGCGGCAGCTTTTTCCTCGTCATTTTCGATGAAGAGGTTTACAGCCTTACGGGCGTCGTCCATGCGTCCTGCGGCATTAACGCGGGGCGCAATCACAAATACCAGGTTGGAGATCGTCAGTTGTTCTTTCAGGGCACTGAGGGTAATGAGTGCTTTGATGCCTGGCAGGGGACTGCTGTTCACTTTTTTCAGTCCGTGAAAGGCCAGCACCCTGTTTTCTCCGGTCATGGGCACAATGTCAGCAGCGATACTGGTAGCTACCAGGTCGAGGTATTGATTGGCTTCTGATATGGGGAGGCCACGTTTCTGGGCGTAGGCGCAGATCAGTTTGTAGCCGATACCGCAACCACTCAGTTCTTTATATGGATAGGGACAATCATACTGTTTGGGATTGAGGATAGCCACTGCGGGAGGCACTATGGCATCGGGCAGATGGTGGTCGCAGATGATAAAATCAATCCCCATGTCTTTGGCCTGGGAGATAAGATCTACGGATTTGATGCCGCAGTCGAGGGTAATTACCAGGCTGAAGTCATTGTCCCGTGCATATGCAATTCCTTCGGTGGAAATGCCATAACCTTCGCGGTAACGGTGTGGAATATAAAATTCTATGTTATTGTAATGTTTATGTAGAAAGGCGTACACAGTAGCCACCGCAGTGGTGCCGTCTACATCATAATCGCCATACACCAGTATTTTTTCGTGCCGGAAGAAAGCCAGTTCTATGCGGGAGATGGCTTTGTCCATGTCCTTCATCAGCCATGGATCGTGTAAGTCTTCAAGAGTGGGGCGAAAAAACTGGCGGGCCGCTTCATAGGTGTGCACATGGCGTTGTACCAACAGCCGGCACAGCAAAGGGTGTATGCGTAGCGAGGATTGGAGTAATTTTTCCTGATTTGGTTGATATGCTTTGACTGTCCAGCGTTTTTGCATTATGTTCTGGTAAAATAGAAACAGATTAAAAAGAAAAAATGTAAAATAATCAATGTAAACAGTAACAGTGGCTACATAAAGGAGCCGATTAGGGTTACAGTTTACATTTATTATTTTACATTTTTAATTTTTTCTTTCTAAAAAGTTCTGTCCGTTGTAAACCTTACCAGGGATTCCAGTCCGTCCCGGATCGCAGTTTGCGGGAAACGATGGAGGATGGCGAGCGCTTCATCGCGGTACTGCAACATTTTCTGTTGTGTATAATCTATTCCTCCAGAAGCTTTTACCAGCTGGATTACTTCATCTACACGGTCTTTTTCCGTATTATGGTTCTTAACGATATTGATGATTTTCCGGCGGATGTCCGGGGTGGCGTGTTCCAGCGTGTAGATGAGCGGGAGTGTCATTTTCTTTTCGCGGATATCAATGCCTGTTGGTTTTCCGATTTTGGCGGTGCCATAATCGAAGAGGTCGTCCTTGATCTGGAAGGCGACTCCTACTTTTTCGCCGAAAAGGCGCAGCTGTTCGGTGGCATCATCATCCTGGCTGGTGCTCCAGGCGCCGGCAGCGCAGGCGGAGGCCAGCAGGGACGCAGTTTTTCGCCGGATGATCTCAAAGTAGATATCCTCCTTAATATTGAGCTTCCGGGTTTTTTCTATCTGCAGCAGTTCGCCTTCACTCATCTCTTTCACTGCCTGGGATAATATCTGCAAAGCTCGGAAATCATTGTTGTTAAGAGACAGCAGTAGTCCTTTGGACAACAGATAGTCGCCCACCAGTACAGCTATTTTGTTTTTCCACAATGCATTAATGGAAAACAGGCCCCGGCGCTGATTGGCGTCGTCTACCACGTCGTCATGCACCAGGGTCGCTGTATGTAACAGTTCTACCAGGGCAGCGGCCCGGTAAGTGCTTTCCGGGACATGATCGTTGAAAAGTCGTGCGGAAAGCATCACAAACATTGGCCGGATCTGCTTCCCTTTTCGCTTCACAATATAGTGCATGATCCTGTCCAGCAGCGGCACGTGGCTCTTTACGGAATCCGCAAACTTTTCTTCAAAATCCTGTAATTCCTTACCTATCAGTTGCTTAATGTCGTCCATGTAATAAATAAAAAGGATTGCTAAGCTAGGTTTTAAATAGGAAATTTTAACATTTTGGCCTTGAATTTGTATATGAAGTATAACATTCCTTTAACACAGGTTAAAGATTCCTTTAACAGGCTTTAAACAGAGAGTTTAGCAGAACCTTGAATAAGGTATGTAAATAGTTTCATTTAAGCTCTAATATTGAAGCACTTATCAATGAAA
This sequence comes from Chitinophaga flava, assembly GCF_003308995.1. Lineage (NCBI taxonomy): Bacteria > Pseudomonadati > Bacteroidota > Chitinophagia > Chitinophagales > Chitinophagaceae > Chitinophaga > Chitinophaga flava. Next base: position 2,204,968 of record NZ_QFFJ01000001.1, on the reverse strand, counting down.
ATAATATTGCAAGAAAAATTTGTATATTCATTTATGATATTTACCTTTGCTAGGTAAAAAACGGGTTATTAGTAAATTTTTAACAGTTTTTAAATAAAACACAATTATGGCAAGCAAAAAGTACTTATTACTGGCAGGCGCTGTGGGGTTACTAACAGCATCTACCGGTTTTGCACAGGTTCAACCAACCGGCTATGATGCACTGGATTCATCCAAAGTGTCAGGCAAGCGGTTGGTACAACAAAATAACTTCATGAACCACCAATCCAACTTTCCTGCTAAACCCAGGGATATGTGGGAGCTCGGTCTCAGTGGTGGTTTGCACCTGATCAGCGGAACCATCCCTCCTCATCCTGGTTTCGGTGGCGGTATCTCCTTGAGAAAAGCACTGGGTCATACCTTCTCAATTAGAGCTGAGTACATCGGTTCTATCGACAAAGGTCAGGACTATCAACTGCGTGATGTTCCAGCAGGTGCTCAGTATGCTGCATGGGATGCAACTGCTGCTGTTTCCCAAAGCAAAGGTCTGGGTTACAAAGTAGTTCCTAACTACAGATCTCAGAACCACCAACTGTCTCTGGACATGATTGCCTCTCTGAGCAACATCCTGTTCTACAGAGCAGAGCCTAAAATCAACTGGTACGTACTGGCTGGTTACTCTATCGTAGCTGCTGACGTAGACGTTGACGCTCTGGATGGTAACGGTAATGGTTACGACTACAGCGGCATCAACTTCAATGCTAAACGTAGCGATATCAGAAAACAACTGAACAACCTGAGAGATAAAAAATACGAGTCCAACGCTCCTTCTCAGGGTAACAGAATCTCTATCGGTCGTCACGACAACAACCAGCTGATTCGTCACGCTCTGGACGTTGGTACCGGTATTGCTTTCAAAGTTACCAAACGTTTCAACATTGGTGTAGAAGAGAAACTGACTATGCCTTTTGACGCTTACCTGGATGGCTGGGCTGGTCCTGGAGGTTCTTCTAAAGACTTCTACTCTTACACTAGCCTGCGTCTGAACTTCAACCTGGGTAACTCTTCCAAACGCGTTCAGCCTCTGTGGTGGATCAACCCGCTGGAATACGCTTACAGCGAGCTGAGCAACCCTCGTCACATGAAACTGCCTACTCCAGTACTGCCTGATGCAGACGGTGATGGCGTTACTGACCAGTTCGACCGCGAACCTAACACTCCTGCTGGCGCACCTGTTGATTCTCACGGTGTTGCTAAGGATACTGACGGTGACGGTGTTCCTGACTACAAAGACAAACAGCTGATCACTCCTACTTACTGCCAGCCAGTTGACGCTGACGGTGTTGGTAAATGCCCAGATCCTGAATGCTGCAAAAACATCGGTCCTGTAGCTACTTGCTCCACCCTGGTTCTGCCTAGCGTTTCTTTCAAAGGCAGTGCTACTAAAGTTGGTCGCGATCAGGAAGCTATCCTGGCTTCTGTTGCCTCTACTCTGAAAGCTAATCCTTCTTGCAACGTGCTGGTTACTGGCCACGCTGGTGCTAAAGGTAAAAAAGGTGGTGTTGATCTGAGCAGCCGTCGTGTTGACGCTGTGATCGACTACCTGGCTGACAAACAAGGTATCGACCGCGGTCGTTTCATCAAACAAAACACTCCTGGTGAGTCCGGTACTGTTGACTTAGCTCCTGCTAACTAATCAGTTTCACTCATTGAGATGAATAATTAAAAAGTCCTCTCCCACTCATCTGGGAGAGGACTTTCTCATTATGCCAACCCCTACCGGCCTCTTCACTGTCACCTTTTATTGCTGATCTCAATATTTCCTCCTAATTTTGGAGGCTTTTTAAAAAAAATTCTTTGTGGGCATAAACATTAACAGGGTATCCCTGGCAGGTTTAGTAGTAGCGCTGGGTATCATCTACGGCGACATCGGAACTTCTCCGCTCTATGTTTTTAAAGCCATTGTAGGCGGTAATCCCATCAGCGACCTCCTCGTCATCGGAGGCATTTCCTGTATTATCTGGACGCTGACATTACAAACCACCGTTAAATACGTAATTCTAACCCTGAGGGCCGACAACAAAGGGGAAGGTGGTATCTTCTCCCTCTATGCGCTCGTCAGACGACACGCCAGATGGGCCGTTATCTTCGGTATGATCGGAGGCGCCGCCCTCCTCGCAGACGGGATCATCACTCCGCCGATCACCGTCACCTCTGCCATCGAAGGGCTACGAACCCTCGAAGTATTTAAAGACCTCAGCCAGCTGACCATCGTAAAAATCGTATTAACCATCATTACCGGACTCTTTATCATGCAGCAGTTCGGCACAGTGTCTATAGGCCGCATGTTCGGTCCTATAATGGTACTATGGTTTTCTATGCTGGGTATCCTCGGAATCTCCCACATTGCAGATGACCTGGGCATTCTTAAGGCGTTTAGTCCTCATTATGCTATAGAACTGCTCACCACCTATCCCAAAGGATTCCTCATCCTCGGTGCCGTATTCCTCTGTACCACAGGGGCGGAAGCACTCTATTCCGACCTCGGTCACTGCGGAAGAGGCAACATCCGGGTATCCTGGATCTTCGTAAAATCATGCCTGATCCTCAACTACCTCGGACAAGGTGCCTGGCTACTCACCCAGAAAGGGCAGATCCTTCCTAAAGATCAGAACCCCTTCTTTACCATCATGCCGGAATGGTTCATCATTTTTGGGGTACTCATTGCTACAATGGCTTCCATTATCGCCAGCCAGGCCCTGATATCAGGCTCATTTACGCTCATCGCGGAAGCAATGCGCCTCAACCTCTGGCCTAAAATGAAGGTGAATTATCCCACTGAAATGCGCGGACAGCTCTATATCCCCGGTATCAATACCATGCTGTTTGTAGGCTGTGCGGCTATCGTTATACTCTTCCAGGAATCTTCTCATATGGAAGCGGCTTACGGGCTCTCCATCACTATCTGTATGCTGATGACCTCCTGCCTGTTCGCCTTTTATCTATACACACGGAGGGTATGGACAGGATGGATACTACTATACCTGGTGGTATACCTCTCCATAGAATTCTCTTTCCTGTTTGCCAACCTGGTCAAATTCATGCACGGCGGTTACGTGACTGTTATAGTGGCCGGCGCCCTCTTCCTGGTCATGATCGTATGGTTCAAATCCCGCAAGATCAAAAACCGCTATGTGGAATTTGTGAGACTGGAAGATTATCTGCCTATCATACAGGAATTGAGCAACGACACTACCATCCCTAAATATGCCACCCACCTGGTATATATGAGTAGTGCCGACAATCCGAAAGAAATAGAACATAAAATCATCTACTCCATCCTCAATAAAAAGCCCAAAAGGGCTGATATCTACTGGTTTGTACACGTAGATGTAGTGGATGAGCCTTACCTGAGCGAATATTCCGTTCAAACCATTATCCCCAACGAAGTAATACGGGTGGAATTCCGCCTCGGTTTCAAGGTGGAACAAAGGATCAACCTGATGTTCAGAATGGTGGTGGAAGATATGGTACGTAACAAGGAAGTGAATATCACCAGCCGTTACGAATCACTCAGTAAAAACAATGTAGTAGGTGACTTCCAGTTTATCGTGATGGAAAAGTTCCTTTCCCACGACAACGACCTGCCACTGTACGAACGAATGATCATGAAGATGTACTTCTTCCTGAAAAAAATCAGTTTGTCAGAAGAAAGAGGTTTCGGGCTGGATTCCAGCTATGTAACTATCGAAAAATATCCGCTGGTAGTGGCTCCTGTCACCAACCTGCAGTTAAAACGCATTATACACTAACCGGCTGACAGAGATTTGATTATTAGGATTTCCCGCAAAAAATCCGGATATTTTTAAGATCTTGGGTGATAGGATTTTGTGGGAAAACCCAAATAATCAAATCTCTGTTTAGTATGGTGAACAAATTTTTTGGCGTGCTGGTATTACTGGCATTGCAACAAAACGTATGGGCCCAGAGTGGTCCGGCCGCCGGATACCAGGAGTTGCCTGATCCCCGGCCTGTCAATAAAGCTTCCTGGGAAGCTGTAAAAGGCAACCAGCTCCACGTTGCCTTCGGTTCTGCCGATATCCGATACGAAAAAAGAAATGCTCCCGATCCCAACAGTCTGACTTCTTCCTGGAGTACCAAAGCCTGGAAAGGCGAAAGAGTACATACACAGTTTCTCCTCTGGACCGCCAATCCGCTTACTGATGTGAGTATTGAAGCTGGTGCCCTGCAGGGCGGTAAAGGAGCCATTATTCCCGCCAGCGCTGTTACTACCGGCTTTGTACGATACGTAATGACTGACGAGCTGAATAAGGATGGCAGCGGCTGCGGTTATCGCAAGCCTGAAAACTTCGACTCTTCACTGGTGGCTGACGGTATTGATATACAGCGTAAAATGAACATAGCGGCTAATAATACGCAGCCTGTGTGGCTGAGTATACAAGTGCCGGCTGGTACTACTCCAGGCCTCTATAAAGGTCTTGTGAAGATAAAAAACGGTAACACGATCAGTAGCCTGCCTTATGAGATACAGGTAGTTAACCATACCCTCCCGGCGCCTAAAGACTGGAAGTTTCACCTCGACCTCTGGCAGAGCCCCGATGCTGTGGCCCGGATGTATGGCGTAAAACCCTGGAGCGAAGCTCATTTTAAGGCGATGAAGCCTTATATGCAGATGCTGGCAGCAGCCGGACAAAAATGCATTACGACCACAATTATCTACGATCCGTGGAACAGCCAGACGGAAGATGTGTATGGTTCCATGGTAAAATGGACTAAAAAGAAAGACGGTTCATGGGCTTTTGACTATACCGTTTTTGATAAATGGGTACAGTTCATGATGGATCTCGGCATCAAAAAGGAAATCAACTGTTACAGTATGATTCCCTGGAACCTGAAATTCTATTATTATGATGAGACGAAAGGCAAAGACACTTTGTTGATCGCCAAACCTGGTTCTCCGGAATATGCCGCCCACTGGCAGCCGATGCTGAACGATTTTGTGAAACATCTGAAAGCCAAAGGCTGGTTTGATATCACTACCATTGCCATGGATGAACGTCCTATGGCGGATATGCAGGAAGCCCTGGCTCTGATCAGAAAAGCAGATAAAAACTTCAGATTATCGTTGGCGGGTAGTTATCATGCACCACTGGACAAGGATATCTATGATTTTTGTGTTGCCTCCAAAGAGCCATTCCCGGATGAAGTGCTGAAAGAGCGGGTAAAAAAGGGATGGCCTACTACATTTTACACCTGCTGTACAGAAGGGTTTCCTAATACCTTTACATTCTCACCTCCGGCAGAAGCTACCTTTATGGGCTGGCATGCTGCTTACAAGGGATATACCGGTTATTTACGCTGGGCATATAACTGCTGGGTAAAAAGGCCATTGCAGGATAGCCGTTTCCGTGCCTGGGCTGCAGGGGATACATATTTCGTATATCCGGGACCGCGGTCTTCCATTCGTTTTGAGCGCCTGGTAGAAGGGGTGCAGGATTATGAAAAAATCCGGATTTTACGGGAAGAATATACCAGAACTCACAACACTGAAGGACTGGCAAAGCTGGAAAAGATGCTTTCACCGTTTGATATCAATGCGTTGAAAACCGTTCCGGCAGCAGATATGCTGCGAGGGGCGAAGCAGCAGCTGAGTGAATTATAAAAGAAAAATCCTCCGGGGAACCGGAGGATTTTCTTTTTAACACAACTAAAAAACAATCAAATGTCCGAATGGAATATCTCTAAGTTCATCAATCGGGCTTCTTCCCATCTAAAAATGTATTGATAGTATTTATTTCGGGATGGTTGTTTTGTCCTGGTTCACCGCTTACAGTGTAGTTGGAATAGAAGTGTTCGGCGGAGCCGGCACCATTTTCCAGGGCTACATTGCGGCGCAGATAGGCCGGGATGTTTTCAATTTCCGCATTGTTGTCCATGTTTTTTACGTTGAAGCTGATGCTGCGCAGTTTGGCAACTCTTTCTGCCTGTTTGCGTTTTTGTTCTTCCAGCTCTTCGTAAGAGTGTTGCATGGGCACTTCAGGTGGCAGCGGATGATGGTTTATTTCCTCTTCCCTGTACACCATTTTCATTTCAGGAGGAGGAGTATTGCCTGGTTCCACATAGATGTGTGACGGCCTGTTGAGGTAACCGCCTGCGCTGCTACCGCCTTGAGGCTGGATTATGTTTACATTGGGCTGTGTGGAAGGCGGTACCTGTTGCGGCTGATGTTGCTGGTGCAGCTGCTGCATCTGTTGCTCCGGTGTCACCTGCGGCTGTTGAGCAGGCACCTGTTGAACATTCAGTACATAGTTCTGCCGGGCAGGAGCGATGGGCGCCTGCTGTTGTGGCGGAGTATAGCCGGTGGCAGGGTCAACGTGAGGCACTGCAGGTTCCATCAGGCGAGGGGCCATCAGGTCTTGCGGTTCGTGGAAAAGCACGCCCTGTGCCTGTTGCGTGTTCATCTTTTTCTCATCCCCATCTTTACCCAGCTGCATTACGATTTTAGGTTCGGTACGTTCCGGAGTGGAAGGTGCCATTTTCATCTGCTGGATTGGTTTCTGTTCAAAACCGGTAGCGATGATAGTAACACCCAGTTTGCGGTCCAGTGTCTGGTCGTAGCCCACACCCAGGATCACGTCGCAATCCTCACCAGCCTGGCTCTGTACATAAGCCTGGATGATGTCCATTTCATCCAGCGTATGTTCAAATTCACCTTCAGAAGAGGAGATATTGATAAGGATCCATTTGGCACCACGGATATCGTTGTCGTTCAGCAACGGAGAAGTCAGTGCATCTTCGATTGCTCTTTGTGCACGGTTTTCGCCTTCTGCGATGGCAGAACCGAGGATCGCCACGCCACCGTTACGCATAACGGTACAAACGTCGGCAAAGTCCACGTTGATCTGGCCGGTGGAGTTGATAACGTCGGTAATACATTTGGCAGCAGTTGCCAGTACGTTATCTGCTTTTTCGAAGGCGGCCTTAAATTTAAGGTCACCAAATTTCTGCCTTAATTTATCATTGGAGATGATGAGCAGGGTGTCTACATACTCTTTCAGTCGTTGAACACCTTCATCTGCCTGCAGCATTCTCTTTTTTCCTTCATAAGAAAACGGGGTAGTAACAATACCAACGGTCAGAATACCCAGTTCCTTACATATCCGCGCGATGATAGGGGCGCCACCGGTACCGGTGCCACCGCCCATACCGGCAGTGATGAAGGCCATTTTAGTATTTACCTCCAGTATTTTTTTGATTTCTTCAAAGGATTCTTCTGTCGCCTGTTTTCCGATTTCGGGATTGGCGCCGGCTCCAAGACCCTGCGTGAGGTGAGGACCCAACTGTATTTTGTTGGGCACAGGGCTGTTTGCGATAGCCTGGGCATCGGTATTACAGATAATAAAATTCACCCCTTCAATGCGTTGGCTATACATATGATTCACCGCATTACTTCCACCGCCACCAATGCCGATGACCTTGATGATAGAAGATTTTTCCTTAGGAAGATCAAAATGTATCATGACTCTATACTTTTATGGGTTAGTACGGATAATTAATAATGAACATGTTAGATGTTAATTGCGTGTATTCTTTGCCGTTAATATGGTTCGTTTGTCCTCTCATTATTAATTATCGTTCTTGATTGCATATATATTAAACGTTTGCTGCTCGCAACAATTGCGCCATTTCATATTTACAGTTTTGCGTCTTCTTCTTCTGTAAACATGTCAATGATTTTTGTTTTCATTTTGTCCAGGAAATTTTTGAGCGAAGCATTTCTTTCTTTTGCTTTCCTGTCCTGGATTTCCTGGGAGGAAGGTGCATCTTCCGTTCCCCAATCGTCTTGTTGTACAGCTGATTGTGCAGCTTGTTCCTTGGCGAAATAGCTGGTATTAATTTTTACATAATTTTCTTCTAGTGACTTACGGTCATTTTCATAATCGTTGTAACCTTTGAGTATCAATCCTACGCAAGTAGCGTACATAGGTTTGGTCATCTCTTCGTCGAACAGTCCACTGGACAGATGTTCGTTGGGGAATCCGATGCGTGCACTGGCGCCGGTAGTGTATTCAGTGAGCTGAATCAGGTGTTTTAGTTGGGAACCGCCACCAGTAAGGATAATACCGCCATTCAACATTTTATTGTCCATGCCGATCTGTTTGAGGTGATACACTACGAAATCGAGTATCTCACTCATACGGGCCTGGATGATATGTGCCAGGTTTTTAACGGATATTTCCTTGGGGCTTTGTCCGCGTAAACCGGGAATAGTGATATAAGCGTTGCTTTTAGCTTCATCGGCCAGGGCATAACCGAATTGCACTTTCATCTGTTCTGCCTGTGTTTTTAATACACCGAGGCCGTTTTTAATATCATTGGTGATGTTTTCCCCGCCATAAGGAATAACAGCAGTGTGTTTCAGAATACCTTCATAGAATACAGCCAGGTCGGTGGTACCGCCTCCGATGTCTACGATGGCAACGCCGGCTTCAAAGTCCATGTCGCACATAACAGCGGCGGCAGAGGCCAGCGGCTGCAGTACCAGGTCACGGATTTTCAGGCCTGATTTTTCCACACTACGGTTAATATTACGGATGGCGTTTTTATCACCGGTGATAATATGGAAGTTGGCACCCACCTTCACCCCAGACATACCAATAGGGTAGGTGATATTCTGCAAACTATCCACAATATATTGCTGCGGGATCACATCAATGATTTGATCACTGGCAGGGATAACGGTTTTGTACTGATCATTGATCAGCTGGTCAATATCTTTCTGGGATATTTCCGCCTCCACATCATTGCGGACAATATCTCCACGGGTTTGCAAACTTTTGATATGATGACCGGCGATGCCGACATATACTTCATTGATCTCCAGATGGGGGCTGGAGGCATAACAGTTTTCCAGGGCTTGCCTGATGGCTTTTATAGTCTGGTCAATGTTCAGCACCATGCCGTGCTGCACACCAAACGATGTAGCTTTACCGAATCCCAGGATTTCCAGTTTCCCGTATTCATTCTTCCGTCCTGCTATGGCAGCAATCTTCGTAGTTCCTATGTCGAGACCTACAATGATGGGAGCTTCCTGATTCATGGCGTTTTTTGTTTTTTTGATGTGTTAACAGATTTATTCCCTGGCTTATACACTGCTTTAGGTTGTTGCCTGGCTGGCGCTGCTGCTTTCTCCTGTTTCACTTTTTTCTCGGGCGCCTTTGCCTTTGCTTTAGTTGTGGCTGGTTTGACAGCCTGTTTAACCGGTACCGGTGGATGTTCCGGTGGTTTCGCTGCCGTCTTCTCCGCTGTATCTTCACTATTGTCTCCGATGGGCGGTTCGTCCGGCATAAACTGTTTTACCGTGTCTTTGGGTATCGCCGGTTGCAGCGGTGCTACACCATCCTTACGCGTACATACTACCTCATTCTCAAATGCTACATTGATACGCGTGTAATTGTTCCAACCTACCTTGTTCAGTCCTTCCTTGTAAAAAGCCAGCAGTTTGGTAAATTTTTTTTCTATATCCATACCTTCTCCGAAAACGATTACCTGGTCGCCCAGTTTGGGTATGAACTCGAATTTCCGGTCGGGGGTGATCATCAGTTGTTCTACCTGCGCCATCCAGAAAGGATCTTTGCTGATAAAACTTCCCATGTCCACAATCTGGGCGGCGAGCAGACTGTCTGTTCGCTGCAGCTTTTCCACATCGGTGGGGAATCCGGTGAAAACCGGTACCCTGGCGGCGTAGCGCGATGAAACCGGGATACGTTCCGCTGCTTCATCGAAGTAAAAACTGTTGCCCGAAAAGGTAAACACCCTGGCTACAGGCTCCCGTTGAGTGACTTTGATATGCAGTTCCTGTTTACTGGTGAAATAGATTTCTGCATTCTTTACCCAGGGATCCTGGTCGACCACTGCTTCCAGTGCCTTGATATTGATATCCCTGATGGGTTTTCCAACCGGGTTCAATGTTTTGTTTTTGGTAAGCAAAGAGCGGATATCCTTGGCTTCAATGAAGAAATTATCATCCTTCCCTTCAAATTTCACCTGAATACCTTTACAGATACCACTGTCTTTGTCTTTATTGGCTGCCACCAGCAGGATAATAAAGCCTGTGAACGCAAGCACCCAAAGGAGCAACGCGCTCAGTCGTTTTAATATCGTCGTGGTTTTGGCCATTCTTGTGATTCCGTAATTTTATTATTTAGCTTTCAGTAACTGGTTGATCGGTTCTTTTAACTGATCGATATCGCCGGCTCCTGCTGTTATCAACAACGGGGCTGGTGTTTTCTGCAGCCAGTCCAATACTGCTTCTTTTGACATGATCTGTACCGGTGCTGTAATCTTTGCTGCCAGTATTTCGCTGGTCACTCCTTCTATGGGCAGTTCTCTTGCCGGATAGATGGGGAGCAGAATTACTTCATCCGCCAGTGAAAGGCTCTCCGCAAAACCATCCGCCAGATCACGGGTACGGGTAAACAGATGCGGCTGGAATATTACCGTACAACGTTTGCCCGGGAATAATGTTTTAGCACTTGTAATCAGTGCACGCAGCTCTTCCGGATGATGGGCATAATCATCGATATACACCTGATGATCATTCTTGATCACATATTCAAACCGGCGTTTGATGCCTTTGAAACTCTCTATGGCCGCTTTGATCTTCTCATTGTCTATACCCAGCAGGTGTGCTACAGTAATGGCAGCAATAGCGTTTTCCACATTGTGCATGCCACCAATATGCAGGCGTACCTTGTCGATCATCCAATTCTGCTGCATTACATCAAACTCATAACCGCCGTGTTCCATTCTGATGTTGGCAGCATAAACATTGGCTGCGTTATTCTGCAGGCTGTACATCAGTTTGTTGTCTGCTTTCAGCTCTCTTTCACGATGTAGGCCGAACTTAGCAATCAGCGTGCCATTGGGCTTGATATTGTGTGTATATTGAATAAAAGCTTCTTCCATTGCTTCCGCAGTGCCGTAAATATCCAGGTGATCTGCATCCATGGCAGTTAACACTGCGATATCCGGACTTAATTTCAGGAAGGAGCGGTCGTATTCGTCTGCTTCGATGACTGCTACTGCTTTATCGCTACTCCAGAAATTCCGGTTGTAGTTGACGCTGATACCACCCAGGAAAGCATTGCAGCCATAACCGCTATGTGTAAGCAGGTGGGCGATCATGGTAGAAACGGTGGTTTTACCATGTGTACCTGCCACGGTGATGGCAAACGATGATCTGGTGATCTCCTGTAATACATCGCTGCGTTTTACAACTTCAAAGCCATTGTCACGGTACCATTGCAGCTCTGTATGGGAAGCGGGGATAGCCGGCGTGTATACGACCAGGTTAGCCTGCTTGTCCAGCAGATTGATATCATCGGTGTAATGGATCTGCATACCTTCTGCTTCCAACTGCTGCGTAAGCGGTGTTGAGGTACGGTCATAACCGCTTACGGCCACTCCTTTTTCATTGAAGAAGCGGGCGATGGCGCTCATACCGATGCCGCCGATGCCAATAAAATAAACCCGTTGTATGTTGTTCAAATCCATATATCCGAATCCCTGAATCTCTTTATCTGAAAATGTTTATAACTTCTTTTGCGATGATCATATCTGCGTTGGGGTTACCCAGTTCGCCTATATTTTTTTCCAGCTGTTCCATCAGCGCTCTGTTTTGCAGGAGGCTAAATAATACATCGGAAAGTTGTGCGCCTACCTCATCATTCTTAATGATCAACCCGGCTTTTTTGTTCACCAGGTTCATAGCATTGGAAGTCTGATGGTCTTCCGCAGCGAATGGATAAGGCACGAATATCACCGGCTTTTTCACTACACAGAGCTCGGCGATGGCCAGGGCTCCGGCGCGTGATAGTACTACATCTGCAGCTTTGTAAGCCATGTCCATCACGTTGATGAACTCATGCACCTTAATATGGGATGCATAAGGGGCTGCAGCAGCTTTCGCTGTTTCGTAATACGGCTTTCCTGTTTGCCAGATCAGCTGCAGGTCTTTCTGCACGATGGTTTGGAGCAGGGGCTGCAAAGCCTCGTTGATGGATTTGGCACCCAGACTACCGCCTACGGCGAAGATGGTCTGTTTATGATTGCTCAGTCCAAAGTGTTGCAGTGCATCTTCTCTGGATACAGCCGACTGGGTGATATTGTTTCTGACAGGATTGCCGGTGAAGACGATTTTGTCTGCCGGAAAAAATTTATCCATGCCATCATAAGCCACACAGATCTTTGCTGCTTTTTTTCCCAGGATTTTGTTTGTTTTTCCTGCGAAGGAATTCTGTTCCTGAATCAGCGTTGGAATACCATTTTTCTGTGCCCTTCTCAGCATCGGGAAGCTGGCATAACCACCTACACCCACTACTGCATCGGGTTGGAAAGTATCCAGTATATTTTTGGCCTGACGCAGGCTTTTCCAGATTTTGAATGGCAGCAGGATATTTTTGAAAATATTGCTGCGATTGAAACCGGCAATTTCCAGTCCTTTGATTGGATAACCAGCCTGTGGTACTTTCTCCATTTCCATTTTGCCGGCGGCGCCAACAAAAAGGATGTCGATATCCGGTTGAATTTTCTTCAACGCATTGGCAATCGCTATCGCCGGGAAGATATGTCCTCCCGTGCCTCCACCTGCTATAATCACTTTGCGTTGCATTGTTTCTTCAGTTACGATTGATGTTTATGTTATAGATACGTATCAGGCTACTGCTGCGTTTTCCGCTTGCGCCGCCATTACACGTTCGAGTCGTTCTTTTTCTGCCTGTTTACCCTCCATTTCTTCTACATTACGCGACACACTGAGGATAATTCCGATGGCCATGCTGGTGAAGAGTACAGAAGATCCACCCATGCTGACCAGTGGCAGTGGCAGCCCTGTTACCGGAAACAGTTGTACGTTTACCGCCATATTGGTCAGTGCCTGTATGACCAGTGTTACACTCAGGCCTACTGCCAGGAATGCGCCGAAGGCATAAGGGCATCTTTTATATATCCGGATACAGCGTAGTAATAATACCATATAAGCCGCCAGTATCAGGAATGCACCAAACAGTCCGTATTCTTCTATGATGGTGGCATAGATATAGTCGGAGTAGGCGTGGGGCAGAAAGTTACGTTGTGTACTATTGCCCGGGCCTTTCCCCAGCAGTCCGCCACCGGCGATGGCTATATTGGCCTGTTGTACCTGATAGGGTACTTCTGTATGGTCGTCATTCAGGAAGCTGTCCAGCCTTTTTTCCCAGGTTTTGGTACGCATGTCGTTACCGGACAGTTTCGCGATGGCAAACATCAGCGCTACTGCCAATGCACCGGCAGCTACCATGCCGGCAAGGAATTTTACCGGTACCCTGCCGATGAAGCAGAGCAGCATACAACTGGCCATTAACAGCAAAGCCGTGCTCATATTGGCCGGCATGATGAGTATACAGATAACCGCTACAGGAGTGATGATGGGCAGAAATCCTTTTTTGAAATCGTTGATCACATCCTGCCGCCTCGACAACTGCCGGCTGACATACATGAAGATGGCAAGTTTGGCCACATCCGATGTCTGGAAGGTCAGATTGATGATCGGTAGTCTGATCCACCGGCTGGCATCGTTAATATGTGATCCGAATGCCAGTGTGTATATCAGTAGTGGTATCGATATCAGGAAACCTACCTGCGCCACCCTGGAGTAAATAGTATAGTTTACCCGGTGTGCAAAATAGATGATCACGAGGCCCATGCCCAGTACGATAAGCTGCTTCAGGAGATAATACTCCGTATGGCCGCCCCGTTCGCGATAAGCCAGTGATCCGGTTGCGCTATATACGGCCAGCAGGCTCACCAACGATAGAAAAATTACTATCGTCCAGATGACCTTATCGCCTTTTGTTCTATAGAGCAAACCGTTCATGTTAGTTAATTACGTTTATTCCTTACTGTTATTCAAACCCTTTTACCAGCTCCACTATAAAGCCTTTACAGCTTCTTTGAATTTCCGGCCTCTGTCTTCATAGTTTTTAAATAGGTCGAAGCTGGCGCAGGCGGGGGATAGCATTACCACATCTCCTTTGGTGGCCTGCTGGAAGGCTGCCTGAACAGCTTCCATCATGCTGGAGGTGTTGATCATCACCGGCGTATCTTTTGACAACGCTTCGATGATCGGGGTGTTATCAATACCCATGCAGATGATGGCCTTTACTTTTTCCTTCACCAGATCACGGATAGCGGAGTAGTCGTTGCCTTTGTCTACACCACCCATGATCAGTACGATGGGTTTTTCAATGCTTTCGAGGGCAAACCATACGGAGTTAACGTTGGTAGCCTTACTATCATTGATAAAATCCACTCCTTTTACGGTTGCCACATATTCCATCCGGTGTTCGAGGCTTTTGAAGGAAGCCAGGCTTTCGCGGATTTTTTCTTTTCTGATGTCCATGGTCCTGCCTGCAATTGCTGCTGCCATCGAGTTATACAGATTGTGTTTCCCTTTTAGTGCCAGATCATACATCGACATGATGACCGGTTCTCCGTCAACCAGTATTTGCAACTGCTCGTTGGCGATAAAGCCGCCTTCTTTCAGTGGTTTCATGATGGTAAAAGGTATTGATGTTGAATAAATGGGTTGCTGCGCCAAATGCTGCATGATCTCGGGATCGTCCATACAATAGATGAAATAATCTTCTTTTGTCTGGTTCATCGCGATCCTGAACTTGGAAGCCACATAATTTTCCATTTTGTAGTCGTACCGGTCCAGGTGATCAGGCGTAATGTTGAGCAGGATGGCTACGTTGGGTTTGAATTCCACGATGTCATCCAGCTGAAAGCTGCTGATTTCAATCACATAATACTCCGCTGGTGCGGTTGCCACCTGTCGGGCATAACTAACGCCAATATTGCCTACCATGGCCACGTCCAGTCCTGCCGTTTTGAAGATGTGGTAGGTGAGGGCGGTGGTGGTGCTTTTGCCGTTGCTGCCGGTGATGGCAATGATCTTTTTACCTTTTGAAAAACGGTAGGCCAGCTCTATCTCAGAAATAACCGGTATGCCTTTTTCGCGTACCTTTTTCATCAGCTCTGTTTTTTCAGGGATACCCGGACTTTTGACGATTTCGTCAGCGTTCAGGATGATATCCCAGGAGTGATGTCCTTCTTCGAATGTGATGTGGTTTACCGCCAGTTCCTGTTTATAGTTGTCTTTGATGATGCCGCCTTCTGATACAAAAACATCATACCCTTGCTGTTTTCCCAGCAAAGCTGCCCCTATTCCACTTTCTCCTGCTCCTAATATGATGAGTTTGTGCGCCATTTTCGTTTATTCTTTCCTGTTATATTTTTAAATAATTGATTATCTCATTTTGAGGGTAGCGATGGTAAATACCACACACATGATCGTTACGATCCAGAAGCGTACGGATATTTTACTTTCGTGATACCCTAATTTCTGATAGTGGTGATGCAGCGGCGACATTTTCAGGAGGCGTCTGCCTTCACCATATTTTTTCTTGGTGTATTTGAAATAAGACACCTGCAGCATCACTGACAACAGTTCTACCAGGAATACGCCGCAGAAGATGGGTATCAGCAGCTCTTTACGCACGATGAATGCCAGTGCAGCGATGATGCCACCCAGTGCCAGACTACCGGTATCGCCCATAAACACCTGTGCAGGATAGGCATTGTACCAGAGGAAGCCTACGCAGGCACCCACGAAGGCTGCGATAAAAATAGACAGCTCGCCGAGGTTGGGGATGTACATAATGTTCAGGTACTCCGCAAACTGAATGTTACCCGATACATAAGCAAAAATGCCGAGACATACTCCGATAATGCCCGACACCCCTGTGGCTAGTCCATCCAGTCCGTCCGTTATATTAGCGCCGTTGGATACGGCAGTAATGATAAAGATGACGATCAGGATATAGATAACGAAGGTGTATTTTTCTGCGCCTGGTATCCATGAAATCAGTTTAGCGTAGTTGAATTCATGGTTTTTCACGAACGGGATAGTGGTAATTGGTGTTTTTACATCCACAAACCTTTGCCCTTCGCGGGTTACCCTTTCGGGGTGGTTGGTGGGGCGTCTTTCGTAGGCAGCCAGTTTCTGGGTGCCCATCAGTTCACGGGATACTACCACATCGTTGTTGAAATACAGGGTAGTGCCTACGATAAGGCCGAGTCCTACCTGTCCGAGTATTTTAAATCTGCCGGCCAGTCCTTCCTTGTTCTTTTTGAATACTTTGATGTAGTCATCGAGGAAGCCGATGAGGCCTAACCAGATGGTACAGAGCAGTACCAGCCAGATGTAGACATTGGCTACCTGTGCAAACAGGAGGGTGGGGATGATGATGGCAGCGAGTATGATCAGACCACCCATGGTAGGGGTCCCTTTTTTGGAGGTTTCACCCTGAAGGCCCAGCTCACGGATTGTTTCACCGATCTGTTTACGTTGCAGGAGTCTGATAATACGTTTACCCAGCAACAGAGAAATAGCCAGCGACAACAGGAGGGCCATCGTTACACGGAAGGTAATAAACTGGAACATACCACCGCCGATGACGCTGATCTTAAATTCTGTTTTCAGGTAATTTAAAAAATAATATAACATATTGTTTTAGTCGTAGCCGTTCATCTGCATCGTGAGATGCGGCTGTTAAGTCATTGAGTTATTTACTATTGTTCCTTCCGTAAAAATTATTTGTCCAGCAGCTTCATTACTTCTTCCAGCACTTGTTTATCATCGAAGGGATGTTTCACCCCTTTGATTTCCTGGTATTTTTCGTGTCCTTTTCCAGCCACGAGGATGATATCTTCTTTACCTGCCAGTGTGAGTGCGGTTTTAATCGCTTCTTTACGGTCGGTAATAGAGATCACTCTTTTTTTCTGGTGTACAGGTACGCCGGCTTCCATTTCCCGGATAATAGCATCCGGATCTTCGGAGCGGGGATTATCGGAGGTGAAGATGACACGGTCGCTGCTATCAGCTGCTACAGCGGCCATTACAGGTCTTTTGGCTGTATCCCGGTCTCCACCGCAACCTACTACGGTGATCACCTGTTCGTGACCTTTACGCAGGTTTTTGATGGTGGCCAGTACATTTTTCAATGCGTCCGGTGTATGGGCATAGTCTACGATAGCGATGATCTGGTCGTGGGCAGACACGATATAATCGAAGCGGCCTTCTGCACCCTGGATGTCGCTGAGGGCGCGCAGTACGCTTGTTTTGTCTTTGCCCAGTAATACAGCTGCGCCGTATACAGCGAGCAGGTTGTAGGCATTAAACTCACCAATCAGGCGGAAGTGTACTTCGGTATCATCTACCTGCATGATCAGTCCGGTGAGGTTGTTTTCCAGGATCTTTCCTTTAAAGTCAGCCAGTGTACGCAAACTGTAGGTAGCCTTTCTGGCTTTGGTATTCTGCAGCATCACCATGCCTCTTTTGTCGTCGAGGTTGGTGAGGGCAAATGCCGAAGCAGGCAGGTTATCAAAGAACGATTTTTTCACCCGGATATATTCATCGAATGTTTTGTGATAATCCAGGTGATCGTGGGTGATATTGCTAAAGATACCGCCGGCGAATTTCAGTCCTGCAACGCGTTGCTGGTGTATGGCATGGGAGCTGACTTCCATAAAGGCGTACAGGCATCCTTCTTCCACCATTTTAGCCAGCAGGGCATTGAGGCTGATCGGGTCCGGTGTGGTATGGGTAGACGGTATAACGGTATCGCCTATCTGATTTTGTACTGTGGACAACAATCCACAATGATACCCCAGTCTGGTAAACAAACGAAACAGGATGGTGGCGATTGTTGTTTTACCGTTGGTACCGGTAACGCCTACCAGCTGTAGTTTGTGGGAAGGGTTATCATAGAAGTTGCCGGCCATGATACCACTTGCCTGAGCGCTGTTGTCTACCTCGATATAGGTAACATTATCCAGCAGCACGGTGGGCATTGTTTCGCAGATAATAGCTGCTGCACCCTGAGCGATGGCTTTATCAATATACTGATGTCCGTCTGTATGTACTCCTTTCACTGCAATGAAGGCATTGCCGGGTCCGATGGACCTGGAATCAATCATGAGGGTGTTGATGGTAATATCGGTATTACCGTGAACGGCCCTGATGCCTACATTGTATAATATGTCGCGCAGCGTCTTCATCTAGCTGAGTTCTATTACGATTGTTTGTTCGTTTCCTATTCTTGTACCGCCGGGGAGTGATTGTGTTTTCACTTTTCCGGCTCCTTTTACTACTACGCGCAGGCCTGCATTTTCCAGCAGATACAGTGCGTCTTTGAGACCCATTCCTGTCACATCCGGCACAGCTCCTTTAGCCTGGGCAACTGGTTCGAAGGTGATTTTCCGGTTGCTAACGCTGGGGCTAACCCAGCTGTTGTTGGCCACGGAGCCGCTGATGGGCAGCTTCAGGGTTTTGAGTATTTGTTTCCATTCGCCGCCTTTCCCATTTTTGAGGGCCAGCAGGGTATCAAGCTGCATGGTGGCCTGTAGGGGCTTTTGTTTTTCTACGGCGATGGCGTACAGTTTATCGGCTACCTCGCGGAATACCGGTCCTGCAACGTTGGCGCCATAGAAGCGCAGGGCGTGCGGTTTGTTTTTGATTACCACCACGCAGGTGTACTGCGGGTCATTTGTGGGGAAGTACCCGGCAAATGATGATTGGTAGATCTTGTCGGCATAACCGCGGCTGCCGTTGGCTACCAGGGCTGTACCGGTTTTGGCGGCGAAGTTATAGAAGGGACTGCGCAGTTTTCTGGCGGTACCATCTGTTGCTACGCCTTCCAGCATGGCTTGCACTTGTTTGAGGGTGCTGGCGGAGCAGATACTGTCCATGACTACGGTAGGCTCAAACTGTTTAACTACCTGGCCATATTCCATGATGGAATTGACGAGGTAGGGTTTCATCATCTTACCGTTGTTGGCCACAGCGTTGTACAGCATACAGGTCTGCAGCGGGCTTATCAGCACCTCATATCCGAATGCCATCCAGGGCAGGGTGGTGTTGCTCCAGGTTTTGGAGCTGGTGGTTTTAATCACCGGATGGCCTTCCCCCACCAGGTCGATTCCCGTATTCTGGTCCAGTCTCAGTTGTTTGAGGTGGGCCACGAATTTGTTGGGCTGTCTGCCATAGTGTTGAACGGCCAGTTTTGCCATAGCGACATTGGAGCTGAGCTCAAATGCGTGTTTGATGGTTACGTTCTGGGGGCCAGGATGCGGTTCGGAGTCGAAAACCGTTCTGCGTCCAACCTGCCAGCGTCCGCCGTCCATGTTAACCATCGTGTTCATGGTGGCGTATTTATCTTCCAGTACTGAGATGAGGGTGGCCAGTTTAAAAGTGGATCCTGGTTCTCCCACCTGCAGTGCGAAGTTCATGTTTTCCCAGTAGCTTCCGTCGGGTAGGTGACCGATGTTAGCCATGGCTTTGACTTTCCCTGTTTTCACTTCCATGAGGATGCAGGTACCTTGTACGGCTTCATTTTGCACCATCATGTTCATGAGGGCTGTTTCCACGATATCCTGCATGTTGACGTCGAGGGTAGTGATGACATCTTTACCATTTTCCGGTTCGATGTCATATCCTTCTACCGGAACATAGGTACCGCCGGCGATGCGGCGCATGAGCCTTTTACCGGTAACACCTTTCAGGTATTCGTTGTAGGTCCTTTCGAGGCCTACGCTTTGTGAATTTTCGCGGGCCAGCCCGATGGTCCTGTTGGCAAGGAGTTTAAAGGGGTTGATGCGTTTGCTTTTGCTTTCAGCGATCATGCCGCCTTTGTTTTTTCCGAGCCGGAACATGGGAAAGGAGCGCAGTTGCTGGTACTGGTTAAAGGGTACGTCTCTTTTCAGGAGAAAGTAACGGTCCTTTGATTGGTACCCGTCCTGCAGCAGTTGTTTATAAGCCGTTTTGGTGCGGTCGCCAAACAGTTGGGACAGGCTGAGGGAGAGGGAGTCGAGGTTTTCTTTAAAAACCTTTCCTTTTTTGTCCCGCAGTCCGTCGGCGGCAAAATCTATCCGTATATCGAAATACGGTATGGAGGTGGACAGCATTCTGCCTTCTTCCGAATAGATGGTGCCTCGTTCCGCATCGAGGGCTACGTAGCCGGTGTGGAGGCTATCGGCCATATTGCGCCAGTAGCTGCCTTTTATGTTCTGGATGTAAAATACTTTAGCCAGAATGGCGATGCCAAACAGAGCCATGCCGATCAGGCACAGATACACACGCCACAATATGTCTTTTTTTACGTCCACGTTCCAGCTGTTTAGCTTTAAGCTTTTAGCGGATAACTTCCAGGGTTTTAGTTGCCGGGATAGCGACTAAGGGCTAAAAGCTAAGGGCTAAGAGCTATAAATAGATACCTGACGCTGGCTGCGATTTAAATGAGATGCTTGCCAATTAATTGATTTACCAGCATTCCCGTTCTGTTTAGATATCAGGCGGGCAGCATCAGGTACCAGTATTAAAGTCATTTTTCGTTTTCTTTTGTCAGTATAATTTTCTGCGGAGGGGAACTGAGTTGTTTGAGGCCCAGTTGCTCTACGGATTTGCTGACTTCACTCATTTTACTGCGAAACATGAGCTCACTCTTCACGTTGATATATTCCCACTTCAGCTCTTTGATTTCTTTGCCAAGTTGATTAATTCGGCGTATTTTTTTTTCAGCGAGGTGACTGTTGGCGATATAGATCAGCGCCAGTACGGACAGGAAACCGATAAAGGGCATGTTTTGCACCAACATTTTATAGTTGATGCGTAGCCGCCATTCTTTTTTCGGTTCCTGAGCCGGAGCGGGTGAGGCTTCGGCTGGTTCTTCCTGGTATGTTTCTATAACTTCTTCCTGCAACACGTGCTATGCCTTTTTAAAAAAATTGACAATATAAAATTGAAAGCAAATCACAACAGATGTGTATAGGATAGGATAGGATCTTGATGATACGGCGTAAGGCGGTATCAAGCTGTTTTTTCGGCTACCCGCAGTTTTGCGCTTCTCGATCTGCTGTTTAGTTTCAGTTCAGCATCGCTGGCGGTCACCGGTTTTTTTGTGATTAATCTGAACAATTTAGGGGGTGTTTCCTTTCCAAACGGATCTTCTGGTGCTTCCTCGAAACTGCCTGTCTTCATAAAATTTTTTACCAGCCTGTCTTCCAGTGAGTGGAAGGTGATGATGGCCACCCGGCCTCCTGGTTTCAATACACTGGCAGACTGTGTGAGCAAATCTTTTAAAGCGCCCAGTTCATCATTGACGGCTATACGCAAAGCCTGGAACACCTGTGCCAGATATTTTTGCGGGTTGCCTTTTACAATAGGCTGGATCACGGATTTAAATTCCGTGATGGTACGCATGGGGTGTGTTTTTCTTTGCCGTACAATGGTTTGTGCCAGGGTTTTGGCATTGGTAACTTCGCCGTATTCCTGAAAGATCAGCTGTAGCCTTGCTTCGCCCCAGGTAGCCAGAATCTGTGCTGCCGTGAGGTCTGTTCTCGTATCCATTCGCATGTCCAGATCGCCGTTGAAGCGAATACTGAATCCTCTTTCGGCAGTATCAAACTGGTGTGATGACACGCCCAGATCTGCCAGTACTCCGTCTACCTGTTCTGCTTTATGAAGTTTCAGAAAACGTTGCAGGTGCCGGAAATTTTGTTGTACAAATGTTACACGTTCGTCTATGATCCTGTTACGATACGCATCTTCATCCTGATCAAATACAATCAGTCGTCCTTTTTCGCCCAGTTTCTCCAGTATGGCCCGGGAATGTCCTCCGCCTCCAAACGTAGCGTCTACATAAGTCCCTTCGGGATTGATATGCAGCAACTCCGTTGTTTCCTGCAGCAGAACGGGTAGGTGATATTGTTGTTCGCCCATATGCTCCAGTTTAAATTGAAATATTGTTGTCTCCTCCTCCCATTACCTGTTGAGCCAGATCACTGAAGGCCCCTGGTGAGAAATTTTCAAAGAACTCCTGGTATTTACCTTTATCCCAGATCTCGATTTTATTGGATGCTGCTGCCAGCACAATATCTTTTTCCATATTCGCATACGACAGCAGGTTTTTCGGTACCAGCAGTCTTCCTGCGCTATCCAGCTCCAGAATGGTTGCCCCGTTGAGGAAGTAGCGCCTAAATTCCCTTACTTTCGGGTCAAAGTCGTTCAGCTTGCTGATACGTTCGAAAATGGGCTGCCACTCATTCATGGGATACAATGACAAGCATTTCTCAAAGCCGCGATTGATGACAAACTGACCTCCTGCCTCTGCTGCCAGCTGCTTTTTGAAGCCTGCAGGCAGTAGAAAACGTCCTTTGGCGTCTAGCGTAGCCTCATATTCGCCTAGAAAACCTGTCATACCATGGGGCAAAGTACTTGAAAAACCATTTTCTAACACAAAATAACACTTTTTCCCACTTTTTAACGAAAAAATACTTTATAAATTTTTTCCACAGGACCAAATTAGCCATGGAAGAGGAATTATCCCTGTTTTGTGCATCGGTTTTAGGATGGGGATGTTAAAATGTGTGGATAATAGATATTGATATGTTTATAACATGTTTATAACCTATAAAAAACACGACTGTACTGATATTGAAGATCTACGGTTGACTGCGGTATTTCATCAGTACCGAAAGAAAAATTTATTTTACAAATAGGGTTTTGTTTTAATTTGAATAACTGTTTTTACCTTTTTTTGATGGTTACCCCGCCATTTTTTATTTTCGGCAGCTAAAGGCAAAATAAGTCCCCTGCCAGAGGAAATACCCTGTTTCAGCGACTTAACTGCCTCTTTTGCAAAATTTTAACAGCAATGAAAATCTCTTCGCCTTACATTTACATTTAATTCTTAACTTTGCCACTCTTTTATGCGGAAATTTTTATTGTATAGCAGTTTTCTTGCGCTTATCGTTGTAGCTTCTTCCTGTAATAATGAATTGAGGAGGATAGAAAAAAGCAACAACTTCGAAAAGAAGCTGGCTTATGCAGATAAGCTGTACCAGAAGAAAAAATACAATACAGCACAAACGCTCTATCAGGACCTTCTACAGGTGTATAAAGGCACTGAGAAGTTTGAAGGCCTGTATTACAATTACGCATACTGTTCCTATTATGTAAAGGACTATGTACAGGCAGCTTTCCACTTTAAAAACTACCTGGACGTATTCCCCAACAGCCCCAGAGCGGTAGAAATTGACTACATGCAGGCTTATTGCTATTACAAGCAGTCGCCCAAGGTATCACTGGACCAGACAAATACCATGAAGGCCATTGCCCAGATGCAAACCTTCATCAACAACTACCCCCAATCGGAAAAAGTAGCGGAAGCTAATCTCGTAGTTGAGCTTTGCCGCCGTAAACTGGAAAAAAAGGAATTTAACAGTGCTGAACTGTACTATAACCTCGGTTTTTATAAAGCTGCCGGTATTGCCTTCAAAAACCTGATGCGCAATTACCCGGACTCCGATAAAAGCGACGGTTACAAAATAATGGCCATCCGGGCTTACTACAATTACGCTAAAAACAGTGTGGAAGAAAAACAGCGGGAACGCTACGAGACAGTTATCAGCGAATACCTCGACTTCGCAGACCACTATCCCAACAGCAAATTGAAGGTGGATGCAGAAAAATTTTATACCTTAGCGCAAAATAATATTAAATCACTGGAAAATGAGCAAAATAAAGAGAAGTCTAACCAGTAGTCTTAATCCCTGGGTAGAAACTAAAAATACTACCGATATTAAGAACAGGACCGGTAATTTATATGAGTCTATTGCCGTGATAGCCAAACGCGCCAATCAGATCAATATTTCCGTGAAAGAGGAGCTCCATTCCAAGCTGGAAGAGTTTGCCAGTCATACTGACAACCTCGAAGAAGTTCATGAAAACAAGGAGCAGATAGAGATTTCCCGCTTTTACGAAAGAATGGCGAATCCAGCTATCCAGGCTACCCAGGAATTCCTGGACAGCAAAATTTATTTCCGCAAGAACGACGACGATCTGTTCAGCTAATCCGCCACACTTTATTTGGTGAGGTGCATGATTGCGAAAAATAAAAATATTAATTTCATGGCGGCAGAATCTTTTCTGCCGCTTTTTTTATGGACGATATTAAGATGCTACAAGGAAAAAAAATCCTCCTGGGCGTGTCTGGCAGCATTGCCGCCTATAAAGCTGCTACCCTCACCCGCCTCCTGGTGAAGGAAGGGGCCATCGTAAAAGTGATCATGACGCCCGCCGCGGCTGACTTCATCACTCCGCTCACCCTCGCCACCCTGTCTAAAAATGAAGTGCCGCTCCATATCAGCGACCATAACAGCTGGAATAACCATGTGATGCTGGGCCGCTGGGCCGATGTTATGCTCATCGCTCCCGCCTCTGCCAACACCATCGCCAAAATGGCCAATGGCCTGTGCGACAACCTCCTGCTGGCCACCTACCTCTCCGCCACCTGCCCGGTACTGTTTGCCCCGGCCATGGACGAAGACATGTGGAAACATCCCGCTACCCGCCAGAATATAGCCCGTCTCCTGCAATATGGCCACCAGCAGATCCCCGTCGCCGCCGGTGAACTGGCCAGCGGTCTTATCGGAGAAGGACGTATGGCCGAACCGGAAAATATTGTGGCCCTGCTGCGCCGCCATTTCAGCGTAGCTGCCAGCGCCCGTAAACCACTCGACGGCAAAATAGCCGTGGTAACTGCCGGTCCCACTATTGAACACATCGATCCTGTAAGATATATCAGCAATCACTCCAGTGGTAAAATGGGCATCGCCATCGCAGAAGCCCTCGCCGATGCCGGCGCACAGGTGAAACTGGTACTGGGACCCACTAATCTCACTACCCACCACAATGGTATTGATATCATCCCGGTACAATCCGCAGAAGACATGTTCCGCAGCGTGATTGCCGTATACCCGCTGTCGGACATCGTGGTGGCTGCCGCCGCCGTGGCTGATTACCGCCCGGTTCAGATAGCAGATAAAAAAATCAAAAAAGGAGAAGATAAGTTCAGCATCTCCCTGGAAAAAACACATGACATACTCCGCACCCTGGGTAACAACAAAGGTCCCCAGCAACTGCTGGTCGGCTTCTCCCTGGAAACCAACAACGAAAGGGAGTATGCGCTCAAAAAACTGCGTGATAAAAACCTCGATATGATCGTGATGAACTCCCTCGCTGATCCCGGCGCCGGTTTTAATCATGATACCAACAAGGTGACCCTGTTTGACAACAAAGGAAAAGAACGTGATATCCCCCTCAAATCCAAACAGGAAGTAGCCAGAGATATTGTTTCAGCTATAATTGAACTGCAACATGCGTAACCGTTTCCCGTTCACCCTGCTACTGGCAGGCATCTTCGTTTTAATGGCCAACTGCCTGCAGGCGCAGGAGATCAGAGCCAATGTCACCGTAGTGGCGAACCAGGTACAGGGTGTGGACAGGAAAGTGTTCACCACGCTGCAAAATGCACTTAAGGAATTCCTCAACAACCGTCACTGGTCTGATGATGTCTTCACACCGGCAGAAAGGATAGAATGTAACTTCCTGCTCAATGTAACCGGCGTACTGGGAGAAAACACCTACAAGGCCTCCCTCACTATACAGGCCACCCGTCCGGTGTACAACAGCGGTTATGTGACCAGTTTGCTTAATACACAGGATAACAACGTAGTGTTCCGGTATGCTGAGTTCCAGCCACTGGAATTCAGCGACAGCAGGGTAGTAGGCAACGATCCGATGGCCTCCAACCTTACTGCTATCATGGCTTATTATGTGAATATTATCCTGGGCCTGGACTACGACTCCTTCTCTCCCCGTGGCGGCGATATATATTTCAAAAAGGCGCTCAATATTGTGAATAACGCACCCGATGGAAAAGATATCTCCGGCTGGAAGGCTTTTGAGGGTAACCGTAACCGTTACTGGCTGCAGGACAACCTGCTGAACGCCAAGTTTCTTAATTTTCACGATGTAATGTACCAGTACCACCGCAACGGACTGGACGTGATGTATGATGATGTGAATAAAGGCCGCGCAGCTATTATGAACTGTCTCAACCTGTTGTATACCATCTACCAGGATGTACCCAACTCTATGTTGATGCAAACATTTTACGCTGCTAAAGCCGATGAACTGCAAAAGATATTTTCGAAAGCGATGCCACAGGAGAAAAGCAGGGCTGCTGAACTGCTGGCACAGATGGATGTGCCCAACGCACAGAAATATCAGCAGATGAAATAACAGTCCGCCTTTGCACCGGACATCCAATTTTTATAGAAGAATGAACAACAGTTTTAAAGCGCTCATTACAGGATTAATAATATTGACGGCATCATGCGGCGAGCCTGGCAACGTGCCCAAACAATATATAGGGAAAGACGAAATGAGCAGGATACTGGTAGATATGACCCTGGCAGATGCCTATGGCAACGAAGTAAGCGCAGAGACACTGCGGTTGCCCGACTCTCTGCGTCAGGAAAAAATTAAGATCCTCTATAAGCAGGTACTGGACCTGCACCATGTATCTGTAAAGGATTTCATGACAAGTTACAACTGGTATGAAATGCATCCCGACAGGCTGAAGGATGTTTTTGAGAAGGTACAGGCCGACATCGATATGCGGAGAAACAAGCTGGGTAACCCCTCCGATGAAAACGCGCCGGTGATGTTCCGCCTGAAGAGCTTTTTCCCTCATGCCGACAAAGCTTTCCTGGTGCACACTTCCGATACCGTGCGGCCCTTCATTAAACGACAGCCATAGATCAACATAAAACACCAAAACATGAACAAAGTAGTAGCAAATGCAGACGAAGCCATACAGGACATCCAGGATGGCGCCGTGATCATGCTGGGAGGGTTTGGTTTGTGTGGAATACCGGAAAACAGTATCGCAGCGCTGGTCAGAAAAGGAGTGAAAGGCCTGACCTGCATCTCCAACAATGCCGGCGTAGACGATTTCGGTTTGGGGATGTTGTTGAAAACCCGTCAGATCCGCAAAATGATGTCGTCTTATGTAGGCGAAAATGCCGAATTTGAAAGACAGCTGCTGGCCGGAGAACTGGAAGTAGATCTCATCCCACAGGGCACATTAGCCACCCGCATCCAGATGGCCGGCATGGGTATCCCCGCCTTCTTTACTCCCGCCGGTTACGGCACTGAAATCGCTGAAGGAAAGGAAACCCGTGAATTCAACGGTAAGCACTATCTCATGGAGATGGCCCTGCATGCCGATTTCGCCATCGTAAAAGCCTGGAAAGGGGATACGCTGGGCAACCTCCAGTTCCGGAAAACAACCCGTAATTTCAGCACCTCCATGGCCAAAGCAGGGCAGATCACCATCGCAGAGGTGGAAGAGCTGGTACAGCCGGGACAACTCGATCCGGACCATATCCATGTGCCCAGCATCTACGTGCACCGCATCTTTGCCGGCACGAATTATGAAAAACGGATAGAACGCAGGACCGTAAAAATCTAGCCTGCGACTGCCCCATTATTCCACTTTCCAAAATCAGTAATTTATGCCTCTCGATAAATTTGGCATCGCCAAAAGAATAGCAAAGGAGTTAAAGGACGGTATGTATGTTAACCTGGGCATTGGTATTCCTACGCTGGTGGCCAACTACATCCCTGCCGGCATGTCCATCATGCTGCAGTCCGAAAACGGTATGCTGGGCATGGGCCCTTATCCGGTTGCGGAAGATATTGATGCTGACCTCATCAATGCCGGTAAAGAAACCGTTACCCTCCTGCCTGGTGGCAGCTTCTTTGACTCCGCAGAAAGTTTCGGTATGATCCGCGCAGGTAAAGTAGACCTCACCGTACTGGGCGCCATGGAAGTGTCCGACAACGGTGATATCGCCAACTGGAAAATACCCGGTAAAATGGTGAAAGGCATGGGCGGCGCCATGGACCTGGTAGCATCTGCCAAAAATATTATCGTGGCCATGATGCATACCAATCCCAAAGGTGAAAGTAAACTGCTGCCAGCCTGTACATTACCCCTTACCGGTGTGAACTGCGTCCGCAGAATCGTGACCGAACTGGCCGTCCTCGATGTAACACCGCAGGGTTTCCGACTGTTGGAACGCGCTGCTGATGTTAGTGTTGAGGAAATTAAAGCCAAAACAGCCGGACGATTAATTGTGGAAGGTGAAATAACTGTGATTAATGCTGATTAATACTGATGTTCCTGATAAGCAAAGATCAGTGTAAATAAAGAGAAAGCCTCGCTTGGAATTATCAAGCGGGGCTTTCTCTTTATTTATACTTGTTTTTTTACTTAATTAATGCCAACAAAACAGTACTACGTCTATGAAAAAGATCCTATTCTGTACATCAGCATTTGTATTGCTGATTCATTCTCTTAAAGGACAAAATCTGCAAGCAGTAACAGATATCGGGAACAACACCAGCAATCTGATACGTGTCGAAGGGGTGAATAATATTCCTGGTACCGGCGCCGGGCTTGAATTATATTATACTAACGGTCAGGGCTATATTCAAAGCCGAAACAGAACAGGCAATGTTAATACTGTTTTAAACCTGGCCGGATCATTGATCAATACAACGTCCCGCACACTGATCAACTTTGCACAGGATGACGGCTCAACAGCATTACAGGTGAATGGGGGAATTAAAACCAGCGGAGCCGCTTATAGGGCCTTCACCGCAAATATCACCGGAAGTTATGGTACGATTGATCTGACTGATAATAATAACAGGCGTGTATTTATGGGCTACAATGCAGATAAAACTGCTAATAGTTATGCCACATTTGGAGTGGTAGATGATAATGGAGCTGAAAGAGGAATATATATGCAGCGTGCATCGGGGTACGTAGGTATCGGAACAACAATCCCGCAACGGCTGCTGGATGTAGCCGGGCCGATACGTATATCTTCAGAGAATAATGCTGTCATTGATTTTTCAAATTCCACAGATAATCAGATATGGTATAACAAGGTCGATACAAGTCTCAATTTGAAAACGGGAGGTGTCGAGAGATTCGTTGTTTTGGGAAATGGCAACGTTGGTGTCGGCACGCTCCATCCTCAATCCAAATTGGCTGTAGCCGGAACTATCACCACCCAGCGAATAAAAGTAACATTATCTGATTGGTCTGACTTTGTATTTCATGACGATTATCGATTACCAACATTACAGGATGTTGAAAAATATGTTATTGAACATAAACATTTGCCTGATATTCCTTCTGCTGAAGAAGTTAAAAAAGACGGTATAGAGTTGGGTGAGATGAATAAAAAACTACTGCAGAAAATTGAAGAGCTGACTTTACATCTTATCCGTCAACAGAAAGAAATAGATTCACTGAAAGAATGGAAGAAAGGAATAGAAGGGAAATAAGATCAGCTTGCCTGCTATATTATTGCCGCCGGAGTGTAGCGTGCTGAACGCTTTGATGGCTGCATATCAGATGGGATGCTTTAATGAGTTGTTTGGGTGGACTGCCTGATTAAATTTAACATTTCCTTGGTGGCTGACCATGAAGGTCGGCCACATCCCTCTGGTCAAAATCACAAAATAATTGGGTAACTTACACTTTGCTAAACACAGTTCGAGTGCAAGTTGGTTTTCTTTGTTATAATGGTAAATTTTTCCCCGCTGGAGACCCGATCCTTACGGCAGACAACCGCTCTTTCCGCTACGGGGATGGATGTTTTGAAACCCTGCGAGTATATCAGGGGAAAGTATTGCTGAGCGACTTACATTTTGAGCGCTTAATGGCCAGTCTTAACCTGTTGCATTTTGATGTTCCTCCTTACTTTAGCAAGGATTTTTTCATCACACAGATACTGGATTTGTGCCATAAAAATGGTCATACCGATATTGCCCGTGTCAGGTTTTCTGTATTCCGCTCAGAAGGCGGATTATACGAGCCTGTTAATAATACTCCCAACTATATAATCCAGGTATGGGAACTGAACAAATCAGTTCTTGAACTCAATGAAGTGGGCTTGGTACTGGATGTATTTCCGGATGCCAGAAAAAGCAGCGATAAGTTTTCCTCCATTAAATCCAATAACTGCCTGCCATATGTAATGGCCGCCATGTACGCCAAACAACACCGGCTCAATGAAGTCGTGTTGCTGAATCAATACGGTCGTGTTGCAGACAGTACCATTGCTAATATATTTATTGTGCATGATAATACGATCTACACGCCTCCGCTCTCGGAAGGTGGTGTATGTGGTGTGATGCGCAAACATCTGCTGAAAACAGAGCTTCCTTTTAAAATCGAGGAGAAGCCATTGACAGTGGATGATCTGGAAAATGCAGATGAAATATTTTTAACGAACGCAGTCCAGGGAATCCGCTGGGTAGGCGTTTTCCGCGACACCAGCTATGGCAACGCCACCGCTGCCATCTTACATGAAGTGCTATTCGACGGAAAACTGTGACCCGCTGATACCATGGTGGGAAAGGGAGCAAAGAACGCTAAAAGAAATAACGGCGGCTTTGCTCCCTTTTTCGTCTTTGCGTGATAAATTTGACGCATGACTCCCAAAATCAATCTCTGCTGGCTCCGCCGTGACCTGCGTCTGAATGACCAGGCTGCTTTGTATCACGCATTGAAAGACAAAAATCCGGTGGTGCCTGTGTTTGTATTTGATACCAATATTCTGGATGATCTGGAAGATAAACACGACCGCCGGGTGACGTTTATTCATGAAGTGCTGGAAGATATACAAAGACAACTGGTGGCCAAAGGAACAACCCTTGATGTATTTTATGGTACGCCTGAAGATGCTTTCCGGCATTGGACTTCCCGCTATCCGGTAGAAAAGGTATTTACCACCGGTGACTACGAACCTTATGCCCGGAAACGGGATGCAGATGTGGCAGCATGGCTGCATAAAAAGAAGATCTCCTTTCACAGTTATAAAGACCAGGTAATATTTGAAAAGTCTGAAGTGGTGAAAGATAACGGTGACCCATATACGATTTTTACACCTTACAGCAAACGCTGGCTGGCTACACTAAAACCGTTTTATCTGAAACCATATCCGGTGGAAAAATATGAGAGTAACTGGTACCAACAACGGGCATTGAAGATACCGTCACTGGCCATGATGGGTTTTAAAGCCGGAAAGAAAGACTTTCCCTCCAAAGAATTTCCGGAAAGTATTATCACACACTATGATCAGACCCGTGATTTTCCGGCGCTGGCAGGCACTACCGGATTAGGTGTGCACTTGCGCTTTGGTACAGTGAGTATTCGCGAACTGATGCAGCGGGCGATGCAACTCAATCAGACATTTGCAAAGGAACTGATCTGGCGTGATTTTTTTCAGATGATACTCTGGCATTTCCCGCATGCTGCAGGGGCTTCTTTCCGGAAAGAATATGATAATATCCGCTGGCGTAATAATGAAGCGGAGTTTGAGCGATGGTGTACAGGGCAGACAGGTTATCCTATCGTAGATGCTGGTATGCGGGAGCTAAATGCCACGGGGCATATGCATAACCGTGTGCGGATGATCACAGCCAGTTTTCTGACCAAACATTTGCTGATCGACTGGCGCTGGGGAGAAGCTTATTTTGCGGCTAAACTGCTGGATTATGATCTGGCTTCGAATAACGGTAACTGGCAATGGGCGGCTGGTTGCGGGTGTGATGCTGCTCCTTATTTCAGGGTGTTTAATCCGGCCTTACAAACAAAAAAATTTGATAAAGACCTGCGGTATATCCGCCGTTGGGTACCTGAATTTGAAGATCTGTCTTATGTACATCCCGTTGTATCGCACGAGGAGGCACGTAAGCGTGCCATTGCGGTTTACAGTCAGGCAGTGAAACGTTAGTTTATCTAAAAAACCAGGACGCGGAGAGGTACATTATCTCCGCGTCCTGGTTTTTAATATTGTTACGTTTCAATTAGTGCGTTGGTGTAACACGATTAGCCGCTTCCATAAGCGCTTCTACTGCAGCTCTGCCTTCTGTGCCGAGGTCAAGGCTGTAGTCGTTCACATAGAGATCAATGTGCTGGCGCATTACCTGCTCATCCATTTCCTGTGCATGTGATTTGATATAATCAGAGAGATGAGGGTATTCACTGTAGGCATGCTGCAGGCTTTTGTGGATGAGAGCATCTACCTTGGCGCGGGTTTCGGCTGGAATATCCTTACGGATGAAGATACCGCCCAGTGGGATCGGGTTACCAGTGGTGGATTCCCAGTATTCACCCATATCCATGAGTTTAACGAGTCCTTTGAGCTGGTAGGTGAATCTGTTTTCGTGTATGATCACGCCGGCATCTACGTCGCCGTTGAGGACAGCGTTTTCTATTTCTGAAAAGAGCATGACCTGTTTGTTTTTGGCTTCCGGGAAAGCGATGGAGAACAACAGGTTGGCGGTGGTGTTTTCACCGGGGATGGCTATTTTCAGATTTTTGATTTCTTCTTTGGGGATATCTTTTCTGGCGATGAGCAGTGGACCACAGCCGCGGCCCAGGGCACTGCCGCTGTTGAGCAGGTCATATTGGTCCCTGACTTTCAGGTATACGGCAAAACTCAGTTTGGTAACCGGTAATTTCCCTTGCAGGGCCCAGCGGTTGAGTGTTTCCACATCTTCCAGTTGGGTATCGAATGTAAAGCCTTCCGTATCGATCTTATTGTTAACCAGTGCGTCGAAGATAAAAGTATCATTCGGGCAGGGCGAGAAACCTAATGATAAATGCATATACTTTGAAAATTTTATTTATTACGATAAGCTGGCCAGTGACTTAACAATTGAAATGAGTTCTTCATTCAATGTTTTCACAGACAGCGGAATATTCCATTTGCTCTTATCGCGTATTTCCACATAGTTGGAGAGACTACGTATCTGCAGGAAAGGTATTTTTTCGCTGAGGCACGCATAGTGGAAGGCGGCACCTTCCATGCTTTCTATGTCGGGCATATACTTGCTTTCGAGCCGGGTGATAGTTTGGGTGCTGCCGCTGACCATGTTAACACTGGCGCTGGTGGCCTTGGGTAACTGGGGAACGTAGGGCAGGCCAGCGAAAGTGTTGACCAGGGCGGTGCCGGTAAAAGGAGGCTGGGAGGGTTGCCACAGTTGGATATCAAATAAATCCTTAAACTGTTCATTATCTTCTGCGCCCAGGTCGGCCAGGTATTCGCGGTCTACCATTACCAGGGAGCCCAGTTCCCAATCGCGGCGGAAACTGCCGGCAATACCTGCCTGTACTGCGAAATCAGGGCGGTGGCTGGCCAGGTGGCGGCCCAGGTGATAGGCGAAGGGCATCATACCGATACCGGCTACGAGAATTTGTATGTCGCAGTTGGCAAGGCGGTACTGATGGGCTGACACTGTGTGGCTTTCACGGTCCAGAAAGTGCAGAAATGGCTGGACTTCCAGCGTGGTTGCAGCGGTAACCAATAATTTCATGCGGTAAAAGTACATCAAAAATGATGTTGTACAGTGTAAAACAATTGACAGGAATAAGGATAAACTTGGGACTACTCACAGAATAGTGGTATTTTTGCGAAAATTTTTTGCAATAATGATTTATTTAACGAGAGTAGAGAACTTTAATGCTGCGCATAAGTTGTCTAACCCGGGATGGAGCAAAGAAAAGAACGAGGAAGTATTCGGAAAATGTGCCAACGACAACTGGCATGGTCATAACTATGAACTGCATGTAACCGTAAAAGGTAATCCTGATCCTGAAACCGGATTTGTTTTTAATGCGAAAACACTGGGCGTGATCATCCGGGATTCGGTTATTGAGAAAGTGGACCACCGCAATCTTAATCTGGATGTGGATTTTATGACAGGGAAGTTTACTTCTGCAGAGAATCTGGCTATTGCCATCTGGGAGCAGCTGGCGCCGCATCTTCCGGCTGAAGTGCAGTTACACTGCATCAAGCTGTATGAAACCCCCCGTATATACGTAGAATACTACGGCGGTAAATAAAGACCCCACGCCTATCGGTATGAGTTGTGCAGCATGAAAGGTGCGGGCATCAGCATTAGGAATTGATTAAATCATATAAGAATGGCGTATACTAAGGTTGAAAGTTACGACGAAAAGATCACGTCCGGTCTTGTAAAGAACTATAAAGAATGCCTCGAACTGCTTGGAGAAGATTCTGAGAGAGAGGGGCTGCTGAAAACCCCGGAAAGAATGGCTAAAGCCATGCAATTCCTTACACAAGGCTATCAGCAGGACGCCAGGGTAATCCTGAATGGTGCCAAATTCACTGAAGCCTATAGTGAAATGGTGATCGTAAAAGATATAGAATTGTATTCCATGTGTGAGCATCATATGTTGCCTTTCTTCGGAAAAGCACATGTGGCTTACATTCCCAATGGCTATATCACCGGCCTGAGCAAGCTGGCCCGCGTAGTGGATGTTTATGCCCGCAGGCTCCAGGTACAGGAAAGAATGACCCACCAGATCCTGGACGCTATCCAGGAAACCCTTGAGCCACAAGGTGTAGCGGTGGTGATAGAAGCCCAGCACCTTTGCATGATGATGCGCGGTGTGTCCAAACAGAACTCTTTGACGACTACCTCCGCTTTCAGCGGCCAGTTTATGGATGGTACTACCAGAGCTGAGTTCATGAAACTTATTGGAAGATAAGCCCTTTCAAAGGCCCTTGCAAAAATGGTTTAACCGTTTGTGGTTAAACCATTTTTGTTTTAATGCTATTTTAGCGCAGTTTTGCAGAGACTTTTAAAAGTCATTGTTAAAATCTAATTGATTGTATATTTGAATTATTTCTATTTGATATTATAAATACAATATAAGCAACCATGAAGCATGCATATGTATTTCCCGGACAGGCGTCACAGTTTCCGGGTATGGGCAAAAACCTGTATGACACCAATGCAAAAGCAAAAGAATTATTTGAACAAGCTAATGAGATACTGGGTTTCCGTATCTCCGATATCATGTTCACCGGCACAGAAGAAGATCTGAAACAAACCAAAGTTACCCAGCCGGCGGTATTCCTGCATGCTGTTATCGCTTTCCTCTCCACCGAACATTCCCAGCCTGAAATGGTAGCGGGCCACTCTCTGGGTGAATTTTCCGCACTCGTTGCCAACGGTGTTTTATCTTTTGAAGAAGCGCTGCGCCTGGTAGCTATCAGGGCCAACGCTATGCAGAAAGCCTGCGAGCAGCAGCCTTCCACTATGGCCGTGATCCTTGGTATGGAAGATGCCAAAGTAGAAGAGATCTGCGCCAAAGTAGCTGCTGAAACCAATGAAGTAGTAGTACCAGCCAACTACAACAGTCCTGGCCAGCTGGTGATCTCCGGCACCCTCAAAGCAGTGGAAACTGCCTGCGCAGAACTGAAAGCTGCCGGTGCTAAAAGAGCGATGGTACTGCCGGTAGGTGGTGCATTCCACTCTCCGCTGATGGAATCTGCCAGGGAAGAACTGAAAGCTGCTATCGAAAAAGCCGTTTTCAATACACCTGCCTGCCCTGTATACCAGAACGTAGTAGCTGCTGCTGTAACAGATCCCGCACAGATCAAACAAAACCTCATCGACCAGCTGACCGGCCCGGTAAAATGGAGCCAGTCCGTATTAGCTATGGTAGCCGATGGCGCTGGTGAATTCACTGAAGTAGGCCCTGGTAAAGTGTTACAGGGACTGGTGCAGAAAATCGCAAAAGAAGTAACTGTAAACGGTATCAGCTAAACACTGTTACCATCTGCATAAAAACAAAGAGCGCAGGGCTTATCGACAGCCTTGCGCTCTTTGTCTTTGAATGTCGTATGATTAAAGCTCAACAGCCATTTCATATTGTGATAGAAAATACTGCAGTCCTGCTTGTTCGAGGAAAGCGCCTATCTCCTGATTTTTTTCATCGATATTGATGATACTCATAGGCCCGTCCAGCTCCTGTGCTACATACTGCAGTAAGGCATTGGCAATACCTTTGCGCCGGAAGGCCGGATGTACTGCTATGTTGCGGATACGTCTGCTCTCTTTGTTGACACTGATATAACCCACTACTTCTCCGTTGAATACGGCTTCCCAGGTGCTTGTAGCTGGCCGTTCCCGTTGTATACTGCTAACCATATTGGACCAACTGGGCTCCATATCCATAAAGGTGCTTAATAGGGTCCACTCCGGTGTGTTGTTCTCCCGGATGTTGATGCCCGGTGCTGTTTTGTGAACGTTTACAACACCTTTGTAACAACGAAAAACACGTACCTTATGAAAGCCGCTGTTAGTATAAGCCTTGATAGCTGGTAAGTTGGAACTGATTACTTCCAGCAGTATTTTCCGGATACCCTGTTGTTTGTAGTACGGAATAAACTGTTCATACATTTTCTGAATCAGATGTTGGCCGCGGAAAGCGGGGATTACGCCGGTGCCGCCGTTGTACAATACGGTAGGGTGTTCATTGTTATCTACGCCATGCAGGATAAAGGCCCCCAGCTCATTACCATTGAAGGCACCGATAGACCATGCCCGTTGTATGTTTTCGGCTTTCATCTTTTGTTCCAGGATGGAAGGAGTGAGGTGCATCGGCACGATATAGTCGCTGAACGCTTCGTTGAAGGTACTGCTCAGGGTTTCTGTAGACGCTGTGCGTAAGTCGCGGAAATCGTGAAGAAAAATCATAGTAAAAATTGTATGTCATCAATATTAGTGAGGATTGATGACATACAATGCAGGAATGTTATAAACGGAAAGATTATGATAATTCAATGCTGACATTGATCCATTCAGGATCAAATTTGGTAGCGTATTTTTTGTAGAAATTGATCGCCGGTGTATTCCATTCCAGTACCTGAAAAAGAATGCCGCTGAACTTTTTTTCCTTTGCTTCCACGATGAGTTGATCGAACAGTATTTTACCCACTCCTTTGCCACGCCATTTTTCGGTGACCAGAAGATCTTCGAGGTACATGCGGCAACCTTTCCAGGTAGAATAACGAACATAATACAGGGCAAAACCCACGATAAGTTCTTTACCATCTTCCTGTGTGGTAGCTACAAATGCTTTCCATACGGGGTTAGATCCAAAGCCTGCTTCTTCAAAATGTGCCAGGCTGACTGTTACTTCCTGGGGTGCTTTTTCATATTCGGCCAGTTCATGGATCAGTTCCAGCAAACGGCGACAATCTTCTTTTCGTGCAACCCTTAACGTTATATCTTCCATAGTATCAAAAATTATGCAAGTGAATCGGCCAGTTGTTTCAGTAACTCCGGCCACCAGTCAATATCTCCCCATTTTTTGCCAAAGCGTACAATCACAGCCTGTTTGCGGGGAGAGATATAAATCAGCTGGCCTTTTACGCCTAATGCAAAATAGTCAAAATTATGAGGATCCGTTTGGTATCCCCACCATAAGTATTTGTAATATCCATGCGGACTTCCGGCCCATTTGCACAACGGAGGCACCATACGGGAAAGGTATCGGGTGTTGTCTGCAGTATGGATGGGGGCACTGGTGGATTCATGTAACCAGGATGCAGGAATGATCGTTTGACCATTGATTTGACCGTTTTGCAGACAGAGTTGTCCGAAGCGGGCGAAGTCGATGGCGAGGGCATTGAACCCGCTTTCCATCTTGGCAAACCCGGAATGGCGGCTATCCATACTCCAGGAGGCATCGGCTTCGGCGCCGATATGCTGCCATATCTTTTCGCTGAAATAGGCTGGTACGGGCTGTCCGGTGGCCTTTTCCAGTATCATGCCCAGCAGCAGCAGGTTGTAGTTGTTGTAATGATAAGTGCTTCCGGGTGTTTCTATGAGTCTGGCCCGGAGTGCTTGCTCACGTAGCCGCAGGCCATAATATACCCTGGCATCATCGGTCCAGGGAAACACGCCCTCTTTATATTCCAATCCGGAACACATCTGCAGCAAATGCGAAATGGTGATCTGGTCATATCCTGTTTTGTTGAAATCTGTAAGATAACGGGCTACGGGATCTTCTACAGCATGGATGGCGCCTTCCGCAATAGCAATGCCGGTGAGTACGGAAGTCATGGATTTGGCTGCAGAAAAGGAGGTATTGATGGAGTTCCGCTGGTAGCCGTTGAAATACTGTTCGTATAATATTTCCCCGTGCTGTAGCACGATACAGGCGGTAGAACCGGTGGAGGCGAGCAGTTCGCTGAGCTGCCCTTCCCGGGGCTGGCCCCTGAACTTCCAGGAAACGGGGCGCTGTGGCATTTTTTCCGGGGCCTGTGCCAAAGGCAGGACAGTACCTCCTTTAGAGATGGAAGCGTTGGTGAAACGCTTGTAATCGTCGATCTTCGGGATGTTCCAGAACAGGCAGCGGCTGAGGTAAGTGAGTTCCATGATATTTCAGGTTAGGGAATGCAAAGATCGCAAGGCAAAATGACAAACAATATTGTAATTTGTTGAATATTCATCAAGACCTGTTAATTAACCTTTTTGTACATGAAAGAAATCCTGGTGCGGTTTGCATCTTATAATCACTGGGCTAATCAACAGCTGGTGGCTGTTATGCTGAATCTGGATGCAGAAAAGACAGAACGGGAGCTGGGAGGTAGTTTCCCTTCGCTGCACAAAACAGTATGTCATTTATGGTTTGGGGAAAGTATCTGGTATCAGCGTTTACAGCTGACGGAGCAGCCGGTAGATCCGACGGTAGCTTTTACCGGCACTTTTGAAGAGGCTTGTCAGTCCTGGCTGCAGCAGTCGCAACTGCTGGAGGAATGGGTGAAACAGGCTACCGAAGTGAAGTTGAACCATACCTTTGCTTTCGCAGCAGGTAAAGGGGAACAGGTGAAGTTGCCGGTACAGGAAGCGGTAATGCATGTGTGTAACCACAGTACCTTTCACCGCGGACAGCTGGTAAATATGCTTCGCCAGCTGGAGGTGACCAAAATTCCATCTACCGATTACCGCCGCTTTAAACCAAAAAAATAAGCGGTTTTATATTATTTTTACCCGATATACGCTGGAAAAATTCCGTTTTATGAATGCTGCTTCTTTTTATGCGCAAGCCCCAAAACACCTGGTGGCGGTAGATTGTATCATCTTTGGTTTCGACGAAGGCAAGCTGAAGTTATTGGTGATGAAGCGAAAAGTCGCTCCTATGGCGGGTGAATGGTCGCTGGTAGGTGGTTTTGTGCAGTCGGAGGAAAGTACCGACGAAGCGGCGGCCCGGGTACTCAAACATACTACCGGCCTGGAAAATATCTATATGGACCAGTTGCACTGTTATGGTGAGGTATCCCGGGATACCGGTGCAAGGGTAATATCAGTAGCCTATTATGCCCTGATACGTATCAAGGAACACGACCTGCCGCTGGCTCAGGAACACGGTGCACACTGGCTGGAGCTGCATGAAATCCCTGCATTGATCTTTGATCATAACCGTATGATCAACGATGCACTGGTGCAGCTGCGTAACAACGCGCATTTCCATCCCATCGGCTTTGAACTGCTGCCGGAAAAATTCACCTTATCCCAACTGAGAAGCCTGTATGAAGAAATATATCAGAAAACCCTTGATAAACGTAACTTCCGCAAGAAAATACTATCACTCGATGTGATGGAGAAACTGGAAGAAAAGGATAAAACCTCCTCCAAAAAGGGCGCACATCTGTACCGCTTTGATCCTGCAAGATATGAAGCGCTGATGCGGAAAGGGCTGGTGTTCGAGCTTTAGCAGGGGCCGGAGGAAAATGAACAAAATGAACAGGCACTGACAGTACGCTGTTGCCGTATTTATTTTTACTTTTCCGGTTGAATGATGACCATCCTGAAGCGATATATGCTGTTGCATATGCACTGGCTGCTATTTGTTTTCCCATTGATGTTGCAGGGGCAGCATAAGGAAATTGACAGATTAAAAGCCTTGTTGCCACATGTGAAAGACAGCGTAGCATATGTGAATGCCTTAAACAGGCTGGCTGTCCTGTATCAGGCCTGTCAGCTTGATAGTTGCGGGCATTATGCATCAAGGGCAAGAGAGGTGGCCACCCGTATCAATTATCCTTCCGGCAAAGCCAGGGCACTGCGTAACCTGGGCAACTACTACGCTTTCCGTCCCCATCATTATCTCTCTTATCTTTTTTATAATGATGCGCTGGAGGAAAGTCGCCATGCTGGCGATTCTATCAGTGTTTCCCAGGTGTTGATGAGCATCGGCATCTATCATCAATATACCGGCAAACATACTTCCGCCAACGATTATATCCATCAGTCATTACAGCTTACCCGGCAGCTGAAGCAGGATTCGCTCCACGCCCTTGGATTGGCCAGTTATTATACGGTCAACTATGCTGACCCTGTCCTGCAGTCAGCCGCTACTGCGGCCCTCAAAGAGGCTACAGCCCTGGCCAGACGGTTTCATGATACCCGGGAACTGCTGTATATAAACCTGCTGCTGGTCAATGAGGATTTTGCCGCCGGCAGGTTTGAAATAGCCGATCATCTGCTCAGACAGGTGATCGATACGGCCTTGAAGGAAGGTTATACTTACTTTGCCATGTACGGCTCCCTGCAACTGGCAGCTTACAAAAGCTGGTTGCACCAGGCCGATTCCATCAAATACCAGCAGGATGCTGTCAGCTACGGCGTGGCCGGAGGATATGCGGGATTGTTGCTGCCGCAGGTAACACAGCTGTACCAGTACTTCCAGCAAAAAAAAGATACCCTTCAGGCGGCCAGATACAGCCGCATTGCGCTGAATATCATGCAGCAACGGCAGGATGATATGCAGCAGGGAGAAATGGATTATATCGCTTACTCCCTTCAGGACCAGATGCTGGATTCTCTCAAAATGCAGTCAGCCCTCCAGCAGACGGCCTTACAGAAAACGAGGCTGGCACAACACTACTGGCAATACCTGTTTATATTTATCGTGGTCATTATCCTGTTACTACTGGTGCTTACCTACTACCTTATCCGTTCCTATCGCTCTTCACGGCTGCGCTCCCAGCGTCTGGCAAGGATACGGACTGAAATAAGCGCTGCTAATGAAGTACTGAAGACCAATGATGATTTCAAAAACAAACTGATTTCCCTGATCGCTCATGACTTCAGGACACCGCTATATAATATCATCGATATTACCGGGTTTGTGAATGAAGATATACTGACGCCGGAAGATGCCGCCGGTATGGTGATGGAAGTGGAACATACTGCTACGGCCACCCTGAAAGTATTTGAAGAGATATTGAGCTGGATGCGGACACAGTTGTCCGGATTTGTTTACCGGCCACGGTCTTTTGGGCTGACAGATATGCTGGGCGCTTCCGTACAGAGCATTCAGCATCTGGTACGTGAAAAAAACATACGGCTGCTAATACATATCCCTGAAGGCATGACCATACAGGGCGATTTTGAAATGCTGCAGTTTATCCATCGGAATTTTCTGCATAATGCCATCAAGTTTTCACCTGAAAATGGTGCTATCACTATTACGGCTATACGTAGAAGTGATTTTGTAGAAGTGACTTTCCGGGATGAAGGACCTGGTATAGACCCTGTAATACTTCCGGGATTGTTTACCTACAGTAGTGATGGGTATACGAAAAAGCGTTATGGCAAAGGGGCGGGACTGGCGCTGATCATTTGCCGGGATTTTATTGATAAGATGAGCGGGGAGGCTGGGGCCGCCAACAACGAAGAAGGAGGCAGCACGTTTTTTTACCGGGTGCCGGAAATTAATTTATAAAAGGATACAGGTAGTAATGATAAAAGCGTTTATACATAAACGTTATACAACTGTTATACTGGTTTGCTGGTTGTGGATGCTGCCAGCCCTCAGGGGCCATGGTCAGGCTGCCATATTACCGGGCCTGAAGCAGGACCTGGCGCAACAGC